>NZ_JBIWML010000018.1:0-124812 GCF_044766665.1 Kitasatospora sp. NPDC101801
ATCGACACGAACGGCCCTTCGGACAGGGAGCTGAGCTGTCCGCAGACGAGGACCTGAACCGTCCGCTCAACAGGATTTACAGGTGTCCGCTCACAGAAGGACGCGATCAAGCCCTGGCAGCACCAGTCCTGGATCTTCATCACCGATCCCGCCTTCCGCCCGAAGGCCGGGCGCGTGCTGGACCTGTACGCCCGTGTCTGGGAAGGCACACCGCTCGGCGCGGACGAGTACGTGATCAGCGCGGACGAGAAGACCTCCATCCAGGCCCGCTGCCGCTGCCACCCCACTCTCGCACCGGGGCAGGCCAGGGCGATGCGGATAAACCACACCTACGGCCGCGGCGGTGCACTGGCCTACCTGGCCGCCTACGACGTCCACCGCGCGACGGTCTTCGACCGCTGCGAGAAAACCACCGGTATCGACCCGTTCATGAACCTGGTCACCCAGGTCATGAGCCAGGAGCCCTACGCCAGCGCGAAGCGGGTGTTCTGGGTCGTCGACAACGGTTCCTCGCACCGCGGCAAGGCCGCGGCAGACCGGCTGACCGCTGCGTTCCCCAACGCCGTACTGGTGCACACCCCCGTGCACGCCTCCTGGTTGAACCAGGTGGAGATCTACTTCTCCGTCGTTCAGCGCAAGGTCGTCTCGCCCAACGACTTCACCGACCTTGCCCAGGTCGGGGATCGGCTCCGAGCCTTCGAAGACCGCTACAACGCCGCGGCACAGCCGTTCCAGTGGAGGTTCACCACCTCCGACCTGGACGATCTGCTGGCCAGGCTCGACCGGCGCGCCGCCGATCACCCAGAGGAATCCTCCTTCCGCCTCGCCACGTGATCAACCCCCGAAGGACTTCCGAACTCGACCACTTAGTCAGGTGGCGGCTGCCGATGTGGAACCAGTCGGAGCAGTCGTACCCGGCGGCGAGCGCGGCTTGGTCGATCCGGTCGCCGACGGGGTGGCCGCCGCCGGTCCAGGCGTACGCGGGCGCCGCCGCTGGCGGGGTGGAAGACGATCCACAGGAACGTCTCGGGGTCATGATCGCCGACGATGCCGTCGACTACCGCCTTCTCCACGGGCGTGGAGCCCACGGTGGGCGCCGAGACAACGGCGGCGGCGGGGAGCGTCAGGGTGGGCACGAGGTGCTCCTCATCGGTGAGGGTCTGAGGGTGGGTCGGCTGGTGGGCGTGGGCTTCCGGTCTGGGCGGGTGTCAGGCGGGCAGAGACTCGCGCTCGACTGGCAGGGCGTTGGGCAGCACGGTCAGGGCCACGACGACGGCATCCGCCGGGGCCCAGCAGGCCGTGCGGGCTCGCTCTGCCAGGCGCGTCACGAGTTCCTCCCGGCTGGTTCCCGGTTCCACCGGCACGACGTCGTCCCACGTCCTCGTGTAGGACACGTGGTTGTCGACCCACTTGACCGTCACCGCGCAGTAGAAGTCCTGGCTGACGGGAAGCCCGTCAGCGCCAATCATCTGCGGCAGTGCGTCTGGCTCGACGGAGATGAGCTCCACAGCGGCCGTGTCGGGGGCGCCGTAGTGCTGCCGTGCCCAGCCGAAGACGTCCCGGTGGAGTTGCTTGCGGCCGTTGACTGGATCCACGTTGACCAGGGACGACCACTGGACCAGGTACTGCACGTACGGCGTCCCGTAGAGGCCGCGGGGTCCCGGTTGTGTCTCCTTCCAGCTGAGTGACGCGATCGCAAAGTGGATCTGCATCCCGTCCTGGTCGCTTCGCTGCGGGTCGTCGGTCATCTCGCTGCTTCTCCTCATCGTTGTTGTCCGGATGCCGGGTCACGGTGCACGCGGTTTCATCCGTCGATCGGCTGGCCTGGCAGCGGAGCTGTGGGCCTTGGCGGGCGGTTCTCGGAGCGGCGGTCAGGGCGAGGGCGGGCTGCCCTGGTGGGCGACGCGGCTGCCCTTGTCCAGGTCGGCGTCGGTGTGAGGGGTGCCGCCGCCGTTCACGAGCAGGTAGATCGCGGCTTCTTCCTCCAGCGTGGCGGGCTTCGCCTCGGCGACCTGCAGTGAGGCGCGGTCGATGAAGTGGCGCTGGCCCAGCTTGGTCAGCTGCTCGAAGGTGACGTAGGGCCCGTCGTCGGACTCCAATAGTGGTCTTCTCCACCTCGTTGTCGGGAAACCAGGAGGCCGGGACTGCGAGCTCGTTGTCGTACCAGCGGAAGACGGTGGTCAGGCGCTGCTTGCCGTCGATGACGGCGTAGATCGGCTCGCCCTCGCTGTGTGGGCGGGTGCCGTAGGTGGCGATCCAGGCGGCGTTGTCCCGGTTGGCGAGGATCAGGGTGCCGGTCGGGATGCCCGTCATGAGGGAGCGGATGAGGGCGATTTCTTGATCGGCTTCCAGACGGTGCCGCGCTGGTACGGCGCGTCAAGGAGGATCCCGAAGTCCTCACGGAAGGACCGGGAGAGTTCGTGGGCCCGGCGAGCCGTGGCCACGAGGCTGGTCGTGGCGAGCGGTGCGGCGGTCTGGCGGGTGGTCATGGTGACCTTTCCAGGTGGGAGTGAGGGCCGTGCGGAGGCAGTTGCGGTGCGGGTGGCCGTCACTCGTCGAAGTAGCCGACGGAGTTGCGGGAGCGGTGTGGGTGCGCGGTGGGGCGGCCGACCCTGGGGTCGCCGCGCAGGAGGTCACCTTCGAGGGCGTACCGGTCCTCCTTCTTGGTGACGCCGGTGATGGTGGCGACGGCCAGGACGGTGCCGGCGGTGTTGACGATCTGCACTTCGTGCTGGGCGAGGGCGCGATCGGCGTTGAACTTCCAGATGCCCCGGCCGGCCTGCCACGCCTCGTCCTCGTTCATCCCCTCTCGCCAGCCGATGGTCGTGCGGCCGAGCAGGTCGTCGGAGCGGGCCAGGCGCTCGGGCCCGATCTGGATCTGAAGCATGAGCCCTCCAAGCAAGTGAACTTTGTAACTTGTTTCGAAGTTACCGCAGCAGGCCCTAACTTCGCAACAAGTTACAAAGTCACGCCACCCCTCGGATCCACCGCCGGACGGTGCGGGACGGGCGGGCCTCCACACCCTCACATCCAGCTGCGACTGGGGCCGACAGATTGCGAGTCGCCACCGCGAAGCCGCTGGTCACCGGCGCGCTTCGAGTCGAAGTCTGTGAGTGGCTTCGGGGGGCTGTTCACGAGTGGGGCTGATCAGGGCCTGGGGACAGCGGTTGAAGATCGCTTCCCGGGCGACGAGTGATCGTTTCCCGAAACTGAGTTGCCGCAGGTCGGGGAACCAGATCAGGCTGATCCGGTGGATACCCGTCGCCCCTGTCCTTGTTGTGGTCATCTCGTCTTCAATGTTGAGGATGGGTGGCCAGGTTCGTACGGCATCTGCCCGGTCTGCTTCTGGGAAGACGACTTGGTGCAGTTCCGCTGGCCGTTCGTGCCGGGTGGTGCCAACCAGCTCTCGCTTGTCGAGGCTCAGCAGAACTTCCAGGCTTACGGCGCGTGCGATCAGCGCGGCAGGCGGTTCGTCCGACCGCCGGCGGACGATGAACCGCTCGACCCCGCCTGGCGCCCGATCGACCCGACCACGGACTCCTTCGAGCGCTCGACGAGCGACGCGCCTCGCCCCTGGCCCACCGACAGGTCGGTCCTGTGCTGGTGGCTCCCGTCCTTCTGGGGACACCCGGAGGATCCGGATCCAGAAGTGGATCAACAAGTGACGATCGACGTCAGCGCAGTCAGCAACGAGCGCGATCTCCACCGCCTCCTGAAGCAGGACCTGCGCTTTCCCTCCTTCTACGGCATGAACTGGGATGCCTTCTGGGACGCGATCACCGGCCTGGTCGAGATGCCCGGCGAGCTGTGCTTCGTCCACTGGGCCGAGCTGGAGCTTCGAGCGCCAGAGGCTGCAGCCGCGCTGCGCCGCCAGCTGGCCCGGTACCGCTCTACCACTCCGGATTTCGCTGTCCACTACGGATGACAGGTCGTCAGCTGCGGGCCGCCTCTGGCTTGATCGCGCTCATGCCTGAGGGCTTTCCGTCGCTCTCCAGCGGCCGGAAGCTCGGCGCGGGACGACCGGCCGAGGGGCCGCCCATCATGACGAGTTGGCTGAGTTCCGCTGCCGAGTGGGCTGCGAGACGGTAGATGCCGTGGAGGCTGGTGCTGCGGGTGAGTATTCCGTCCTCGACGTACTTGAGTGTGCGGTCGCCCCGGCGGGCGGAGGTGAAGGTCAGCCGTTCCAGGAGGTCGGCCGGGACGACCTGGTCGAAGGCGAGGGGGGAACCCGGAGGGCCGAGCAGGACCTCGGTGACGCAACCTGCCTTCAGAGGACGCCAGTCGAGGAGCTTGGTGTAGTCGTCGTCGTGGAGTTCCGAACCGGCATCCTCGTACGGGATGACCCGGGAGACCTCCATCACGCCCAGGACGTACAGACGGGTACGGAGGACTCGGATAGGGAAGATCCGGTCGCCGGGGCGTACACCCGCTCGTTCGAAGCTCGGCAGTGACTTGTGCGGACCACCGAACATCATCGTCAGCCGCCGCCCAGCATGGCCGGATCGCTCCAGGTTCCGGCACAGGTTGTTGGTCCACAAGGTGGTGTAGGAGTTCGACACGGCAGTACCGTAGCCCGGCCCCCTGACGGCCAGACCGGTGAGTACGGTTCCCGACTCACCGGCGCCATCCAGGGGTTATGCCGAATCTCGGCTCGGGGCGTTAGCCGTTGTCCTCGGTTGTGCCGGAGAAGCGGTAGGCGGCGGAGGTGTCGATGCCGAGGGCGGTGAGCAGGTCGAGGGCAGCGGTGAGCGGTGGGTTGCCGGCCAGGCGGGCTGCGGCGAGGTGGGCGGGGAGGCGGTCTGCGTTGATCAGGTCGACCCACTGGGCGGGAGAGAGGGCGAGGTAGTGCAGGCGGGGGAGGTCGGTCAGCAGCGCCAAGTCCGGGGTGGGGCAACGGGACAGGTCGAGGGAGCGCAGCGCGGGCAGGGTGCGCAGCGGGGCAAGGTCCACCGGGGCCTCGGAGCCGACGGCGAGTGAGGTGACGTGTGGATGGTCGGTGAGCGGGCCGAGGTCTGCCCCGGGGGCGAGGTCGACGGCCAGATCCTCGACGGGGAGGGCGGCCACCGGGGAGAGGTCCGTGGTGGCGCAGCGGTTGAGGTGCAGGCGGCGCAGGTGCGGGGTGGCGGACAGCGGGGCGAGGTCGACGGGGGAGGGGGCATCGTTGAGGTGTATTGCTTGGACGCGCGGGGCGAGTCGCTCGTCCAGGGTGGAGACCACCAACTGGTACGAGTCGTCGGACTGCTGCGGGGCGTCCGGATCTGGCCGGCCCAGGGTCAGGCCGAGCCAAGCGGTGACAGAGGAGGCGACGTGGCGTGGGCCGTCGTCGAAGTCCCGGCCGACCTCGATCACCTGGCCGGGGCGGCCGTCCGCGGCCGGCGCGAGGTCCACGGCGAGGAAGTTGCCGTCGAAGCCGGTGGCGAAGGGAAGCCAGCCCGGATGCCCTGAGCAACGGCGCACCGTGTTCGCCGGGTCTGCGTCGAAGACCACGTGGTGCCAGCCGAGCTGCCAACCGAACCAGGTCGGGACGCCGATGTAGTCGTCGCGCTCGGCCAGGGCCGCATCGAGCGACAGCCAGCTGTACCTGTCCAGCGCCTCGCTGCCGCCGTCCCCGTCGGCCTCCAGGTAGAGCGCCCGCAGGTCTACGGGCAGCGCTCGACCGAGGTGGCGCTCGGCGGCGGCGAGCTGCGCCTCGGTGACGGGCGCCGGCGTCTTCGGTTCCTCGCCTTCGCTTTCGGCGTGCCGGCGGAGCAGGGCTTGCAGCAGCTCGACCGCCTCGACCGGGTCCCCGGTCGGGTGGAGCCCGGGTGATTGCGCGCCGTCTACCGCGCCCGGTTCCGGCGGCTGGAAGCCGGGGTTGAGGGTCAGCGTCCAGCCCTCTCCGGGGGAGGAGCCGGGCTGCAGCGTGTCCCGGAACACCACCAGTTCGAATGCACCCGAGGGGCGACAGGTCAGCTCAAGGACGATGGACTCCCAACCGTGACTCTCCCGGAACCGGGACGCCAGCGATGCGAGGCCCTGGTGCGGGAACGGCACGTGGAAGAAGCTGTTCGGGCGGCTCGGCACCACGTACCCGCCGCCACGCAAGCCAAAGCCGGACCCGCTCGCGTGGCCCCGCAGCACGCACTCCGCCCAGCCTTCCGGCGCCTTCGCGACGACATCCGCCGTCATCTGCCGCGCTGCCTGCTCCACCGTCAGGTCCATACCCGCCCCTTCGTCCGCACAGTCTGGAGGATCATGTCATCAGGCTGCGACAGCACGGCAGGCACCGGCCCATGCAGAGTGCTGGCGATGCCGCTGCCGGGCCGGGCCGACGAACCACCTAAAAAACGGGCTCCGGTCGTAAGGTCGCCAGGACGCGGCGCTCCGCGCAGGCCGAACCTGGAAGCGGTCAGACCCACGACGGCCTCGCTCCGATTCCGCTCACCATCAACGGGCCTTCCCCGCCGCCCGGCTGACGACCAGTCCGCCCACGCCCCGAAGAACCCGATCCTCAGCCACGGTTGGCCTGCAGCCCGACGGTGGCCCCGGTGTGCCCACCGCGTCCGGACCACCCCGCGCAACGATTCACTCACCCCCCGCAAGATGCACCGCGCAGCACCGACAACGCCAACCCGATAGGCCCCACAAGGGGCCACTGTGGCACCGGAAGGCGCCTTGGCCCGGCGGAGGAGCGGCCCGAGATGGACATGATTAGGAATCCATGGTAAATATTATTCAGTCACCACGGGTGGCCGCCGGATTCTGAGAGAGGGCAACATGATCAGCCTCGGGAACAGTGTCATCGACCGCGACGACGTGGCCACACTGGCAGGCAAGGCCGCAGGGACACTCCGCAACCTCGGCGCCTTCAAGGCCCTCACCCCGGTCGCCGGCGGCGGCCGCGGCACCAAGGAGCTCTACGACCTGGAGCAGGCCCGCTTCCTGGCCAGCCACCTGCCGCGCACCAGGACCGACGACCTGCCGCAGGTCCCGGCGGCGACGGACGCCTGCGCCCTCAGCGAGGAGCAGCTGCGCGCCGAGGTCTGCCGTGTCCTCCTGGAGGAGGAGCGGGAAGGCGTCGTGGGGGACCTGACGATCGTCCAGGCCGACGCACTCGGCGTGGAGGACCTGCGGGCGTGGGTCCGCGGCCGTGATCTCCTCACCCTGGAGGAGGCCCGGATGGCGGTCCCCCAGGAGCGCCGGCCGACGAAGTCCACGATGGAGTCGTACTACCGCGGGAGCAAGGCGACCCGGCTCCCCGAGCCGGACGCCGTCTTCTACGGCGTCGCCTTCTGGACCAGGGCCACCATTGAGCGCTGGAACAGCCTGGAGCGCCGTCCCGCGCACGGCGTCAAGGGTCACGGCCGCCCGGCCGGGACCAGCAGTGCGACCGCCGTGCGCGCCGAGTCGGCCGAGAAGGCCGCCGCGTCGGTGATCGTGGACGGGCCAGCCGTGGAGTGCTCCACCAGTGACGCGAAGCTCGCGAGCGCCGTCACCGGACCGGGGGCGGTCCCCGGGATCGGCGCCGCCAGCCTGGGCGGGACCATGACCCTCGGGGAGCAGCTGGTACCGGCTGGCACAGCTCGGCGTACCTGCAGTGCCACGGCATCCGCCTTCAGCCGGGTGGCCAGTACCGGGCGTTCCTCGCGGCAGCCGTCCTGGGCCAATGACCTTGTCCCGGACCAGATGCGGCCGCGAGCACGGGACTATCCGTTCTCGCTGGCGCATCGCCGCGTCCGGCGGGCTCGTTGGAAAGGCATGGCCAACCGACGTTCCCTCGATCTGGGGCGGGCCGCCCTGGATCTGATCTCCGCCACCCCCACCGTCCCCGCCGTCCCCGCCGCCCGACGGCCGCGGTGGCTGCCCACTGCGGCCTTGGAGCAGTTGGTCGAGCAGTCCCGGGCCCTGGTCGAAGCCTGCGAGGAACAGGTCGCCGGTTGGGAGGACGACGTGCTGTCCACCGACGCTGACGAGCTCCACGAGCATGCTGGGCAGGCCCGCTCGGCGGGCCTGAATCCGGTGAGTGTGATCGACACCGTAGTGCGCGCCGCCCTGGGCGGCCTGGTGTCGTGGGAGGCCGCCCTGTCGGAGCTGGCGTCCGCGCTGCGGAACCTGAGCGACGAAGCCGGCTTGGTCGGGTTCCACCCGGACGCCGTGGCGGCCGGCCAAGGTTTCGACGAGCGGTGGGCGTGGGCGCGGTACCAGCTCTTGTCGGCCGTGGCCGAGTACCAACACGGATCAGCGGGCCCTCGGCAGCGGAGCCCCCGTCCCTGGTGAGTCCCGCCAGACCCGGGTCAGGCGACCGTCGGACGCTGGTCGGCAGTCTCCGGTTCGCCACCGCTTCGAGCTGCGTCGACCGGGCGGAGCCACCGGACCGGGACGGTCATCGGGGTGGCGCTCATCAGCTCGACCCGGGTGCCGGCAAGGTCCTCCAGGCTACCCCTCACCACGTACCCGACCCCGGGCGGCAGACTGAGGCCTTCGGCCTGGTCGTCCGTGAGCTGCACCCGCACTCCGGAGTGCGGCTTCACGATCAGCCCGGCCACCAAGTGCTCGCCGTCCGCCTGCGGCGGTTCGGTGACGGTCAGCTCGAACTCCTCGCCGGAGCTGATGAACCTGAGCCAGTGCATCCGGACGCTGCGCTCGGTGTCGCCCGGCGGGTAGCGGTCGTACGGCAGCCGCTGGGGCACGCGCACCAGGTAGCTCTCGCCGACGTGCACGTCGGCCGTCTTCATGGCGGCCACCTTCTTCCTTCCCCGTCTCCCATCATCGCGCTCGCGGTTGCGCGAGGCCAGGGCCGTTGCTGCCCGGCACCGGGCTGCGCCGGTGGAAGAGCAGGCTGGGGACCGGGGTGTCTCACCTGGGCCCGGCCCGGTTACAGCTGGGGCCGGGGCGGGTCTTCGGGGACGATGGCGGCGATGCGTACGGTCGGCGGCCACGGCGGAGCGGGGGCGTAGGCGTGCACCGTGTTGACGGCCGGACGGCCGGCCGCCACGTCTCCCTCGATCCGGGTGGAGTACAGCTCCACCCGCTGGGTGCCTTCGGCGACGGTGCGGATCAGCCGACCGAGACGGGGTTGGTGCTCCAGTTCGCGGCGCAGGTCCTCCAGGACTTCTTCGGCGCCGAGCTCCTTGGCGCGCTGGGCGGCTCGCTCGGTCACGACGGCGACCACCGCTCCCTCCTGCTGGTCCGGATCGCTCACTCGGCGCCCTGCCGGGCCAGCAGGTCGTAGACGGTCTCGTCGACCGCATCTGCGGTGTCCCGGTCGGCGGCCAGCAGTACCCGGCCCCGGTAGGCGGCGAAGATCTCGGCGACGGCGGCAAGGTCGATCACCGTGCCGACCTCCGCGACGTCGGCGACCTGGTCGACCGGGACCCGGCGCAGCAGCTGGGCGGCGAGCTCGCTGTCCAGGTGTTCGGCGTCGCCGGCGAAGCCGTGGCCGGCCTGCAGGGCGGCCCGGAGTTCCTGCACGGTGTCCATTGGCGGTAGCCCGAAGCGGCCTCCACCGTGTTCGGTGGGCTGGGCGCTCATCCCCACCCCCCTCTCCTGTCGGCTCGGCCCGGCCGGTGGCCGGTCCCTGTGCAGACGACGGTAGCCGTCCGCGGCGGGTTCGCGGGGCTCTACCCGGTAACCAGCCCGGCGCGGGCGCCTTCCCGAGGCTGGGGCCGGAGATGGGTTCGCCCCGGCTTCCAGGTGGAGGCCGGGGCGAACCCAGGATGGTGACGTCCTGCTCGGTCAGCGGTGCAGGTAGTCGGTGATCAAGGCGGCGAACTCCTCCGGCGCGAGGATCCGGATGCCGAGGTCTTCGGCCTTGGTGCGCTTCGAGCCGGCCTTCTCCCCGGCGACGAGGAGGGCGGTGCGCTTGGAGACGCTGCTGGAGGCCTTGCCTCCGGCACGCTCGATCAGCTCGTTCATCTCGTTCCTGGACAGTGAGGCCAGGTCACCGGTCATCGAGCCTGTGACCACCACGCTCTGTCCCGCGAGCGGCCCGGCGGCCGCATCCTCACCGGCGTCGACTGCTGAGGGGGCGGCGGGTTCGGTGACGGCGGTACCGACCTGGGCGGCGATCAGCTTATCGAGGACCGGGCCGAGTTCGGCCAGCTCGTCCACGACCAGGCGGGCCCGCTCCGGTCCGATGCCGTCAACTGCTGCCAGGGTGTCCGCGTCGGCGGCCCGGATGGCGGCCATGCTGCCAAAGTGCGCGGCGATCCGCCGCGACATCGTCCGGCCCGTGCCCCGCACCCCGAGCGCGCAGAACACGCGGTTCAGTGCCGCGCCCCGGGCCTGCTCGATGGCCGCGAGCAGGTTGTCCGCGCTTGTGTCGCCCATCCGATCCAGGGTCAGGAGCTGCTGCTTGTTGAGGGTGAACAGGTCCGCGACGTCGGAGACGAGGCCGCTGTCGACGAGCTGGACGGCCCGGGTGCGGCCCAGGCCCTCGATGTCGAGCTGGTCGCGGCCGGCCGCGTAGATCACCGACGCAACCGCCTGGCAGCCACGGCCCCGTACGCACCGCCAGCGCTGCCCGGACGTGTCGATCGCATCGCCGCACCGCGGGCACGCCTCGGGGAAGACGATCGGCTTCTCGGCGCCGGTGCGCTGGTCCGCCAGCGGTGCCTCCACGCGGGGGATCACGTCCCCCGCGCGGTAGACGAACACCTGATCGCCGAGCATCAGGTCGCGGCGGGCGATGTCACCCGGGTTGTGAAGCGTGGCATAACTAACGATCACGCCTTCGATGTTGACCGGCTCCAGAACGGCCCGCGGGGCGATGACGCCGGTCCGGCCGACGTTCCACTCCACCTCCAGTAGCCGCGTGACCTTGTGCTCGGCGGCCAGCTTCCGCGCGACCGCCCAACGCGGCGCCCGGGAACCGTTGCCCGCCTGCGCCTGGTCCTCGGCGGAGTCGGCCTTGATGACCACGCCGTCGATCCCGAACGGCAGCGCGCTGCGCAGCGCGGTGATCTCCGCGATCCGCTCCTGGACCTGCTCCAGGGTCTCGCAGCGCAGCGGTGCGGCGGCGGTGCTGGCGGCGGTGTTGGCGCCGAGCGCGGCCAGGGCCTCCAGGAGGGCGCTGTGGCCGAGGTCGTCGAGGCCGATCGCGCTGTAGGCGAAGAAGGTCAGCTCGATGCGGTAGGGGCGGTCCTTGGCGCGCAGGGTTCCGGCCGCGCCGCTGCGCGGGTGCGCGAACGGAGCGGCGCCGTGGGCGATCCGGATCTCGTTCGCGGTTTCGAACTGAGCCGTGGTGAGGAGGACTTCGCCGCGCAGTTCGATGTCCAGCGGCTCGGTCAGTGTGGCGGGGAGGCCGAGCACGGCGTCGGCGGCGTGAGTGATGTCCTCACCGGCCAGGCCGTCGCCGCGGGTGAGCATCTGCACCAGGCGGCCGCCCTCGTAGCGGGCGGCCACCGCGAGGCCGTCCAGCTTCGGTTCCACGCACCAGGCGGTGACCTGTCGGCCGAGGCGGCGTTCCAGTCCGGCCGCGAAGTGGGTCAGTTCTTCGTCGTTGAACACGTTGTCGAGCGAGAGCATCGGCGCCGAGTGGGGGACGTCGCCCACGGCCGCGCCGCCGGCCACCTTGCCGGTGGGGGAGTCGGGGTGCACCTCGTCGGGGTGCTGCTGTTCCCAGGCTTCGATGGCGCGGACCAGGGCGTCGTACTCGTCGTCGCCGAGCGGCGTGGAGCCGTCGCGGTAGTAGTCGCCTGCGGCGCTCACGGCGGTGGCCACGGCGGTGGCGTAGTCAGCGGAAGAGGCCAGGTCAGCGCGGGTTGTCATAGGTCCATCATCGCGGCTGGCACTGACATCTAAGAGGGGCCGTGGCCGCGTCCATGGCAGGGCGCCGGGTGGCCGCACGCCTGGGCCGGCCTGTTCGGGCTGTGGCGCGGCCGGAGCGGAACTCCAGCTGTAGTTGCCTTTCGCCACCCGAGTGCAACCCAAGTCAACTGCAGCTGGAGTTCCGGGTGATGGGGCGCCCTTCCGCTCTGCGCTGTCCGCCCGTGGCGTTCGTCCAGGTCAGAGGCCAGTGGGGGTGTCAGTGTGCCCGCCTACGGTTCGTGATCATGACCCGACGTACGCGCTTCCTCGTCAACGAGCGCCCAGACATCGCTGCGCAGTGGCACCCCACGCTGAACGGCGACCTCGACCGGGCAACTATCGGTCCGGGGTCGCACCGCCGGGTGTTCTGGCAGTGTCCGGCCGGGCACGTCTGGCAGGCCGTTGTCCACGGCCGGGTGGCGGGCGGAGGCTGCCCCCGGTGCGCGGGGTACATTCCGCCGGGGAGCACCAACCTGGCCGAGAGCTTCCCCGAGCTGGCGGCGCAGTGGCACCCCCGCAACACCTTGGCCGCCGACAGCGTGGGCCCCGGCTCCCACCGGAAGGTGTGGTGGCTCTGCCCTCATGGCCACGACTTCGAGGCCCGAATATCGAGCCGCCGGCGGGGCACCGGGTGTCCGGCGTGCGGCCGGGACGGCACCGAGCCCCGGCCACTACGCGAACTCGCCGACCTGGCAGGGCAAGTCGACGTGGCCGCCAACCCCGGCGTCGACCTGACGGAGATCTTCACCAACTCCAGTCTGAGACTCACCTGGAAGTGCGCTCGCGATCATCGGTGGTCAGCCAAGGTCCGGGACCGGGCCATCGCGGGCTCCGGTTGCCCGCACTGCGCAGGGCGGGCGCCGTCACCACCGTTGGAGGAGGCCCACCCGGCGCTCGCCGCCGAGTGGCACCCCGCCCGCAACGACGGCTTGCCCCTGGCGAAGATCACCTCCGGATCCCACCGGGTCGTCTGGTGGCAGTGCGGCGACTGCAAGGGAGAGTTCCGCGCACGGGTGTTCAACCGGGTGCGGGGCACGAATCGGTGCCCGCACTGCTCTCGCCTGGTTCGCTACCGGGACCTGGCCACCGAGAACCCGGAGCTCGCCGCCAACTGGCACCCGACCCTGAACGGCATGCTCACCCCGGCGGATGTGACGGCCGGTTCGAATCAGCACGTGTGGTGGACATGCCCTCGCGGGCACGAGCCCTGGCAGGCAATCGTGGCCATGGTCTTCCTTGCCCATCAGGCTTGCCCCGGATGCCGACGCAGCGGCATCTCGCGGCAGGAGACCGACCTGTTCGCCGAGCTTCAGCATGTCCTGGGCGGCGGGGTGCAGCAGCACCGGCTACGGGCGGCCACGGGGGTGTGGCGGCTGGACATGGTGTTCCCCACCGTGGCGGACGGCAGGGTGGTCGTCGAGTTCGACGGGTCCTACTGGCACCGGAACTCCCACGAGCGGGACCTGCGCAAGGCCCTGGATGTCGAGCAGCTTCGACCGGGCTGGACGGTGGTGCGGGTCCGTGAGGATCCGCTGCAGCTCACCCGCAGCAGCGACGTTGCCGTGCCCCTGCTGGCCGATCCGTTCACCACGGCGAGCCTGGTCGTGGACCACCTGATGGCGCTTCTGCCGTGGCCAGAAGAGATCAGGAGTCACGCCAGGGCCTACACGAGGGGCGGGCGTCGGCGCGGGCAGCGTCTTGCCGACCGGCTGACGGCCGAACAGCAGGCTGGGCCGAGGCCGGTTCTTCAGGCACCCCGAGCTCACCAGTTCGCGGTGCCTGCCGAAGTCCACCAGGGCACGCTCTGGTGATCCGCCCGCAGGCCCGCGGACCCATTCAAGTTCAAGTGCGGCTGCGCTCCGGTCCTGGCGAGGTCAGTGCTGGTCGTCCGGCACGATCGCGGCCACCAGGGGGCCGTGGCCCAGCGGGCGGCGGGAGGTGGGCACCTCGGGTACTTCGGCCGGGTCGGCGATGGGCTCAAGGAACGGTGCCCGTTCGACCGCGAGGAGCCGGGCACCGCTGGGCGGAGGTACGGCCGTGTCGGCGGCCGGCTCGGAGAAAGGCTGCCACAGCGGGCGCCGGTCGGAACTCATGCCCGCCAGTTTGGCAGGTCCACTGCCTCGCGGCGTCGGAGCGGCTTTGCGACCACCGATGGATGGCTCAATTTGACGCCCGCGATCCACCCGGCTGGACCTCGCGGTGGGATCGTGTCCGCCGTGACTGTCGAAGCGATCACCGATCTGCCCCAGCACCGCCGGGGCACACGAAACCTGACCATGACCCAGCGCGTCTTCTCGGACGCTCTCATCATCCTGGCCGATGCCCTCTACGAGGACTCTCCGCAGATGAGCCGCGACGAGTCGATGGAGGCGGCGGACCTGCTGCTGGGTGACCATCCGGCGCTGCTGATGCAGCGCGCCCAGGACCTTTATGCCGCCCACGCGGACCTCACCTGGAACCATGCGATGGACGGCGCCGCGATGCAGCTCGGCTATCTGCCGCTCCCGTCCCCCGGAAGCCCGCACCGCATTCCGCGCGGGTTCCGGATCGAAGCGTTGGCGCCGGCCGCCGCGCGGGTGGCAGGCCGGGTCGACGAAGGGCCGGACCCGACCGGGTGAACACGGTGACCCGCCCCGGCGGCTGCGCGTTGTCCCGGCATGACCGGAACCGATCTGCCTGCGGACGAAGTGAGCCGCCGGGCTCAGGAACTGCTCACCGGCGGCTGTGAGGATCCGCTCGATGCGGCCCAGGCACTCTGGGCACACTGGTGGGAGCGGCACACCGCCCAGGCCGCGCTGGTGATCTGCGGGCCGGCCGCCCGGTAGGCAGCGTCCGGGCACCGGGCGGCCGGGCCGAGCGGGACATTGCCTGCCGGAGGTCTGGTCCGCCCGCCACCGACGCCGGAGTCCGTCGGCGGCCCGGTCCTAGCAGGTCTACCAAAGCACGCCGTCGATATGGAGCCGAGCTCCTCATGCCGGCTGCGACACCCGGGCGGGTTGCGGGGCGGACCTACCCGAGGGCCACTGGGGCCTCGGCCGGTAGGGGAATCTCGTCCAGCCGCAGTGGACCGCCCGGGAACTGGAACACCAGGTTTCTCTCCGGGTCCGGCCAGGTTCACCCCGGCCTGGCGGTGCTGGTCGGCGTGCTGCGCCAGCCAGGGGTGGTCGGCGAGCGGCGGGGCGTCCTCGGCTTCGGGGGTGGTGTAGCGCAGCAGCAGGTGCGGATCGCGACGAAGGACTTACCGGCGCTGGAAGTGCGGATGCCCGGCGCCGCCGCCAACGGTCCGCCGGACTTCCCACGGAAGCAGTACCACCTCCATGGTCAGATCATGGGTGACGGCCTGACTCCCGATCACCAGCAGATCAGTTGCCAGTTTGACCTATCGGGCAGAGGCACTATCAGCCTTTGGCCCGGGGCGGATCATCAGAGCAGTGAGCGGGCGCGTACGGGTGGGTTGGACAACCTCCAACCAGGCGTCCCCTTCCCTGAGGCAGTACGGAATCCCGGAATATCCGCGCCACTTCCAGTTGACCCACCACCGGGCCTCGGACCGCTGCCCTGCCCTCCGGCGCTCAGTGGGCAGTCGCTCACCCGCCAGTTCGATGTCATCGAGCTCCGCGCCTTGGCTGCGCAGATAGGCCAGGCCCGCGAGCGCGGCACGCCGCAGCGGGCTGTCGTCGTTCCAGCGGCCGAAGGCCCACTGCATGTGCGGGTCGGCCAACAGGTCTGCGGTGTCCGGTGCATCGGGCAGTACGAGCTGGGTGAGGTGACCCCCGGGGTGCGGACACAGGGGTTCATGCTGCGAGTGTGATTCTACGTTCTCTCTGATGCCGCTGTTCGAACTCGGCGGGTGAGAGGTAGTTGAGGGCACTGTGGCGCCTGCGGGCGTTGTAGTACGTCAGCCACTGGAAGATCTCCAGCCTTGCCTGGCTCATCGTCGAGAACAGCCTCTGGTGCATCGTCTCTCTCTTGAGTCCCTGCCAGAAGCTCTCGGCGAGGGCGTTGTCGTAGCTCGAGCCGACCCGGCCCATGCTCCTGCGGATCTTGAAGCTGTCGCAGACCCCGGCGAATGCGGCGGAGGTGTACTGCGAGCCCCTGTCCGCGTGGAAGATCACCCCGTCCACGGTTCCGCCGCGGGTTGCCACGGCCATCTTCAGGGCGTCGATGACGAGTTCGGCGCGCATATGGGAGGCCATCGACCAGCCGATCACGCGGCGCGAGCAGATGTCCAGGACGCAGGCGAGGTAGAGCCACGTGCCGCCGACCTGCACGTAGGTGATGTCGCCGCACCACTTCTCGTCCAGCCGCTCGGCGGAGAAGACGCGGTGGACGAGGTCCGGGGCGGGCGGTGCGAGCCGGTCGGGGAGCGTGGTGCGCTTGCGCCGCCGCAGATGGCGACCCTCGATCCCGTTGATCCGCATCAGGCGTTCGACGCGCTTGCGGTTGACGGCGTGTCCGAAGCCGCGCAGTTCGGCGTGGACGCGCCGCACTCCGTACGCCTCTTGGTGCTCGGTGTGGATCTCGCGGATCTCCGCGACCAGGGCGTCATCGTCGGCCTGTCGCCTGGCACGGGCCTTCGCGCCGGCGATCCACCGGTAGTAGCCGGACCGGGAGACTGCAAGGACCCGGCATATCCGCTGGACGCCGAAGGTCTCGGCGTGGGCGGAGACGAAGCCCCAGCGGCGGGTCTTCACTTCATCTCCGAGGCGAAATAGGCGGCCGCCCGACGCAGGATCTCCCGCTCCAGCTGCCATTCCTTCTCGGCCTTCAGCAGCCTGGCGGTCTCCGTCCGCAGGCGGACCAGCTCCGCCTGGACACCCTCCGGCTCTGCGTCACGGCTGGGCCCCGCATCGGCCTCGGCGGTACGCACCCAGGTGCGCAGGGTCTCGTGGTTGATGTTGAGACCGCCGGCGACGGACTTGAACGTCCGTCGGCCAGCCGAAGCCCGCCACAACGCCACCGCGTCGGACCGGAACTCCGCGTTGTACTTCGAGGGCCTTGCCATATAGATCTACACCTTCCTGGACCTTCAAGATCCATTGTCAGGTGTGTCCACACTCAAGGGGTCTCCTCACTGGGAGACGGTGATGAGGTCCTGCTGCTGCCAGCCGATCAGTTCGGCGCGCACGGGGCGGGAGATGTACCGGTCGAGGCCGGTGAAGGCGTCGATCATGTCGTCACGCTCGGCGCGGCCAGCGCCCGGGTCCTCGTCAATGCCGTGCAGCACCGTGAGCGCCTGCGAGAGCGTGTTCCCGCGCTGCCACAGTGGAAGCATCACCACGCCCTCCGCCTGGAGCTGCTCCCGGGCCTGGTCCTCAAACTGGAATTCGAGCCCTCGCGACGTCCCGGCAAGAGCACGGCGCAGCGGTGCGAAGGGGTTGCCCCGTCCGGACATCAGGACCTGGACCACGGCCGCGATCATCTGCTCGTCGCGGTCGAAGCGAACGGCCACGTCGACATCGTGGGGCTCGGTCGCGCCTCGGGTGAAGCTGCCGAACAGCCAGACCTGCCGTACCAGGCTCAGTGGCCAGCTGCCGTCGCCGTCGAGCCGGTGGAGCATTTGTTCGACCAGTTCGACGGCTCGCGCCCGCTTCACGTCAGCCTCCTCTTTCGCGTTCTGACAGCGTAGGGGTCCGCGCCGACGTGGCCTCGGTCCTGGCCGGGGGCCTTCCCTTGGCTGGGCAACATGCCCATGGCCCGTGGGAAGAGCCCCTCCTGGTCGCCGGGGTGGTTGTCGTCCGGGCGCTTGGCGACGATCCGATAGAAGTGATGCTCGGCCTGGCCAGCCGTGGTGGGCGGGGCCACCGGTTGTCCTCTCCTGCCGGGTGCGAGCACCGCGCATCCGTGCCCCCACCGCCCAGTCGACCAGGTTTTGCTGCTCGGTCGGGAGCGGATGCTGCGCACGGCGGAGTCGGTTCAGCGGGCGAGGGTGACGGTGAGTTCGGTGTTGTCGCAGTCAGCCGCGAGGTTGCGTAGGGCATTGTGTTCGGCGGGGTCGACGGTCAGGTTCCAGCGGGTTTTGATGGCGGTCCAGTCCTGTAGGTAGGTGCAGCGGTAGTCGGTGGCGGTGGGCAGCCACTGGGCGGGGTCCTTGTCTGCCTTGGACCGGTTGGACTGGAAGCTGACGCCGATCAGCGCGCGGGGCTCGTCGAGGTCGTTGGCGTAGGTCTGGCGTTCGGCCGGGGTCCAGGCGGAGGCGCCGGAGTCCCAGGCTTCGGCGAGGGGGACCATGTGGTCGACGTCGATCTTGGACGCGTCGGTGATGGTGATGTTGTCGTAGAGGGACAGCCACTGCCCGCCGGTGAGTGCGCACTTGGGCCCGACGGTCGGCGCTACGAGGGCTTCGGCGAGGATGACTTCCTTGCGGGCGTCGCATCCGTCGCGGTCGGCGTCGACCCAGTGCCGGAATGCGGTGCGGACGTAGCCCGTGCGGTCCTCGTCGCCTTCGGTGAGCTGCTCGATCGCCTCGTACAGCGGCACGGTGACGGTCTGGCCGGCTTCCCGCCGCTCGCTCAGCGGCGGTCCGCCGCCGGCCTGGGCGGGCGTAGCAACAAGGGTGGCGAGCAGGATTGCTGTTGCGGTGAGGGTGAGTGCTGTCCTGGTCAGGGCAGGGATCCGCAAGGTGACTCCTTCGTCGACGACTTGTCGTGGACCTTCCTACCGCTCTGGCGGGATCTTGAGTACCCGTCAGCCGGCGGGCCACCCCCAAGAGGGAGAAGTCGTACCGGACCGCGCTCATGGCGGCAGCCAGCTTCGCAGCGCGCTGGTCGCGTACTCGCTTGGCTGGGCTTCGAGAGCCGGGTCGCGCTACTCGAAGGCGGCGCCTGCCGGCTCAGACCACATCCCAACTGTGGTCGTCGATCGCCCGCACCAGCAGGTCCTCCGACGCCCCGATCTCCTGAAGGACCAAGGCGGCGGCCACCGTGTCGGCCAGGTGGCACAGCAGCTCCAGCTGATCGGTGCGGGGATGCTCGCCGCCGTGCGCCAGGTTGTTCCGCACCTTGGCCATCACGTGCCAGACGCTCAACGGCGTGCCCTGGACCCCCTTCAGTGCCTCGGGCAACGGCTCGGTGACCGCCTCGATCCGGGTCCGCACCCCCTCCGGGAGGCCCTCGGCAAGCTGCTGCAGGCGCTCGTGCAGGGCGCGGTCCCCGTACGCGGGCAGCCAGTCGTCGAGCCACGCGAGATCCGCCTGCCCAGCGCCCGCGCCCACGAGGCGTTCCAGCACCTCCCGGCGCCGCTGCTTGAACACGGCCTTGGGCACCTTCACGTGCTTCTCGCCGTGAAACGCTTCGATCGCCGGCACCACGCCCATGAAGCGGGCGGTGCGGCTCGGTGTCTGCCGCGCCACGGTGACCAGGTGGTTGTGCAGCACCGGGTGCTGCTCGGCCAGGCCCTGCCAGCGCTCCAGCAGCACCCCCAGGTCCGCACCGTCGGGGCCGAGCCGCAGCAGAAGAGGCTGGCGGGGGTCCGTGGGCGCTTCCGCCAGGTACGGCACCTGGCTGATCCCCGAAGCGAACAGCTGTGTGGTGAACGCCCGCCCCGCCATTTCCGGGCGCAGCAGCACCCACTCCACGTCCTGGCGCCGGCCGGTGGCGAACGCGGCCAGCTCGGCCATCGGGCGCACGTAGTCGTCGACCCACTGCTCCGCCGTCCGCGGCGCCCCGGTGACTTCAAGGATCGGCTGGGAAGTTACTGCCGCCCTGAACCGCATGTCGGTCTGGAAGGCGATCTCGAACTCCAGGCTGATGCGGTCACCCGACGGGCGCTTCCATACCTGCGCCGCGTTCGGGTGCACCGTAGCGGTGAAGGACCGCTCCGGCTCGCGCGGGAAACGGACCCCGTCCAGCGCCGGCACACCCGCCAGCCTGCTCAGCCCGCCGACCTGGAACCGGACCGCGTCGAACAACGGGTCATCGCCCGCCGGGAAGCTGCCGACCAGGGCGAGCCGGGCGAAGACGTCGCTCACCTCGGGCGAGTTGTGGGCCATCAGGGCGTCGATCAGCAGCACCCTCTGACCGACCGTCAGGTCACCGGCCAGCCGGGCGTGCTCGGTGGTGTGCTGGTCGAACCAGCGGTAGCTGTCGTCCTCACTCCAGAGCCCAGGAGCGTTGCGCACCAAGCCGGTTGCACCCTGTCCCGGTTCGAGCACCACTTGCCCGGTGCACGGTTCGTCGCCCAGGGACCAGAAGCACTCATAGGTACCGGTCGGCATCAGCACGTTGCTCATCCCCGGAGCGTAGAGGGCACGCCCGCGGCCCGGCACCCGGTTTCCGGCAGCGCGGGACGACGCGGGCGGTTTCCGAGCCCGCGGTCACCGCTACACGGGCCAGTCGGCAGCTCGACGAGCCGCTCCGGCGGCGCCTTGCCAGGATGCTGACGACGAGGTCGGTGGTGTCCGCAAGGGTCAGTGCTCCCCTTGGCCGAGGACCGGCGGGCCGGTGGCGGAACGGCTACTGCGTGAGACGGCGGCCAGCTCGCCGCCCATCCAGCCAGTGGCCACCACGGCCTCGCCGCCCTTCGGCCCGACTGCCCCCGGTGCGGCCGAGTCAGGTCCGGGTGTTCGTGAGGTGACGGGAGATCAGACCGACCAGGATCTTGCCGGTCGGACCGGCGGTGTCGTCGTAGAAGTGGATCCTGGGGGAGATGGACCCTCGAACGTCCAGCTTGATGTGGGCTTCCATCAGGATCTTCCCGTCCGGGTGCACGAGAACCGGTACCGGCAGCACACGCTCTGCGGCCCACTGGTTAAGGGTCTCCGCAGACTCGACCATCGCGATGGTGTTGCCCGAGATGACGACCGCTCCGCGCGGGCTGCGCAGGCAGAACTCCCGGAAGTTGCCCTTGAAGCCCTCGCCGGTGGAGATCTCGGCGTAGCTGCTCAGGGATTGCAGGGCCAGCCATGCCTTGCGGGCCCATCCCGGCACCTTGCGGGTATCGGTGTCGTCGAGAAGCAGCGTGCGGGAGCGGTCGCCTGTGAACTGGACTCCCGGCAGGGAGGTGATCCGCTCCAGGACATCCTCGAAGGTACGGGGAGCGTCCTCGGTGTCTTGCTCGGCATAGGCCTCGCTGCCAGCACCGGAGGCGAGGAGGAGTACGCGGAGCCGGCCTATCTCCCGGTTTGCCCGGTCCAGGAGGTCGAGGGAGTCGAGGTGCTGGGCGAGCTCGCTGTCGTTGTTGGCCTCGGACACGGTCAGTTTGGCGTTGGCGTCGTTGAGCTGCTGCTGGAGGCTCAGTTGCGTGCGCTGCTGACGGATGATCTCCTCATCCCGGGCGGACACCATCCCGGTCAGCCGCCCGACCTCCCGCTGGTCCTCCGCGACGCTCTCGTGCTGTTGCGCTCCGGACGCCGGTTGCTGGTGGGGCAGCTGCACGGGGCTGGTGTTCAGCAGGACCAGGCGGGCGAGCCGCTCCGGGACCGGCGAGTCGAGGGTGTGCTCCTGGGCGCCACCGGCGATGTGCTGCCAGGCCCCGTCCCGCCGGTCACTGAGACGCTGATGGGACAGGTAGCGGTGGCGGTAGCCATCGGAGGCCCACGCCGGGTCGACGCCGGGCAGATATGTGCGCACGGCGCCGGGAGCCACCCAGTGGTCCGGCCCGATCTCGCGTCGGAACGCGGTGATGGCGGCCGCGTCGGTGAGCAGGTAGAGCGAGGCGAACCCAGCGGCGCCTTCCCATATCTTGCCGGTCCGCCACGTCCAGTCGGCTGACTCCAGGTGGGGTCGGGCTGCGACGATGACGGGCCGACGGCGGTCTTGGTGGGTGAGGACGGCCAGGAGCTGCTCGACGTCGTCAGCACCGATCTTCTGCGGCGAGTCGGTCAGGCGGGTGACGGGCGCCCAGACCCCGTCGACGTCGGTGGTGAGGCCGTCGATGACCGGCAGTGCCGCAACGAGCTCCCGGATGATGCGGGGCGGCCCGCTCGCGGGAGCGGGTCCGGTGCCGTGGCACTCCAGGTCGATCGCCACCAGGCCGGTGAGATCGGCGTCCGGCCCCACAGCGGTGACGGTGGTGGTCCACCGCTGGGCTCGCTGTTCGACGAACTGCAGGCGCAGGCCGACCTCGTCACCATCGGGGCCGTAGGACCCGACAACGTCGAGCGTGGTACTGGCATCAAGCTGGTGGAGCCCGGAGGAGCCGAGGGCCGTCGCACTGTAGTTCTTGCTGTCCAGCCAGGAGGCAGCGCCACGGCGGACGGTCTTGAAGATGTCGGGCGGCTGCTCGCTGTGGGCACAGTCGATGGTCAGCGCGGTGCGGTACAGCATGGTACTTCGGAACACGGGGAACTCCGGCAGGCTGTCGGCGGTACGGCCGGGCAAATTGGATCGGGCCGGTTCGCGAGCGTATCGGCTGGGGCGGACAGTCGTACGCCGCGGGCGACTTGACGCCAAATCAGGCGGCCCTAGTTGGGCAGCGGCCGGTGTGTCCGGCGGTCAGAACCCCGCGAAGTATCCATGCTTTCACCGCGACCGCGGGTAGACACCTTCGTGGAGGCCTCGCTGGAGGGCCAGCGGGAAGGTTCAGCGCACCCCCACGCCCGGTGCGCGGGCCGGGGCCTGGTTGATCGCGTGTGTGTTCGTGGGAGTGCGGGCGGCGTAGGGTCTGGGTCGTGACGGATCCGCTTCCTTCCTCGACTGTCAAGGACTTTCTGGCGACCCTCCGTCGTGGCGAGGTGTGCTCGGGAGTGGTTGCCTCGATCCATCAGTTCGGTGTGCTGGTCGATCTCGACGGAGCGCCCGAGTCGTCCGTGGGCCATATTCCGCCGCCGGAGGTGTCGTGGAAGTGGCTGTCCTCCTGCGGTGAGGCACTGACGGTTGGACAACGGGTGACTGGCGAGGTCCTCGGCATCGACGCCGAGGTGCGCGGGCAGGCCACCCTGTCCCTGATCGCCCTGCAGCCGAATCCCTGGCTGGCATGGATCGACCGGGTGGGCTCTGTTTTCACCGGGCGTGTGACACGGGTGCTCTCGTTCGGCGTCTTCGTGGGCGTCGACGAGGGCATGGACGGCCTGATCCACGGCCCTGAGCTGTCGCAATGGGCTGGCGAGAGCGCCATCCAGGTAGGCGACGAGATGACAGTGCAGATATCCGAAGTGGATGCGGTTCGACGTCGTATCCGCCTCTCATTCCCCGACCAGCTGCGATGCAAGGCAGGTGCCGAGGGGTAGCGGGCGGTCCTGGACGAAGTACGCGAGGGTCACCGGGCCCTCTCGGCGACACAGCAGCGCCCAGTGTCCGGCTGGTCCGGGGCGGACTCCGAACTTGGCGTCCGCGTCCAGGCGCAGTTGGTGCCGGGGGCGGTCCTGGGAGAGGTAGGTGCCGGAGCCGGCCCGGCCGTCGAGAAGGCATTCGCGGATCAGAGCCTCCTGGGCGCGCTGGACGACCGCGTCGCCGACGCCGTATTCGGCTGCCAAGGCGGCCCGTGATGGCAGGCGCTCACCTGGTGGCCACTCGCCGGCGGCGATCCGGGTCCGCAGGGCCTCCGTGACGACGGTGTGGGCGGGTTGCCTGCCCCGGGTCATCGGACCTCTTGGTCGCCGGTGTCGAGATCACCGTAGCCCCTCCACCGGGGCGCGTCCGGGCGGGAACGCGACCACCCGGAGGCCGCCGGGCTGAAGGGCATCTGCTCCGTAGCTGATCATTTAGCGGTTGCTTATCCGGCCCTCGCATCATGAGCGCATCGAACTCAGGAAGAGGAAGAAATGCCGCAGGTGTTCTACCGCTTGATCATGGCCTTCTTGCTGGCAACCGCGCTGATTGCAGCCGGCAAGGCCCTGAACCTCAGTCCACTGGTGACGTTCGCCGCAGGTGGCTTGGGTCTCCTCGGCGCCATCGGCTTCTCGGCCCGGCAGTACCTGCGCGGCGAGAACCCCGCTGAGTAGGCTTGGTCAGTGCTGCAGGAAGTAGCGTGCCTTCTTCGCGGCGGCGATCGCGGCAGCGGCTGGACTGTCCGCGCCGTCGGGGACGTGCGGGTAGACGCAGTCGAGCAGGTCGTACTCGCCGGCGTCGTCAGCGCCCATCGAGCCCATCACGGCGCAGACCGGATCGCTGTGCCTGCCAGCCTCGGCCCAAGTGCCCGGCCAGTCGGGGTGCTGATCGCTCACCCGCACCCCGCAGTTCTGGCAGACGACCGTCGGCTCCTGACCCGTCAGCGCTTGGGCGGGCCGGGCGTCGGCCTCCTCGACCACGTGCCCGACCCGCTGCGCTGACTCGGTGCGTCCGAGCAGTGACCGGTCGCAGGTCGGACCGAACTCGTGCTCCACGGCCGCCCAGACGCCCGGCCAGTGCGGGTGGCGGTCGGTTACCGCCATGCCACATCCGGCGCAGGCCTGCGCCGCCAGGCCGTGCGAGCGGAACAGCGCGAAGGTCTGCTCCGACACGGTCGAGGCGTACCGCTGGCCGTCAGGCTGGCCCTCGGCAACCGTCGCGAGGTCGTGCAGGGGGAGTTCCTTCTCCACCAGGTGCACGTCCTCCCAGGTCTCCAGCCCGGCTGCGGACAGGCACTGCGTCCAGCCGATTCGTGGCACCGTCGTGGTCGACGGCCGGTGCACCACCTCGATCTCCGGACGGCGCAGTGCCTCGGGCACGTACTCCGCCAACGCCCGCCGCAGCTGCTCCACCGCTTGGTCCCGGTCCACCGCGTTGAGCCAGCACGCCTTCACCAACTGCCGCAGCATCATCCGCGGGTACAACGTCACCTCGTAGAACCAGCCGTTCGGGCCCCTGCGGACGCCCCGCTCGTACTCACCCCATTCGTCGAAGGCGAAGCACGTCAGGGCGCCGGTGTCCTCCGCGGCGGCGATCGCGTCCGCCACCGTGGGGTACGTACCGGTGAAGGCGTCCCAGGGGGTGTCCATCGGCCCGAAGTCCATGGCCGCGGTGGCCATCCTCACCTGCGCCACCACGGCACCGACGGCGGGTGCGGCCGGCCGCGCCGACCCCTGCTGCTGCTTCCACCCCTTGATCTTGCCCAACCGCTTCCGTTGCGCGCTCTTACCCATACCAACCCCGTCCCGCGTTTGTACCGATTCCTCCCTCTCAACGCGATCCGACCGCTTTCGTCACGTCTGCCTGATCTGCTCATCCTTGAGCAGTGGGACCTGACGCCGGATCCGGGGCGCCCCGGTTCACCGGGCCGTCGGCGGCAGCGGCCGGGCCCGGGAGCGACGGGGGACGCTCGGCGGGGCCCGGCCGGTGGGAGGCCGGCCGTGCCGGGGGCGTGGCACGGCTGCTCTGCCCGGCAGCCCGGTGGTGATGTGGTGGGGTTGCCGTGGCGGAGACACTAGACCCTTCGATCTGCCATGGCCAGGGCTTTGACCTGCGGCTTTTCGGACGCGAACATGCCATCGCCTCTGCCGGTTTTGCCGCGGGCAGCCGGGACAGGGCGGTGCGGCCCCGGCTGCCCGCGTCGGCTGAGCCGGGAATCGGATCGCAACGGCGTCGGCGCCGTTGTAGGCGTAGGGGACAAGCTTCACGAGGGCGGTCGTCGGTGCGCGCAACGGCCGGCGGGCCGCTGATCCGCGCACGCGGCTGGGCGACGACCCGGCGCTGCTGGTCCCGCGCGGGAACTTCACCGGGGCAGGGCGCGGCGTCGCGTCCCCGGCCCTGGGCGGCACGACGATGTGCAGGTGAACTACCTGCTGGAGTGCGGGCATCCGGACAAGGGCGACCGCGACGGCTACTGCACGGCCGAACGCGAGGCCCTCGCCACGGAGCCGTTCGCGGCCCTCGACGACTCCACCTTGGCCTGCGGGCACCGGTGGACCGGGACGGTGTGGGACCCGGTCTGCGTGCAGGGCTGCCCCGCGGTGGCCGAGCTGGATGATTTCCTCGACCTCGACTTCGACTTCGATGACGACGACGACCCGGACGACGATCTGGACGACGAATGACGATGACCTGCATCTGTACCCGCCCGATCTGCGCCGGGCCCGGCGTGATCGCCTCGACGTACCTGTACTGGAGCCAGATCAGGGCGGAGCGCACGGCGGCCGGGCGGCCGTTCCGCGCCCGCCGCGGTGACTTCGAGCCAGCCAGCACGCTGTACCTCCTGGGCGGCCTGCTCGACGGCGACGCACCGGTGCGCCTGCGGCTCGCGTTCGCCGCCGAGGAGTTCGGCCTGACGCCGAAGCGGCTGGAGGCCGAGCTGGCCTGGCTGGACCGGCACCGCTTCGTCTACCTGGACGGCTCCGTGGACGGCATCGCCCGGATCTGGGTGAACCCCGCCGCCGTCACCCGCGGGGCCGACCCGCGGACCGCGGCCGCCCGGCATCGGTTCCCCTACTTCGTCGTCGACGACCGCGGGATGCAGGCCACGGAGCCGGTCCGGTACCTGGAGTACAGCCGTGAACTGTGGGAGCAGGTCTTCGCCGCCAACCACCAGGCGATGACGCGCGAGGCCTTCCACGACCGGGACTGCCGCAGCTGCTTCCCCTCAGGGCTGCAGATGGTGTGAGCCACCGCCTCGACTGCCTGTGGCCTCGCCCCCGCGCTGACGCTAACGCCGACGGGTGCCGAGCGCGGGACGGCCAGGCCGCAGACACGCACGCCGGGGTCGTTGCATCCGAACCATCCGGTGGACGATGATCTGGTTGGCCGTGTGGCGGCCACGCCGAGCGGGAACCGGTCTCTCCCGCATCCCCGGCCCGAAGGCTCCGTAGAGCCGCCCGTAGTCGCTGCTCATCACCATCCGATCGCACCCCGATCGACGATCCCGACGCGCCGGGCCGGCGGCACGGAAGGGACCAGCCGTGACCCCGGCCAAGCTCACCCGACTCGCAGCCCAGCGTTCCCAGCTCACGCGCGAGCCGCACCAGTCAGCCGTCCGGCACCTCACCGCCCTGGGCCCCGGCTCACCAACGGTGCCGCACCCCGCCGACCCGGCCCAGGAGAAGCTGGAGTGGTGGATCATGCACTGCTGCGCGTGGCCGGTCGAGGCGGTAGTCGCCCCCTTCGGCTTCGAACAGGTCAGCCCGACCCCGCAGGGCCTGGAGCTCAAGCTGACCTCCACGCCGTCGTACCTGCGCTGGTTCGTCAGCACCGTCCTGCCCTCGATCGACACCGACAGCCAGGTCAGCGGAGTTCCCGGCCTGCGTACCGACCGTGACCGCACCGGCGCGCCCGTCCTACGGCTGGCCGGCACCAACGCCAGCGTGGTCCTGCGAGGCATCTCCGCCGGGCAATGGCGCACCCTGACCGCCGACTTCGAAGCCGAGCTCCGCACCGGAGGCCACCGCCCGCTCTGGAACACCGGACCGGCGACCCGGGAGGAGGCCAGGGACCTGACCTGGTTCGATCCCGCCACCGCAGGTCCCCGTCCGCACTGGCTCGGCAGCGCCCTGCTGCGCCGGGTGGGGGTGTTCACCGCGGCCGGCGTGCCTGCGCTGGTCACCGGCTGGACCACCGCTGGAACGTTCGCCGACTGCTGGAAATTCGATCTGGAGTTCATCCCCGGCCACCGGCTCGACCACGACCGGCTGGCGGCCCTGCTGACGGATCCCGCAGCCGGCCTGCCCCTGCAGGTGGACGGGCACGCGTGCCGGGAAAGCGGCGCGTCCCGATGCCGGATGCGGCTGGCGCCGGGGGATGGCCGGCCCGGGGAGATCGAGCTCCTGTTCCGGCATACCGATGAGGCGGTGATCAGCGCGTGGGAGGCCCGCTGGCCTGAGGAGTTCGCCGTAATCCGGCAGGCCGCGGGCCAGGCCGAGCCGCTGCGACGCTGAAATCCGACACCGGCCCGACAGCCGGGCGGGCCCCGCACCGCTACGACGTGCGGGGCCCGCTCGCCGACGACGAACTGGGCATTCCGAGAGGGCACGGCCGGTGTCGTTGACCGGTGGCTTGGCCTTCGCGGCCCTGCGCAGGTCATCGAGCCAGACGTGGCGGGTGGGCGGGATCGTCCAGGTCGGTCGGCCGCCGTGCACGAGGGCTTGGCTCCGCCTCACAGCGGATGGGGAAGCGCAGCCGCGGACAGGCGCTTCGTCACCCTGGCCGGAACGCTGATGCGGAGGGTGGGGGCATCGAGGTCCGGGTCAGGCCGGTTCGTCGGCGGCCAAGACGCGGTCGAGGTACTCCTCCCGCAGGGCCTCGTCGAGCTTGCCGTCCATCGACAGGGCCCGGCGAAGAGCCCGGCCGCTGAGCCCGGCGGAGATCCCCAATCGGGAGGAAGCCTCGTACTGGATCTCTCGCAGGGTAATCATCGCCCAGGACGGGTCGTGCCGGATGTACCAGTCGAGCATCTTGACGATCGGAACGCTCAGGCTGAGGTGGAACGAATTGAGCTCGAACGCGGGGTCCCGGCGCTGAAGTTCGAGGCCATCGGACCACACGTCCAGGACGGCGTGCCGGACGGTGGCACTCAGCGGCTCCGCTGGGATGAGCTCGTTCAGGTTGGCCGCGACGCTCCACGCCAGCTCGTTCGCGACGTCCTGCACGTCCGTCTCGTTGCGGCTGCGCAGGACCCACCGCTTGCGCATGGCCGGGTGCCACAGCGCGTGGAAGAAGCGGGTGGCGAAGCGGGCGCGGACCTCGGCCGCGCCGGGGGACAGGTCCTTTTCCTCTCCGGCCGAGAGCATCGTCTCCACGCCTTCTGCCGACCGCCGGCGTGCCTCGGCCCAGTCTGCGGCGACCGGCTTGGACCACAGGTTGCGGCCGCCGACCGTGGCCTGCGGCATCGGCACGGAGTTCTCGCCTCGGGTGATGTACGAGCGCAGGGTGGAGGCGGAGATCCCGGCGAGGGCCGCGACCTCGGGGGTCCCGATGAGCTGGTCTGCGCCGAGTTCGGGGCTGGCGAGGTTGACGACGGCCCGCTCCAGGGGGAGTGCGCCGGGGCGGGTGCCCTGGGTGCGGGCCCACAGGGCGAGGTGGTCGGTCCAGATGCGGGCCGTCCCGGCTCCGGGCCGGAAGTTCGCGACCTTGGCCACGTAGGCGCGGGTGGGGTCGGCGCTCGCGTCGAGGAGGTCGGCGGCGGTCACGGTGACCGGTGCGGTGACCCTTCGGTGTTCGTGCCGCTGGTGGACGGGGTGCCAGATCTGTCCCGGCCGGTACCAGGTCGTGCCGTCCCACCAGTACCCGCCTGCCCGGAAGAGCAGCTCGGAGCCGCCCCAGTGGCTGTGCATGGAGGCGATGTCGTTGTCGCTCATCAGCAGGACGGTGCGGCCGTGGAGGGGGTGATAGCGCACGGACCAGCCGTAGTCGTGGCGGATCGGGTCGGTGGTGAAGGCGTGCCAGGCGCCGTCCGGGAGATTGTCGTAGCGGCCCCACATGCCGTTGCCGACACCTCGGCCGACAGCCTCGATCGCCTCGGGACCCTCGTCCAGGGGGATGTGGGTGTCGTCGACGAACGGCAGGTCGGGAACGGGGTGGTCGGTGCTGATGCCGTTGGCGAGCGGCTGGTAGTGGAACGTCATGGTGCTGCCCCCTCAATCCATCAAGTGCTGTGCACTTCTACAGCACTGAGATTGCCCTCTCTACAGCAGTAAGAGCAATGGACTACAGCACTACCCGGCCACCCCACCGCCACCCGCCGCTCCGCCCACGACCAGCACGGACAGACCGCACCAGACCCCTGCCCCGCCCTCCGCGCAGGCCAGCCTCTTCCCGATTCCAACCCCGAACGTCCGAAACCGCCCCCGCACACGACGCCCTCCGGGGGCGACGACCCTCCGCACCAGGCCCGCGACCACCACAGCACCCCAACAGGGCCCGACGGCGAACCGTCGGGCCCGACCGGCCGCGATCGTCAGACCTTGGGGATGTGCTCCACGGCGCAGGTGATGCCGGGCACTCCTGCCATCTTGCCGTCGGTGGTCACCAGCGGGCAGCTCAGCGTCTCCGCCAGTGAGATGTAGATCGCGTCACCGACGTAGGTGTTGTGCCGCAGCTCCCACGCCCGCAGCAGCAGGCCCGGGATCGGAATCCGCTGGACCTCCAGCGCGTCCAGGTCCTCGATCGCCGCCTGGGCACCCTCCTCGGACAGCAGCTTCTTCTGCAGGAGCCGGCCGATCACCCTCGACACCTCGTGGTCCAGATGCGCCGGGGCGTAGACGTCCTCGCCGACCAGGCGCTGCCGCACCCGGTCCGCCGTCGGCCCCGCCCCGACAAGGGCCTCGACCACCGCACTGGCATCCACCACGATCACCGGCTGCCGCCCTGCTGCTTCTCGGCCCAGGCTTCCAGCAGGTCCGCCATCGTCAGGTCCTCCGGCAGCGCGGCCAAGGCCTGGACCATTTCGGGGTCGGCCCCGCGACTCTCGAAGAGCTCGTGCACCCGGGCGGCGAGCACGTTCCAAGCCACGATCCCCGGCTCGCCTGACTGCGCGGCCGCCGCCAGCGTCGAGGCGGCGGACTCCGCAAAGACGCGGATGTGTGCGGACTCGGCCTGCCCCACGCCCTCGGCCCGGACGTCATCGACGGCAGCAGAGATGTCCTCGCTCGACAGGCGCTGGCTGGCAGCACGGGCTCGGGACGCCAGCCGCTCCATCTCCGACGACTCGATGGGGCGCGGGCCGATGTGCGCGCCGGACAGCAGGTGCAGCAGCGCGGCCGGGACGACTGCGGCGACAGGCTTGCCGTAGCGGGTGATGGCGGTGATCCGGCCGGTGTGCTCGGCCAGCGTCACGATCTTGGAAAGTTCAGCGCGAGCGTCAGCCAGCGCCACGGTGGGAACGTTCGCCGGGAGATCCGGACGACCTTGCGACTCCGTAGTCATGTAAAGACTTTACAACTCTGGCGCGGCGAAGACCCGGTTCATCCCCAGCCTGGCATTCAGCGCCGGCTACGGGCCGGACCGGGCGAACAGCGGCCAGCCCCTGCTTCGCACCGACAGCCCGCGCAGCGCCGCGCTGTCACCCGGCGGTGATCAGCCCGCCACGGGCGCCGGCTGCTCCCGCCCGTCGGCTAAGACTGGGTGGCCAGTCCCCACCGGCTCGCCCCGCGATGGCAAGCAGGGAACATCAGTACGATTCGGCACGTCGGGCAGCACACGCGCTGGCCTGATGATCCAAAGGAGATGATGACGGTGCGCCCACCCCGGTTCGAGGCCCTGCTGGTGAACGTGGCGAAGGACCTGCCGGGCGTACAACGGGTAGCCACTCTCGCCCAGGCCGAGCACACCGCACATCCCAATGGCATCGCCATCCAGTTCGCCTCGGGTGCCCAGTTCTGGTGGCAGATCACGGCAGTGTCGGCGCCCGGCGACGTCTACAGCACTGAGGAGGGCCCCGCCGTCACCGGGCCCTCTGCCGAACCCCGGCCGGCACCAGACCTCACCGCCCAGCCGCTGCGCACCGCCGCGGTCGAGGAGGCACTCGCCGCCGCGGTCGCGGCGGCGAGTGACGAGGTCGCCTCCGTCGACACCTTCTCCAACCGCACCCCTGCGCCGGCGATCGGCTACGGCCTGGCGGTGCGCTTCCACAACGGGGCCACCATCTTCGTCAACGGACTGGCGCACGTACGGGCTGGCGCCACCAGGCCTAGCGGCTACCTGAACCTGCCCGCCGTCTGAAGCAGCGGCCAGGGCCACGGTGCCGTTCCGACGCTCCCGGCAATCGGCGTACCGGGAGCGGCCGGGCTACGCCGCTGCGACGAGGGCCATGCTGTCGTTAATCCGGTACTCGACCCCTGTACTGCGGCCTGCCGGCGCATCCGGGTCGATCAGGGCGACAAAGGCGGCGAACTTCCCGTAAAGAGTCCGGCAGCGCGCCGCGTTGGCCAGCCCCTCGCCGGCGGACCCAGTCCGCAGCGACTCCAGGATCGGCAGCAGGTTGTGGCCGGAGAGCTGAACGGACAGCAGCCCGCCGTCAAGCCGCTTGATCCGGCCTTCACGCAGGTTCGGGTCGACCTTGAAAGGTCCCCTCGCGGCGAGGTTGGGGCCGTTCCAATAGTTGCCGTCGAACGTGCTCTTGATCCAGTTGGGCTTCCACATGCCGAAGGCCCGCAGCCCGCAGGTCATCAGGCATCTGTGCCACCGGTTCGATGGGGTCGGCGGACGTGCCAGGCGGTGCTGCGCGCGGTCCGGATCTACTGGCGGACCAGGCTGGCCATCTCCCCCTGATGCTCGGGGGTGGCCGCCGTTCCGCCACTCTGGCGGGGCCGTCGGACGTGGCGAGCGGTGCCGCGCACGCCCCGGATCTGCCGGCGGCCAGGCGGCCAGGCGGCCAGAAGCATCATCGTTATCAATTCGTTACTCACACCTGTGGCCCAGCTCAGGAAGCCCGAACATCGCCTCGCACCCGCGTCGGGATCGCCGACCACGTCCGCGGCCACGACCAGGTGCCGCCGCCGGCCCGCCGGACTCGCCCATCTGCGCCCCGCCAGTCAAATTCCTGCCGCGCCCGGCAAGTTGAGGCCTGCCCGCCCGGTACGTAGCGTCACTGCTGTCGGCAGTCACCGACCAAATCCACTTCTCAGCCCCTGAAAGAGGTCGATCTGCCATGGCCAAGACCGTGAAGCCGGATGCCGTTGTCGTGCGCGCATACATCGTGCTGCGCCCGAGTGGCGATGAGAAGATCGCCAAGGGAGACTTCGGCACTCTCCCGGAGGCCATGGCCCAGGACTGGGACGGCCACGAGTTCGAGCTGTACGACGAGGACGGCGAGACGATCGCCCTCATGGGCGCCGACGTGCGGTGCGAGGATATGCGGCGCGTGAAGCTCGACCCGGACGCGAGCCTGGAGACCGTGATGGCGGCCTGGTCCTCCGGTACGACGGTCGTCTGATGGCCAGGATGAGGAAGCCGCACGGTTCGTGAACCGTGCCCGACCGGCCCGGAGAGCAAGGGCCGGAGGCGTAGGTCGCGCGGACGGGCCAGTCAGCCACCATCGGCGCCAGTGCTCCGGCGGGCGGAGCGGACGTGGCGGGCAGTGCTGCGCGCCGTGCGGATCTGCTGGTGGACCCAGCTTCGGGTCCAGCCCGGCGCGAACAAATGCTCGACCAGGTGGAAGAGCACCTTCAGCTCGGTCTGGTCCAGTACCAGCGGGTGACGCTCACCGGTTTCCGGGCAGCGTCGAGCCGGTCTCTGCGCGGTCGCCATCGCGTCCCACAGCGGCAGCACCTGCAGGCGGAGGGACTCCACCGATCCCTCTGTACCGGCGTCGGGCGCGTCGGCCACCGTGGGCCGGACGCCCTCCGCGAGCGCGGTGCCCCGCAGGATCCGCATGGCCGTCTTCATGTTGCTGTGCGAGGAGCCGCACCAGCGGTCCAGCTCACCCTTCCGGATCTCCACCACCCCACTGTCGTGCTGGGCCGACCATCACCACAGTGGTAGCTGTCCGGGAGAACACACACCCTTGCTTGGCCTCCTCCGCGTCGGCCCGACGGCCGCTGCGGACTCCCGGGGGCGAGGCAGCACGGCGGCCGCCCGCTCACAGGGGGTTGACGCTTCACGGACCCGCCGATCGGCTGGAGGTCTCCACGTCCTGTAGCCGCCGAGCCCGGCGGCCAGAGCATTCTTCGCACCCACCACGTCCGCGTGCTCACGGTGTCCGCAGGACGTGCACACGAAGTCGGCTTGGCTCTTGCGCGACTTCCTGTCCACGTGCCTGCACCGCGGGCACGTCTGACTCGTGTAGGCGGGGTCCACCTTCCGGATGGCTGTCCCCGTAGTCCGCGCCGCGTTGCGCAAGGCCAGTTCCAGGGCGAACCAGCCCTTGTCCCGAATCGAGCGGTGAAGGCCGCGCCGTTGAGCCGGGCCCGTTCCCGGGTACCCGGCGGCCGCGGACGACATCGCCCGCACGTTCAGGTCCTCCAGCACCAGCAGCGCGCACCCGGTCACCAGCTCGCGGGCCGTCTTGGCGTTGAAGTCGGCACGGCGGTGGCGAACCCGGACGTTGACCGACGCGATCGCGTCCGCCGTCGCGTGCCACCGGCCCGAACCCTTGCACCGCCGGTGTAGTTGCCTGTTCAGCCGGCGAAGGCGCTCGGCCTCGCCCGCCGTCACGAAGGCCCGGTTGAACATCCGCCCGTCGCTGGCCACCACCGTCTGCACCACACCGCGGTCGACCCCAAGCCGGCCGCGCTCCAGTGACACCGTCCGCTCCTTCATCGGGGTGTCCACCCGGAACGCGACGTACCAGTGCCCCCCGTCGCGGCACACTGTCGCCGCCCGTACCTCGCCGCCCAGCGGACGCGACCAGCGAAACCGCACCCATCCGAGCTTGGGCAGCTTTACCCGGCCCACATTGCGCGACACCCGCTCCACCGGCATGGGCGTCCCCGCCCGGGCCCGCCCCCCCCCCCCCCCCCCCCCCCGGGGGCCCCCCCCCCCCCCCCCCCCCCCCGGGCCCCGCCCCCCCCAAACCCCCCCCCTGCGGGGGTGGGGGGGGGGCCCCCCCCCGGGGGGGCCCCCCCCCCCCCCCCCGGGCGGGGGGGCCCGCCCCGCCCCCCCCCTCGACGGCGCCCACCGGCGCTGAGAGCGCCACCGGACCCGGAACGGACCGTGCCGCCGGCACGCACTCTCCAGGTCACGCAAGGTCTGCTGCAGCAGATGCGACGGCGCCTCACCCAGCCACCCGAACTCCGCCTTCGCCTGCGTCAACTGTCGGCACTGCTCGACATACCCGATCGACCCACCGCGACGCCGGTACTCCCGGTACTGCTCCAACCCGACGTTCCATACGGCCCGGCAGATCGAGCCGAACGACTCGACCAGAGCAGCCTGCTCGGTGGTCAGCTCCAGCCGATACCTACGCCCCGACAGCACCGCATCCCCCTTCGCCACGGCCGAAGGTACCGACCAGCCCAGCCAGCTGGGTACCGCTCTCACCCGATTCACCCGTACGAGTCGGGCACCGGTCACACCGCCTGCCGCCCTCGACGAAGGCGCACCGGTCACAGCTGCCGAAGGCCCCGCGCGGACCGTGTCGGTGACCCTCTGTAAGGTGCGCCGGTGATCCTCAACGAACGCGCCACCGGCACGTCCCCCCACCAGTTCCAGCTGACCTATTCTTCCCCCGTCCGACCGGTCCGCTATAAGCACCGCGATCTCCGGCAGGTCATCGGAAATCTCATCGGCTCCGCCACTGAGGACGACGTGCTCGCGGCATTCCTCCTCCAGGCCGAGGCCCGGGCCGCCCGCACCGCCTACGACGAGATCAACGAGTGGTTCGACCTCGTCACCGCCGAGGTACGAGCACGCGAAGAACAACTGCTGAAGGCCGACGACTACGACCCCTCACTCCGCTGGGAGGCCGAACGCCTCCTGAGGACCACGGTCTCCTCGTATCGGCTCCACCTGGAGCTCCTACGACAGGCGAAGCAAGCCGGAGACGTGGCCTTCACACGGCTGCAAGCCACCTACGGCAGGGTCCCCCACGCCCTCCTCACCGACGAAAGCGCCCGCAGGGCGGCCGACGCCGTCATGTCCAGCCACAGCGCCGCCGCCGAGGTATGGCAGCAGTTCTGCGCGACCAGAATCCAGGCCAACCAGGAAGCGAGCCGCCTCATCGCCGCCTCGCGCCGCCGGGAGGCCTTCGCGGCGAGCGGCGCAGGCTGCACCCCGCAGGAACTCCGTTCCCTCGACGGCACCTCGTTGGAGCACTTGGCCGCCCGGCTCCTCACCCGCGACGGGCTGACGTTGCTGCGGGCCAGTGGCGGGCCCGGTGACCAGGGAGCGGACCTGATAGCCGTCGCCCCGGACGGACGGCGGTTCGTGATCCAGACGAAGTACCGGCAACGGGGGGCTATCAACCCCCGGGTGGTCTACGAGCTCAACGGCACCGCCCGCGACCTCCACGACGCCGACATCGCCGTGGTCTGCACGAACTCCACCTTCTCCGACCAAGCCACCCGGGACGCCGCGAAACTCGGCATCCACCTCATCCACGGTGAGCAGCTGAGCCTGTGGGCCACCTGGGGCGACACCATCTACGAGATCCTCAGACTCGATCGCCGGGTGACGACCACGCCGACCGGTGAAGGTCAGGCGGCCGACCACGGCAGCTCAGTCGTGACTGTGAGCAGCTGCTGCACAACCACGGACAAGGCACGCGGTCCAATGTTGCAGCCGGACAAATGAGGATGGGTCAGCCCCGACCATGGGTACGGTCAGCGGTGTGAACGACGACGTGGAGAAGCCATCCACCGGGGGTGCCGGTGCCCGAGCGGGCACGCCGGACACCGTGCTGGTGGTCGTTCGCGGACCGAGTGGTGCCGGGAAGTCGAGCGCCGCCGCCAGGATCCGCTCCGTGTACGGCCGGGGCCTGGCCATCGTGGGTCAGGACCAGCTGCGCCGTGAGGTGCTGCGTGAGCGGGACGTCGCCGGCGGCGCGAACATCGGCCTGATCGGCCTGGTTGCCCGGCACGCTCGCGACAGCGGCTTCCACACTGTCGTCGAGGGCATTCTCGACGCCGGCCGGTACGGCGCGATGCTCAGCGACCTGGTGGCCCGCCACCGCGGGCGCAGCTTCCTCTACTACCTCGACGTCGACTTCGCCGAGACAGTGCGGCGCCACGCCACCCGGCCGCTGTCCGCCGAGGTGAGCGCCGAGCAGATGGCCGGCTGGTACCGGCCTTTGGACCTCTTGCCCGACGGTCACGAAGTCGTCGTCGGAGAGGACAGCTCCCTGGACGACACCGTTGCCCGGATCCTGAACGACACCGCGCTCACCCCGCCGGGCCGGACACCGTTCCACAAACCGGCCGATCGCGAGTTTGTGATGCATCCACTCGTTCCCGTTGGTGGATCGTAGTGATCTTCATGCGGAAAACTGAGTGCGTGACGCTTCCTACTCAGCTTGCCTCTGCCGAAAAGATCCACGACTACCTCATTGATCAGCTCAACCTCGCCCTTCGCCGGCCCGGGATGTTCGGGGGCGAGGTGGCCCTTCGGGTCCTGGTTGACCACCTGCTGTTCGTGGAGGGCCAGCCCGAGGAGTGGTCCGAGCTGGTCCAAGGCTGGGAAGAGCAGGGGCTCTGGACCTCCATTGGCCCCAGCGGGGCCTTCCAGGAAGTCTTTCCCGCGCAGGGTGGCGGCTACGAAGTCGCCTCGGTATATGCGGAGTTCGCACAGCGGCGCGGCTGGCTCAAGCCCGATCGGGTTCTCACAGCCGAGGAGTACGAGGCCCTCACAGGCCAAGTCCGGGGGTGGGCCGCAGTCAACCGCACCTGGGCTGACGTGACGGCGGAGTTCGGCCCTCCCTCTGTGCTGTTCGGAGGGAACAATCCTCTGTACGGCAAGACGCTTGGCTACTGCCCGGAGGATCTGCACCAGCCGATGGTGGTCTTCCACCTGTGGAACGGCAGCGAACCGGGGACCGAACCGTGGCCGCCCGAGCATGCACAACCGTTTCTCCTTGCAGTGCGTTTCGGCGGCGGCTCCTTCCGCAGATCGTTGACCTTCACCCCCGAGGGCACACGGAGAAAGCCAATAATCGGGGATCCCTTCCGCTCGCAGTAGCGGTCAGGACCCCGGGAAGGACAGCGTGCCCCGGGGCGCCGACGTTCCGGCCTTCCAGCCGGCGGCCCTCAGTGCGGCGACGGCCGCTGGCGGGTCAGCCGGGCTCAGCCCAGACTCCGCCCTGACCGAGTGGCCACCGCGAGGAGCTGGGCCTCCACGCCCGCCAATCGGAGCGCGAAGACCCAGCCGAGGAGGTCCCGGACTGCTGCGCCTTGATGGTGCGTCAGCAGAGGCCGGCCGGACAGGTGGTGATGCGGCCGGTCGGGATCGGTCGCGGCCGGGCTGGGTGACCGTTGACACACGGGAAGGCCAACACCCCACCCGGCCTGAAGTCACCGGGGTGCTCCCTGCGCGCACCGGCCGCACTCATTCTGACTGCTTGGTCAGACCGCACCTGTCCCGGGCTTTTGCGATCAGCACGTGATCAAGTCCAGTTGCACTTGTGAATCGCTACAGACAGGGCGTTCGTGGCGTACGTCCAGCTGACATTCGGCCTGTCCGACTCAAGATCCCACGAATTGCCGGTGTTCCAGCTGCCGTCGGACTCTTGGCGCGCGTACGCGGCGTGACATGCATACTGCAGACGCAGAGATTCTGCCTCGTCGGCCGTATCCAGGCGCAGCGGATTCGGCGTGTTCGTCCACACCTCCTGCCATCCGGCGACGGCCTTGTCAATGCCGCCCCGGAACCCGGCATCCGTCGGGAAGACCATCAGCACGAACCTGTCCGAATCCGTCGGCAGGTTCACTCGCACCCGACTGATGAGGCTGCCCGGTGCCCTCACCTCGTAGCCGGTGCACTCGCCGCCGCAGCCCTCCGTCGCGCCGCCCGGAATCCAGAACAGCGTCGCACCCGAGGCGAACCTCTGCGTAACCATCCGGTACGTGTGGACCTGCCCGGTATCGACATCCGTCCACGAGTCGGTGCCGTCCGTCTCGTCGGACGCCGGGTAGCCGAACGCGCTGTTCTCCCAGCCGTACTCGCCCCACGTCGCGCCGATCCTCCCCCACACCGGGTGGGCGCCGGTCGCCGCCGACCAGTACACGGTGCCACCCTCGAAAACCTGACGCACCCCCTTGCCACCCGGGTTGCTCAGCTCGTCCGACTTCGGGTAGCCGAGCGCGGACCGCTCCCAGCCCATCGCCTGCCACTTGTCGCGCACCGCCCCCCATACCGGGTGGGCGCTGGTCGCCGCCGACCAGTAGATCGAGCCGCCCTGGAAGCGGGTGTACCGGCCACGCCCGTCGGGAGTGGCCATCTCGCCCGTCTCCGGGCACTTCAGCGGCGAGGACAGGTCGCCCAGCGCGATGTACTTGTCGAGGATCGCGCCGGACACGGTCTTCCCGCAGAACTCCCGGTCGGCTGCGGCCGCCGGGGACGATGTAAGCAGGGGAGCAGCCAGGCAGGCCGCCGCGAACAGAGCCACTTTCCGTAGTGTCTTCACCCCGGAAAGGTATCCAGCAAAGAGGTTCGTGAAGAGAGGAAATCCAGCCGGGCTGCATCAGAAATTCCCCAGTACTCGCGCCACCCCTGCAGGAGGCACAGTCGGAGGACGCCAAGTACTCGCCGGACGAGGTGCACCGGGTGTCTGTCACCCGGGAGTACACGGGCTGGCGGCTGATCTACGCCTACGAGCCGTTGGGGGCGACCACGTGGGGCCCGCACGAGGTGATCGAACGGCTCAGCACGGCGTGCGGCCGGGCCCAGGTGTACTACCAGGACCCGTTCGCCGACGCGGTGACCTGGGCGGCGGCCCAGGACGGCGAGGTGATCCGGGGCTACTGGCGCCACGGGGACGCCGAGTGGACCGGCATGCCACTGCCTTGGAAGACCGTGCTGACCGAGGCGGACTTGGCGGACGACCCGCACGAGTACGAGTCCTACGCCGAGGACCCGGGCCAGGTGGAGACCACCGACGTCAACACCGCCGCCGCGCACCTGTCGGTGGACCCGAGCGCGACCCGCACCGCCCACCGCGACCCCCTGGACGAGCGCCCGGGCAGCCCTGCGAGGTGTGGCTGGTGCTGGAGTTCATGCAGCGCGGGAGCAACACCGACCCGACCGACCTGGTACACCGGGCACTGACCAGCAGCCCGTAGGGGCAGCCGAGCGGACAACTCGCCCGGCTGCCCCTTTCGTCGTCTCCCGCGCAGGCTCAGGGCCGGGCGCGACCTTCGGCGCTGATCTTCAGCAGCGTCATGCAGGCTTCGTAGGAGGCACGGGCGCGGGGAACCTTGATCAGGAGCTGCTGAGGGTCCGGATGGCACTGCGGGCAGGGGATGGACTGGTGATAGACGTTGCCGTCCTTCTCGTACCTCCACAAGGTCCAGCGGGCGGCGGATGCCTGGCACCGTCCGCACCATGGAAGGTGCTGAGCATCCGCTGTCGCTCCGGCGTTCGGGTTGCAGTCGGGGCAGCGGCTCAGCCTTCCGTTTTCGCTTTCCACCCACCGCTCGCTGGGGTTGGCGGTCGGTTTGCCGTCGTTGCAGCTGCCGCACCACTGCGGCAGCTGTGGGGCAGTTTCCAAGGCTGGGGCGCTTCGCAGGGCGTGTACGGAGGTGAACGGCCCGGCGATGCGCTGGCCGTCGGTGGCGGTGAAGGCGAAGCCGACCGTTTGCTTTGCGCTGCGCCTGCTGCCGTGCTGGCGGCCGCCGGCGGGGCTGCTGAAGGTGCCGGTGGTGAAGGTTCCGGGTTCGACGTCGTGCCAGCCGTCGGCGAGGAGAACGGCGAGGACGGTGGGGCTGGCCGGGCGGAGGTTCACGATCGTTGCTCCTGGGTGAGCGGGGCGGTGCTCTGCCCGGCGAAGTGGTGCTCGGGTTCGCGCAGGCGCCAGCGTGGTGCCGGTGGTTCCTGTGCGATGTCGTCCTCGGCCGGTTCCTCCGGCTCCCGGAGGAGGTAGGGCGCCGGCTGGTAGGCGGGAAGGTTGTCGCGCAGGGTGTGGCGGCTTCTCTCGCTGCGGCTGGTGCCGTGGGTACGGCGAAGCTGCGCGCGGATCGAGGCGGCGGCACGGGCGACGGTCTCGGGGGAGGAGCGGCGGCCGTCCGGGATGTCCTCGGCGCGCATGTTGAACTCGGAGCGGCTGGGGCGGCACAGGACGCAGGTGCCGCGCTCGTCGCGCAGGTCGCCGTCTTCGCAGTTGGGGTCGGTGCAGTTGCCTGGTCGGACCAGGGCGACGGCGATCTCGTCGGCGCGTTTCTTGAGCTCGCCGTTGTGCAGGCCGGAGTAGAGCAGGTACCAGCGCCGCTCGATCCTTTCCCGCATCTCGGCGGGTGTGCGGACAGCGAGCTGGTCGTGCACCAGGGCCGGGACGTCCGGAGGCAGCCCGCCGGAGTTCTTGGCGAGGACGTGCAGGAGCACGGGCGGGAAGCCTTCGGTGACCCACGAGACGGGGTTCATCCCCCGAGCCAGGTAGGGGGTGGTCATGGTGCGTCTCCTTGCCCCGGGAGGCGGCGCCAGGGGCGTGCGGGTTGTTCGCTTGTCGGGTCGCTCTGCCAGCGGCGGTGTGTGGTGACGCGGCGCTTGGCGGTTCGGGTGCACTGCCAGCACAGCCAGCCCTTGGGTGCGCGGCGGTCGAGGGTGGCGTTGTGGCAGTCGGTACTTGCGCAGGTCGTGCGCTTGGGGCCGCTGGGCTCCTCGGCGCCGGTGTCCTTCTCCGCGTCCTGGTAGCCCTCGGGGCGGGTGCGGGTGAGGTAGGCGGCGTGCCGGTCGGGGTGGAAGTCGACGATCTCGACGGCGACGGCGTTGGTCGCGTCGCTTCCGTGGTGGGCCTGGCAGTGCTGGCGGACCCAGCGCAGGGCGTCCATGTAGGCGAGGGGGGTGAGCTCCCAGACCCAGATCGCCCCGCGTGGGGCGGCGGTGCGGCGGCGGGTCGCCGGCGGGGGCAGGGGGATCTGCTGCCAGCATCCTTCGGTCTCGTCGAACACCGGGCGGTCGCACCGCTCTTGCGTGTTGTCGTCGAAGGCGACGCAGCGCAGGTCGTCGACCGGGCCGGGGGCGATGCGCAGGCGGTCGTTCCAGGCGATGACGTGTCGGACGGGTCGGCTGTCGGCTGCTGGTGCCGCTTCGGGTTCGGCGTCCTGGACGGCCTCTTCGGTGGCCGCTTCGCTCTGCGGGGGCGGGGTGAACTCGCCTGCTCGGATCATTTTTTGGGTGAGAACGCCGAGGCTCTGCAGGAGTGGGAGGAGACGCTCGTCGAGGTCTTCGTGCTGGGCGGCGGGACAGATGGCGGGGTGGGCGATCCGGCAGAACTGGTCGAGCCGGCCGTGGCTGCCTGGCTGGGCGAGGCCGCCGCTCACGGTCCAGCGGTAGCGCTGGGGGATGCCGGCCTTGGGGAACTCGACGGGGGTGAGGGGGATGCGTCCGCCGTCATAACGGTCAAACCAGACGATTCGGTTGCCGCACCAGCGGCATCGGCCCTCGGCATGGGAGCGCAGGGTCCTGGACGGGCTGGTTGCGTGAAGGCGCGCGTTCTGCAGGCCGTCTCTGCCGGTCCTCGTCTGCATCAGCGGTCCCCTTCCGCACCCGTCATCTCTGACGCTGACGCACCATCATGCACTACTCGACCGGTCCGGGACGCAACCTCGTGCCGACCGTGAGTACGGTCTGTGCGTCGCGGGGTGATGGATCGTCATGCGCCGGCGATGAATCCACTCGCGGCAGCCGGGGTGTCGTTCCGGTGTGCACGTTGCTCGCCCGACGGCCTGGCAGGCCTCGTGTAGGTTCTCAATCCCTGTGTCATCCGCCGACGCTGTGAGCTGGGCGTTCTTCCGCTGTCTCACGCCGTGTCAGGCGGTCGCAGTCTCACGATCCATGTCATTTCCTCAGCACTCCCGTTCGATGCGAGCCGCTGACCTGCGACATGACATCGGCGTGAGACTGCGGCTGAGAAAATGACACGGAATCTGAGACGCTACAAAAAGTCAGGCAATATCCGGTGCCATATCGACAAATCGCGAATAATGCCCCTGGAATGCTACTTCGATTGTGGCATTCGGCCCCTGCGAATGCTTGGCAATAATGAGGTCGGCCAGACCTGCCCGAGGTGATTCCTTCTCGTAGGCGTCCTCTCGGTGGAGAAGGATGACCAGGTCCGCATCATCCTCAAGCGTTCCGGAATCCCGCAGGTCGTAGGGCTGTGGACGCTTGTCGGCGCGTTGCTCCGGTCCCCTGTTGAGCTGGGACAGGACGACGACGGGGATGTCCAGCTCCATGGCCATCGCTTTTGCGTGCCGCGAGATTTCGTTGACCTCTTCGTAGCGGCTGGAAAACTGGCGCAGGCCGTAATGGAGGAGCTGAACAGGGTCGATGACGATCAGCCCGATGTCGTTGCGGGCCTTGAGGCGACGCGCCTTCGACCTGATTTCCAGAAGCGTTTTCGGAGACTCGTCGACGTAGAGCGGAGCAGCGGCGATGTCGGGCATTCGACGGGCGACTCTGATCCAGTCTTCGTCGGTCATGTTGCCGCTGCGCATGTGGTGCAGGGCGACGCGGGCTTCTGCGGACAGCAGTCGCAGGGAGACTTCCCTGCGGCGCATCTGCAGGGTGAACAGGGCTGCGGGGATGCCGTGGGTGATGGCGCAGTTGCGGAGGATGTCCATCGCGAGGGTGCTCTTCCCGATGGCGGGGCGGCTTCCGATGACGATGAGGTTGCCGTTCTGCAGTCCGTTGGTGAGGGCGTCCAGTGCGGCGAAGCCGGTGGGGATACCGCTCATGGGTGCGGTGGGTGTGCCGGCCAGCTCCATGAAGTCGAGGGCTTCTTCGATGAACGTGCTCAGGAGGGGGACGTGGAGTCGGTGGCGGTTGGGGTCGGCTGCGGAGAACACTTCGGCCTCGGCGAGCGCGATGACGTCTTCGATCGGTGCTCCGCTGGCGGCGGCGCGGTCGATGTTGACGGCTGCTTCGCCCAGGCGGCGGCGGACGGCGCTCTGGTGGATGCGTTGTGCTCGCTGTACCGCCCGGCGGGCGCTGGGGTCGGTGGCTGCGATGGCGTCGATGTACGCTTGTCCGCCGACCTTGTCCAGGTCGCCGAGGTCGGCCAGGTGCTTGCCGACGACGATGGGGTCTGGTGTCTCGTTCTGGCCGTAGAGCTCCAGGACGGCCAGGTAGATCAGGCCGTGGGCCGGGAGGCGGAAGTCGGCTGATTCGATGGTTTCCAGGACGTCGGCGACGACGTTGGGCGAGCGCATCATGGCGCTGAGCAGGCCGCGCTCGTCCAGGTCGTAGTCGGCCGGCTGCGGGTCGGGCTCGGCCGGTGTGACCGGTTCGGTGTCGTCGCTCATCAGGTCCCAGCCCCTCGGTGGTACTCGGTTTCCGCTGACTTAATGCCCTGTTGTGCATGGTCATACCACGTTCGTGGCGCTGTGCTGAATGGCCGTCAGGCTTCGGGCCGGGCGTAGTGGCGCTGCCGGGCTCGGAGCGCGGCCGCGGTGGCGGCGGCGAATCGCTTGCGCTCGGCTGCTGCAGAGGGCGGGCGGGGGTTGAGGTTCTCGGTGCCGCTCAGCCAGCCGGCAGGGACCGCGAGCGTCCGCTCGTCCTCCTGGCGCCGGGCGGCTCGCCCGGCCTGATCGGCCTCCAGGCGATGGTGAAGGTGCGCGCGTGCGGCTTCGGCTCCGGGCAGGGCCGTTCGCGGCCGGTAGGGGACCGGGTCGGGGTACTTCCTTGGCGGTGGAGTGCGGTGGGCGGTAGCGGGGTCGAAGGTTCTGCTGCCAGCCGCTTCCGCGGAGAATTCGAAGGCGCGGACGTTTACGTGGGGGAGCTCGTGCTTGACCCGGGCGATCAACTGCCGGGACAGGAGGCCGAGCTGGGTAGTCCAGGCGGTGGAGTCCGTTGCGAGGGTGAGCAGGCCGGAGTTCGCGTTGAAGGCGATCGGCCGCGCGTGCTCGGCGATCTCAGGTCCGACGATCCAGCCCCAGGCTGCCTGCAGGTGGGCCAGCGGGGCGATGCGCTGGTACATCTCCACCTGCTGGAGCTCCTCGATCAACATCCTCAGCGCCAGCTCGGGTTCGTTGTTCACCCGGAACCGCGGCATGGGTGTTCGGGACAGCCCGGAGCGCAGGCTGAAGTCGCCTCGGCGCCGGGCGTTCTCCTTGTAGGCCCGCAGGAGGTCCCAGGCGAGGTCTTGTCCCTCGATGCCGACCGGGCGCATGGGGCTGCCGGGCGGGGCGGGCTGCTTGGTCATGAAGTCCATCCTTCCGTACGTGGCACTCAAATCGAGTGGTTCCTGCATGGCCGCGGAACATCAGCGACCGGCGGGCGCGCAGGGGCGGCCACCGTGCTGACGCAGCGCCAGCACGGCCGCCAGGCGGGCTTCCAGCAGGTGCCGGGCAGTGCGGCGTCGGCTCTCCTGAGCCGTCCGCCGGGCCGCCCGCTGGGCGGAGTCACTGTCCGGGTTGCCCATTCGGCGCAGTTCGGCCTCCTGGGTCAGCGCGGCGTCGGCGTCAGCCTCGGGGCTGCAGGCGAGCTTGCGCAGAGCCTCGGCCCGGTACATCTGGACCGCGGCCTGAGCGGTGTGCATGTAGCTGGAGTGCGCACCGTGCTGGTCGGCGCCGGCCGGTACGGCGCTGAGCATCTCCTCCCGAAGTTCCGCCCGCACCTGCGTGTTGACAGCCCGGACGCTCTGAGGGTCCCTCAGATCGGCACGGCCCACGAGTGCGAGGTTCACGACCTCCACGATCGCGGCCTGGGTGGCCCGCTTGACCGTGCAGAGCGTGCACAGCCCATCTGCCTCCTGGATGCCGCAGTCGGCGCAGGGCCGTGCCAGGCGGCGGGCCTGGGCGGCTTCCTCCGCCTGCGCCAGGCGCTGATTTTCGGCGTGCTTGAGAGCCAGGGCGTGCGCGGTCCGCTCCGCGCGGTCCTGGGCGTCCTCGCGCAGCTGTGCGTCGATCATCGGCTGTCGTTCTTCGAAGGTGAAGCCAGGGGTGGCCCGGACGACCTGCTGGATGATGGCCCTGCGGGTGGAGCGGCGGTCCACCACCCCCATCGTGCAGGTGGTGCAGTCCTCGCCGGTGAGCAGCCGGATCGAGTCGTCGCAGCCGTCGTGGGCGCACATCTTGCGCTGGGGCAGGCCCTTGTCGAGCAGCCAGCCGAGCGGCGAGGTGACCTTGGCAGCGCCGCCCTGAAGCTTCAGACGGTACTTGAGCCGCTCCGCCAGCACCTCCGGGGCTCGGCTCTCGCCGGTCCACCGACCGATCGCCGTCAGCTGCTCCCGAACCGCGGTGGCCGCCCTGTCACGAAGCCAGGGCCGGTCCAAGCACTCCCACACGGCGAGCACCGGAGCGATCGCCATGGCCAGGTCGGTCGGGGGAGCGGTGCGGGTGACCGCGTACAGGTGCCCTCTCCGGGGCTGGCGGGCCATCTGCGGGCCGGGTGTTGTGCCGATCGAGCTGGAGTTTTCGGGCTGTTCCCCGCGAAGCGGGCCGTCCTCGCCACCGACGAGCCGAAGTCGGGGCAGGTCGGACTCCGGTGCATTCTCGCGCGCACTCGCGCGTTCCGGCCGACGCTGGTCAACCCCAACGGCGCAAGCGCCGGAAAAGCCATCTACCTCGTCAACAGGATCACCAGGAGTAGCCACAAGAGCGTGGGGAGCGTGGAAGTCGGCACTCGCCGAAACCGCCGCACCAGACGCCTCGACCGGCATTTCCGCAGGTCCAGAGCCTTCCTGAGCCTCCGTCAGCCGCTCGGGGCATTCAAGATCTCCTTCGGTACTCACCGACGGCAACGAAGAAGCCGCCAGAGCCTCCTGCACGGCCTCCGCGTCCGCGCACGCCGCAGCAGCCGCCGGCGCAGCAGCCTGCGGCACCTCGACCTCGCGCAGCTCCGGACGGGCAGCCGGCCGCGCGCCCGGCACCTTCTTGCCCGGGCGCACCGCCGCGTAGCTCTCTGCCACCGGCACCAGGATGACCCGGCCCGTCGGCACGCCGTTTTCGTCCCGCTCCACAAAGGCCAGGTCGCTGACCTCCAGCCGCGAGAGCACCCGGTCGGCGACCGCCGGGGTGACCGCCTTCGCGCCGCCCCGCATCAGCAGACCGAGGGTGGCAGCACCCCGGCCCAGCTCCGGCGCCTTCAAGGAACCCGAGCACAGCTTCAGCCGGCCGTCCTCCCGGCACGACAGCACCAGCAACAGAAGCGCCAGACGGTCCGTCGCCGCACCGTGCCGCTGCTCCCGCTCGCGGAGCGCGAGTAGGCCGGGCGGGGTCGGCGCGGAGTTCTTCGGGGTCCGCCCCGTACCGAACAGCGCCTCGCACAGCCGCTTCAGCGTCACCAACTCCGGGAGGGAGAGGGCAAGCGGGTGCCGGACATCGCGGGCACGCCGCAGCCGAGCCACCGGCTCCAGGCTGAGGTCGAGGGCCACCGGCTCGCCGTGCTCGTTGGTGACCACCAGGGTCCGCAGGGCGCCGCGGGAGCGCAGCGGCGGCAGCACCTTGTGGCTGACCATCGAGACGCTCACACCGAGCCACCGGGCGAGCTTGCCGGAAGACAGCACGGTCCGGCCGCTCGCCACCGCGCCCTTGGCGTAGACCACCACGGCGGCCAAGCGCGCGGCGTCCGACAGCCCCACAATCGACTCGTCCGCCAGCAGGGCGTGGACCGCCGCCTGCAGCCGCAGCCGCATCGGCTCACCCAGCAGTAGCGGCTCCGGCGAGACCGCCTGGTTCGGGACAGCACGGACCCATCCGCGGCCGCGAGCTACTCGCTGACCCGGGATCGGTCCGACGGACGTCCTGTGAGCGCGGGGCGCCCCGTGCTGGGCGGCAGACTGTGCCGTCACAGCGCCACCCCCGAACGACGTGCCGCAGGGAGCCCGCAATCGTTGTGACGTACATGGCAGCCAAGAAGAACCCCGCCGCGCGCCGCGCCCGCGAAGCCACCCGTCGCGCAGCGGCAGCCGAACGCATCGGCCCCCGCCCGGTCATGACGCCGCGTCCGCGCACCCTGCACTCCCTCAAGCCGCCGGGCGCCTACTACGAGGAGTGGCACACCCCCGTCGGTGACGACGAAGAGGTGATCGCCATGCTCACGGAGACCTACGGTGCAGACTCCGGCGAGGTCTTCACGATGCGCCTGATGCTGGAGTACCGGACGTTCTACGGACCGAAGGTGCCCTTCGCCGCTGCCGGTCACCTCGACCTGATCCTGCGGGACAGCGCCCTTGCGGCTGAGCTGCAGCAATCGATGGGTTCCACGTCCGACGACATCCGTGAGTCGTTGCACTCCCTGCACGCGCAAGGCCTGGTCCTCGTCGATGGTGACGGATCGCTCTGGATGACCGTCCCGCCCGGCACGCCGCTCTCGGCGCCCGGAGGCCAGTGGGCCTTCGTGGAGCAGAAGGTCTCCGCTCCAGTCCTGGAGGGCTGACCGCGGGCCGTCGGCGCTTGCCGCCAACTCCGACTCCGACCTCAGGGTCCTCGGAACCGTGTCTGCCGAACTGGCCGATACGGGATCCGAGGCCCCTGTCTTGTTCGCCAGAAGGGCGTGGACAGCCGCCGGCAGTCGCAGGCGCATCGGCTCGCCCAGGAGCAGTGCCTCCGGCGAGACGGCCTGAGTCGTGACAGCACGAACCCACCCACGGCCACGGGTCGGCTGCGGCTCAGCCGAGCGCGAACCGCGAATGGCCCGCATGGCCGGAGAGGCCGAAAACGGGCGGTTTCGACGACGTGCGGGCACGCCGGAGTGGAAAATGGCAGCGCGATGCTGCATCATGACGTTGCTCTCCTACTGACGCGGGGAGGGCACGCAGAAGCCCCTCACCGGGTCGAAGCGGTTCTCCGCAGAACCGAATGAAAGTGCGAGTCGACAGGCCGACGCCCGACAAGGCGAAGGCGGTCACTCACGAGGAACACATCTGGGCGCACTACCGGGCTGCTAACCCGGTGGGCTCCCGGGCGGCGCTACCGCAAGCCCTCCCTGGCAGGAGGACAAGCGGACGGACGCGCCGCCCCAGTAGGCCTAGGTCATCCCCACCCCCGCGCCGGGCTGGCCGCCCAAGGCGGCCACAGCAGACACCACGCTCCTGACGACACGGAGCGCAGGACAACCCGAACGGACCAGCCCAACAGCGCGGGCGTCACACGGACGGGTGAACCCAACGCGGCGGGCAACGCCGCCGACCTGGGAAATCTCAGACCTGAACAAGCTCGTAGCGGCCGGGCGCGGCAGTGAGCCGCGCGACACCGGCCGGGTGCTGTTGCACCGGCGAGTCGAACTACGGGTACGCTGATTCACAGCGCCACCTCTCCTAGTAGGTGTGCGGGGTCAGTCGAGCGACTACGACGAAGCTCCTGACCCCCCGGCCCCGGGCAACCGAGTCCGGTGGGGACTATTCCACCCCGCCGCGGTTGCAACGGGGCTTTGGGCTTTCTGGACCTTCACCGCCTTGCAGGGATTCCACCCCCCGCGAGCAGTTGCGGTCCGTGTCTGATCCTACGCCCACAGACACCCTCTCCTGCCACGCCATTGCACTCCTCGCGCGTGTGTGTCGGGCTTGACCGTTCATCACACCACCGGCCCGTAGTTGCTCACCGTCAGCTCTTCAGCATGTGGAGTGCGTCCTTGACAGTGAGAGCTGCGTCATCCTTAGCGGTGGTCCAGGTTCGGAGCGTCTCAGCGACGGCCCGCATCGCTTCGTCCGGCAGCCCGGCCTCCCGCAGTGCATCGGCTGCCTCGGCCAGCTCAGGCGCCCATCGCCACGCTCGCCGCGCGGTCGTGGCGATGTAATCGGTTTCGGACAGATAGCTCCCCTGCCGCTTCCCAGCGACGTCAAGAAGCGCTGGGCCGACGCCGTGATGCTCGGCCAGACCGTACGCCAGCGCTACGAGGACTCTGCTGGCCTTCTGGAACGAGGTGTAGGAGATCTTGAGAGCACTCGCCTGACCGACTTGCTCGCCCACCACCGGAGTCGCGACAGCCGTATTGGCGAACAAGCTGGCAACCAACTCCATCGCGCTGGCGGGGCCGGAGAGGTAGAGCTTGGCCTTCTTAGCACCAACAGGTGGTGAGCCGATGACCGCACCGTCCACCACAGCGCGTGCGCTGACGCCGACCACCTCGCTGATCAGCGCGGCCCGCTCAGGACTGATCGCATTGCCTTCAACGAAGACTCCAGCGAAGGCAGCAGCAGCGACCTGGCGGGCGACTTCCTCAGCGTTGGCCGGCGGGCACAGTGAGAGCACCACGTCGCTACGCTCCAGGAGCTGTTCCAAGCTGGCTGCTGGTACCAAGCCCGCCTGCTCGGCGCGGGCGACCGTTGCGGGGCTGCGCCCCTGAGAGCACCACAGCACAGTGGAGCCAGTTGAGGCCGCGCAGGCAGCGACGGCCGCTCCCATACTGCCTGGGTGGAGGATCCCAAGGGTATGACCCACGATTACGCCTCCTTATTGAGCAGCTGGTTGAGCACGGTGAGGGTGTTCGGTGCGCTGACGGTCGGGGCTGGCCCATCAGCCCAGGAACGATGGTGAGAGACCCACGCGGTCCTTAGCCCGACCTGTTGGGCGCCGCGGATGTCCAGGTCGGCGTTGTCGCCAACCATCCAGCCGCCATCTACCAGGCGCAGACCGATGCCAGCGGCGGCCGCGTGAAAGAGGGCAGAGTCGGGCTTGCGAGCCCCGGCTTCCTCCGAGATGCAGATCCCGTCGACTACATCGGCGATCCCGGAGACGGTGAGCTTGGCGCGCTGGATCGCTGACCCGCCGTTCGTGGCGATGACCACCTTCCAGCCTGCGGCTCGAAGTTCGGTGAGCGCCTCGGTGACGCCAGGAAAAGGTCGAACGGTCTTCGGGAACTCAGTACTGTAGAGCGCCCAGAGGGCCTCGGCGCTGTGAGGCAGGTCGAGCTCGGTGACCAGGGTGTCAAGGACATCGCGGTCGGCCCGTACGCGCATGGCGGAGAGCATCCGATCGCGGGTCGTCTCCGGGAGCCGGTGCCGGTCGGTGTATTCGGTGACCCAGGCGGTGACCGCCGGGAGCCGGGCGATCAATGTGTCGTCGAAGTCGATCAGCAGAAGCCGCTGCTCGGCCTGAGGCGCGATGGTGGCACGGATTTGCTCAGCTGCCTGCTCCGGGGTGAGCTGGGTGGTGTCGATGACCAGGTCGAAGCCGAACTCCGGGTGGGCGTCGAGGTCGTCCCGGGTGGCGTCCCATGCCGAGAGGCGTGCGGGAGTATCCGCATCGCCGCGTCCGGCCGAACGGCTGGCGGTGGCCTCACGAGGGCACCAGAGCAGGACAGTCAGCCACTGTGCGGGGTAGCCGACCTGCACAGCCCGGACGCCCTCAATCTGGCCGAGGTGCATGACCGGAACCCCGATTGTGAAGGCCGCGTCGAGCCCGGGCCGGTCAGTCACGTACGTGCTCTCGTAGCGAGAGTTCTCGTAGACCACCGCGCCTCTGCCTCGCAGCTCGGCGAGCTGCGCCGGCGTGCCCATACGGTAGCCAGTGGAACGGCCCGGGCCAATCTTCACCCGCGAGAACAGGCTGAACTCCGATGAGAGCTTGGCGAGTTCGCGGGTTACGGTGTCCTTGCCTGCAGCAGGGGGACCGTACAGGATGATGCCCGTGTTGCTCATGAGCGAACCGCCGCAGCAACGGCCGCGCGGGCCTGGTCGGCGAGGCTGACAGCGGCGCCGGCCCGGTTGTCCACTACGAAGTGAGGTACCACCGGGCGCAGCTCGGTGTCGATGGTCTTGAGGTAGTCGTCCCACTGGCGGAGCTTCCAGGAGTCGCGGGCCGCCGACCGGTGGCTGATGTACTCCCGCATCGACTCCGGATCGCACTGCACCCAGATCGGCGAGACGTCAACGCCCTTCGCCTCGCACTTGTTGATCAGCCTGGCCATCCAGTCCGCAGAGGCCATCTCGGCGATGAAGGGCGCACTGAGGATCGTGCTGATGCCGCCTTCGACGTTCGCGTAGGCGGACTGCATCAGGCACTCATACTCCAGTGCCCGGACCTTCTCGCGGTAGAGGTTCGTGTGGCGATCATTCGGATCGCCACCAAGGGCAACAAGCAGGCCTTCCACAAGTGGCCGAGTGAGCGGGTCCTTGTCCAGGAGTGGCCAGCCGGTGAGCGCGGTGAAGAACTTGGCAAGTTCGGTCTTGCCGCTGCCTGCGAAGCCGCCGACTAGGACGAGGGTCGGCCGATGGGGGTCGCCCCCCGTCCGTCGCCGCCTCCACGCATCCATGATCTTCTGCTGGACGCCGTAGGAGTCACCCTCGTCGGAGCTGGCCGTGATCTTCAGCAGGGCGCGCTCAACAGCCAGCACATGCTGGCCGTTGCGCTGATCGTCGTAAGGCGTCAGCTGCAGTTTCGGCAACTCCTCGCCCGGCCAGGCACGACGGAAGCCCAGCTCTGGCTCGGTCGACTGGTAGAGCAGGCAGTAGGCCCGACGGTAGTCCGGTCCTGGGTACACCTCGCCGTTCTCGTGTTGGCTCAGCGTTTGCGGATTGGCGGCCGGCGGATCATCCGTCAGCCCCGCCCACTCCCAGGCGTTGCGCAGTGCTTCCCTCGCCTGCTCAAGCGTCAAGCCATGCGCTCGCCGCTGTACGCGCAACTTGTCCGGACGCCAATCGGGATTTCCCCTGGCCACAGCCCCGCCCCTCTCATCGCTCACCCGCCGAAGCCTAGGGGGCAGAGCGTGAATCACCTGTTGATGCCGATGTTGAAGACATGTTGATGATCGTGTTCATGAAGATGTTGACGCAGATGTGATGGCGATCTGACTCAGATCCCTGTCTCCTTTCCCAGGTCACGCTGAGAGGGAGGGAAGGCATGGTGCACCAAGTCAGCGATCGGAAGGGCTTAGGACGGCAGGCGCTGGTAGTTCAGCCCGTCGTAGACGAAGTCGACTCGATCTGGCACGGCCGCGATCTGGAGGAGTTCCAGCGGGGTGCCGGACTCGTCGGTGATCAACCGTTCCGCCCGGAGGACGAACCAGCCGGGAGCCAGGTTGAGGGTGCTTACCTCAGCTTCTGTGGCGAGACGGAAACCGACGCGTTCCGTGCCCGCGGCTCCAAGGTGGTACGCCGCAGCAAGTGCCGGGAGAACACCACCTTCCCGCTTCCCTGCGCGGTCGAGTCCGCAGCGACGGGCAACCTCGGCTGGGTACCAGGCCTGTTGGATCTGCAGGACCTCATCACCAGACGCCGCGTTGCGGATGATCGCGTGGCGACTTCGGCAGGTCACCTGGTACCCGGTTGCTTCGGAGAGCGAGAGTTTCGCCGCGATGCTCACGGGTGCCTCCACCGTCGTGACATCGACCAGAACCATCTCGCCGGCCAGACCCTGCTGCCGGGTTGCGGTCTCCCAGGGGCCCAGCCCGTCCAGTCCGCTGGCCTGCGCGTAGCGACTCAGGGGAATGCTGACGACGCTCCGGTCTCGGACGAAGCACCCGCTTCCGTGCTTGACCACGGCGTAGCCCTGGCTTACGAGCGACCGGTAGGCGTCCCTGACCGTGCCGGTCGAAGTCCAGCCTTGTGCCGCCAGTTCCTTGTAGTTGGGGAGTTGCTCCCCAACGGCGTAGGTGCCGTCGTCGATGCCCTTCTTCAGATGGGTTGCGAGCTCCATCCAGCGAGTGCTGCCTGCCACGCTTCGGCCTCCTTTCTGTCTACTCGCGCGAGTGTCGTAACAGTCAACCACATCGCGCAGAACTCCGGAACTCTCCTTGAATATGGCAAGAGCTCCGGAACACTCTTGACTCTGACGAGCCGTCATGCGATTGTTGTCACGTCGCCAAGCGGTACGGACTCGCAACCCGGATGCTGCTGGTGGCAGACCAGATCGCTGTGTTTGACCCGGGACTCGCAACCCGGTGAAAACACTGCGGGCCCGGGACTCGCAATCCCGGACCCGCAGCTGGTGCGGCACGCCTGCCGCACCACGGCGATCACCTTCAACCTCAACTTCACTGAGGGAGTAACTCGCCGTGAGCAGTTTGCCGCAGGTCGGACTGTCCGACCACACCGACCCCACCATGAACGACTCGGCCGTAGCGCCGGTGCTGGAGTTCCGCACCGCGCCGGCCACCAGCAGGACCGCCGACTTCCTGGCGGCCGGGCTGTCCGAGGAGGACATCGCCGAGGACCGCTTCGCCGCGATGTTCACGTTCCTGGGTCTCGCCGTCGAGCTCGGCGCCGTGGGCAACCTCGACCTGGGGGCCGTCTCGCCGGTCGGCTTCGAGTCCATCGTGTGCGCCCTGGAGTCCGAGGACGTCAGCCACACCGGTGACATCGCCACCGTGGCCATCATGACCACCAAGGGCCGGTTCGCCGTCTCCGTCCGAGTCGACGCGAACGGGCAGGTGGCCGCATGAGTGCCACCGAGCAGTCCAAGGCACAGCAGGCGCAGGCGCCGGCTCCGGTTCAACCGGCGTTGACGACTCAGCAGTTCGCCGCCTCGGTCGAGGCGCACGCGGCCCGGGTCAGCCTCGCGGTCGCCGACCACCAGGCCGGTGGTCCCCGGTGACGCCGCAGGATCAGGCCCGCCAGCAGGCAGAAGAGGCTCTTCGTCAGGCGCGTGAGCAGCAGGCACGCATCGAGGCCGCGAAGGCCGCAGGCCGGGGCTAGCGCCACCTGGCCGTTCACCACCCTATGGAGCAGCAGTTCTAGCTGTTGCCCTTCCTCCGCGAACCACCCCCAGGCGAACTCGTCTGGGCGGCGCGGGGGTTGGGGACCTGGCTAGGCCCAGCTCTGCCACCAAGTGATCACTCCGAGTGTATTAACGGTGGCTCACCGCGAGAGCGGTGGATCGAATGCGCGGAGGCAGACCCCGAGGGGGGACTGAATCCTGCAGCAACCGGACCTTCAGAACTCAACAGCGTGTCATGAGCATTGCAATCACGGGACCGGCGCGTAGGCGCCGGCCACGGCAGCGCCGTCCGACCCCTCGGGGACGGACGCCGAGCCGCCCGGCCGCAGCTGCTCCTCCTTCGTGCTGGCAGGCACGACACCCCCGGGTGTGGAGGAGCAGCGGGTCCCGAGCTTGAGGGCGAGATGAGACAGATCGCCCCCCGAGGCGGCAGGGGATGCCGTCGGCGAGAGCAGCACCTTCGGGTGCTGTCGCAGCTGCCAAGCGGTTCGGCTCTGGAGAACACGCCCTGCGGGGTGTGCCACCCGCCCGTGCGATTCGCCCTGTTCCAGGTGAGAGACAGCGAGATCGTCACCCGGATACCGGCTCCGTGAGGCCGGCGTTCCCCGCCCTGTCGGCGGGATGCATCACCGCCTGGTGGCCGCGATCGCGCGACCACCAGGCGGCTCAGCAGCCCCGTGGTTGCCCTGAACCCCCGGCCCGAAGCGCAGTTTTGATGCGCCGTCGGACCGGGGCGGAAAGGGGAGTTCCGGGACTGCCCCGGCTCCGGAAGGAGCTCGACATGTCGGACGAGATCAACACCCGGATCGCCGCCCAGCTCGCGGGCGGCGCGATCGACGAGGTCCTCGCCAACCCGGGTGACCCGATGGCGGTGCTGAAGGCGGAGGCCTTCACCAAGGTGGCCCGGGTCTACGGCGCGACTCCGGAGCAGGTCCAGCAGGCCCGCTCCGGCACCAGCTGACCCGAAGGTCCGCTGATCCTGCCCCGTTGTTGCCCTGACCCCCCGGCCGCCAGCGTCTCGCGCACCAGCGCGGTGGCGCCGGTGCCCGGGGGTGATGGGGAGCTCCGGGACCACCGAGGTCCCCTCCGGTTCAAAGGGGAAGCCCATGAAGCGCATGACGAAGTTGGCGCTCGGCGTCGCGGCGGTCGTCCTGGCGGCAGCCGCGTTGACCGCCTGCTCGGACGAGCGGTCCGACAACTGCGGTCAGCAGCCGCAGGCCGCGGCGCAGCTGATGGCGAAGTCCACCACGAAGCCGTCCACGACCAAGCCGTCGGCGACCAAGCCGTCGGCGAAGGCGTCGAAGAAGCCGTCGAAGAAGGCGAAGCACGACCACGACGACGACTGCGACGACTGACACAGTCCGGCAGCCCCGTGGCTGCCCTGACCCCCGGCCCCCCGGCCCGCGAACCAGCGCGGCGGCGGGCGCGGCCGGCGGTGATGGGGAGCTCCGGGACCACCACGGTCCCCTCCACCAAGACCGCCCAGGAGGGCACATGGCCCACCCGAACACACCCAGCCCCAAGATCACCCCCAAGGACAACCCGGACCGGCGCAGCGCGGCCGAGACCGAGGCCCTGAAGAAGACGTCGCCGTTCAACGAGAAGCGTGCCGATCCCCGCTTCGTGTGCCGCTCGGGCCGCTACCCGAACGGCGGCAAGGCCCGCGGTGTGCGCAAGCCGTCGCGGCCGCCGGCCCCGACCACCCCGATCCGCCCGTGGCCGCCGTTCCGCTACCAGGCGGACCGGGAGGCCGGACAGATCGCGGCCTGACCGGACGGGCGGAGCACCCGGCCGGACCCCACGTCCTGGAGGACATGCCCGTGTACGAGCACCTGCTGTGCCGCAGCTACATCGGCGGCGGCGACCCGAAGCCGAAGTCGCCGCCCGCGAGCCCGAAGGAGGGCCCGAAGTGAAGTACCCCTACCTGCTGAATGTGCACCGGCCGCCAGAGCCCGGCGACCTCTACCAGCTGAGCCGGACCGTCAGCGCCTACCTGCCGGTGGCCCCACTGGCCCGTACGGGGTCGACGGCAACCGACGACTGGCGCCACCGCGCCACCTGCCGGGAGGAGGACCCGGAGCTCTTCTTCCCGGTCGGGAACACCGGCCCTGCTCTGCTGCAGATCGAAGAGGCGAAGGCGGTGTGCCGTCGATGCCCGGTCCGGGATGTCTGTCTCGCATGGGCGTTCGACGCCGGGCAGGACGCCGGTGTCTGGGGCGGGCTCAGCGAGGACGAACGGCGTTCGATGAAGCGCCGGGCCGCCCGCCGCCGCGCGAAGTCCGCCTGACCCCGCGCATGTCCACCCGATCCGATCCGGAGGTTCCTGGCATGACGAGCAACGACAAGGTGCGGGCGATGGTGCTGGAGCGCCTGTACGGCCCGCAGCAGGTGGGCGGCATCTACTGGTGCGGCTACTGGAGCGAGGCGTACGAGGTCCTGGCGATCGACTCCGACCCGCAGTGGCCGAACCTGACGGTGCGCACCCTCGGCCAGGTGAAGGCGCGGACCCACTGCACCGCCTGGGACCCGCGCGGCGACCGGGTCCTGGCCGAGCCGGGCGAGGCTGCCCTCACCTACTGGGCTGACTTCGTCCTGTCCGCCGCGAGCACGTACGCGGCGGTGGTCGAACAGCGGCACGTGCTGGCGGAGGCCGCTCATCCGGAGCAGGTCGCGGCCCTGGTCGAGCAGGCCCGCCGCTTCGACCCCGGCGCCGACGCGCGGTGAGAGCGAGGTCTGCCGGTTGCCCGATCCGCCGCCCTGCCCCGCCCCCGGACGAGACCTGGGGTGCGGCCGGGCGGCGGTGAAGGGGAGCTGGACAGCCCAGCGATCCGACCCGAAGGAGACGCCCGTGTACACCCCGTCGCCGGAGATCGACCTGCACCCGCTGATGACCGGTGAGTACCGGCTGCCGGCGGGCCAGGAGGGCCTGCTCGCCGCGATCACCGCCCAGCTCGCCGTGGCCCGGGCCGCCTCGGTCCTCTTCACCACCTCCGACTACATGGACCCCAGCCTCACCCCGGACTCCCTGTGGTCACGGATGCGGTCCCTGCGGGCCGAGGCGCGCGCCCTCGCCGACCTCCTCAACAAGGCGCTGATCGCGCTGCCGGAGGACACGCCAGTGCTGATCGTGTCCACCGACTCGGTCATCGCCTACCTGACCGTCCCCCGAACCCCGGTGCTCCAGACCGACATCGCACCGTAGCCCGGCCCCGCCCACGGCCTGCCGAGCACCGCCCAAGCCCCACAGCTGAACGAAAGAAGACGACATGGCAACCAATCCGGAGTGGCTCAAGGGCCACCAGGACAGCGCCGCAGACCCGTTCGCCGCCCTGCGCGTGCACGGGAACTGGCTGAACGACCCGGAGCGCCGGGCCCGGCTCCACCGCCTCCGCCACGACCGCGAGCTCGCCTCGCTGGAGCTCCGGGCGAAGCCGCCCGGCGGCCTGGAGGGCGAGGTCAACCGCCGGGAGAAGACCACCGAGGCCAAGGCCCGGCTGGACCTCACCCAGCTCGCGCTGGACCTCGCCCAGGCGACCCGGCTGCGCATCGCTCTGGTGCTGCGCAGCCCGATCCCGGAGACCCACCCGTGGATGCGGGACACCACGAGGAACCTCGCCTCCGGCCTCGCCTCGCTGACGGCGCTGCTGACCAACGCCCACTTCACCTACCCCGTGGAGGCGGCGTGGACGGCGGCGGAGCTGCTGGTGAACCTGACGAGCGGGCCCACGAGCGTGCGGGCGACGCCGACGCGGCCGTACCTGGAGCAGTGGGCCGAGCAGGTGGCCCGGGCGGTGGAGATCCTGAGCGCGGCTCCGTCCGTCGAGGTCTGAAGCGGTGCCGTTCCTCAGGCTGCCTGATCCGCCCGACCGCCGACCCGAGCACGAACGGGGTCGGCGGTCGGGCGGTGACGGGGAGCCGGACGGCCCGGCCGCTTGACCGCGGAGGCACAGATGCCCGACCCGCTCGTACAGACCGTGTTCGCGCTCGTGCCCCTGCTCCTGATCGTCATGGTCGAGCGGGCCCGCGCGCTGCTCCACCGGCCCGGGCCCGACGTCTACGAGCCCGGCGACCAGCTCAGCCCGGCCGAGGCCGCCGACATCGAGGCTGGCCTCGACCTCGACACGGTGTATCTGCCCCACACCGGCGAGCCGACCCAGCCCGCCGAACCCAGCCCCGCCGAGGCAGCCGCCGCGATCCAGGCCGAAGCCGACGAGGCGGAGGCCCAGCTGGCGCAGCTGCACAGAGATCTGGACCAGCATCTGGCCCGTGCGGGCCAGCCGCTGCCGGGCAGCGGCCCGGCTTCCTGGCGAGCGCCGCACCCGGTGCCCGCCCGCGCATTCCCCGGAGAGGAGACGACGGCGTGACCGTCACCATCGCGAAGGCGAACGGCCACGCCAGCCGCCTTCCCATCCAGAAGATCACCGCCAACGGGCAGACCAACCCGCCGGCCGACCCGAACGACAGCGTGTACGACCCCGACACCGTCCCGGCCGAGAATCCGCAGGAGAGCAAGCCGCTGGCGGTCGTGGCCGGCGGCGCCCTGGTCATGGGGGCCGTGGTGGCCGCGATCGGCTTCGTCGGCTCCTACGCCGCCCTGCGCGACCTCGCGCTGAAGAAGGGCTTCGGCCTCTTCTCCTACGCCTTCCCGATCGGCATCGACGCCGGCATCATCGCCCTCCAGGCGATCGACCTGTTCCTCGTCCACAAGCGCATCAAGTTCCCGATGCTGCGCTGGCTGGCTATGGGCCTCACCCTGGCGACCATCGCCTTCAACGCCGCCGCCGCCAAGGGGCCGGTCCTTCAGGACCCGCTCGGCGCCGCGATGCACGGCGTCATCCCCATCCTCTACGTGGCGCTGGCCGAGGCGGGCCGGCACTACATCGGCCGCCGGGCCGCACTCCTGCACGGCGGTACCGACCTCGGTGCCCCGCCGCTGCGGAGCTGGCTGCTGGCCCCTTTCAAGACCAGCTGGGCGGCGCGCCGGATGGCGCTGTGGGACATGCCCTACTCCCAGGTCGTGCAGCTCGGTCTGGACCTTGAGGTCTACGAGCAGCGCCTGGCCCAGCAGCTCGGGTCCGACTGGAGGAAGAAGGCCACCCCCGACCAGATGCTGCCTTTCAAGATGGCGAAGTCCGGCCTGAGCGTCGACAGGGCCCTGGGCCTTCCCTGGGAGGAGAAGCTGAAGGTCCTGGACCGTGAGGGGCGGGCCGCCCTTCAACTGGCCCAGGCGGAGGTTCAAAAGATCCAGGCCGACCTTCAAATCCGCGAGGCCCAGCTTCAAGGGGAGGCCGATCAGACCCGGGCCGAGGGCCGGTTGAAGCTCGCGAAGATCGAGACCGATGCCGAGATCGAGAACGAGGTTCAAGCCCGAGAGGCAGAGCTTCAAAAGCGCGTGGCCGAGCGTCAAGCCGAACTCGCGCGCCTTCAAGACCAGGCCGAGGCCGACATCGAGGCCATCAAGGACGACACCGAGCACCGCCGGTTCCTGGCCGACCTGGAGCGCAAGAAACAGCAGGCCATGGCCACTCTCGCCCAGCAGCGACTGGAGCTTGAGACCGACCAGCAGACCCGGAAGCTCGCCCTTGAAGCCGCCGCCCACGAGGCGCAGATGGGAGCGCTGGAGCGGCTCGCGGAGTCCACGGAGCTGCTCGCCGCGAAGGCCAACGAGGCAAGGGCCGCGCAGGCCGAGAAGCAGGCCGCTGAAGATCGGGCGGCTGCGGTTGAAGCCCACCGCAGTGCGGTTGAAGCCGAGCGCAAGGCCGAGGCGGAGACCGCCGAGGCGGAGGCGCTGCGGGCCACGACGGCGCTCAGCGCGCTGAGCGCCGTTGAAGCTCAGGCCCGCGAGGTTGAAGCCCTGGCGAAGCTCAACGAGGCGGCCGCCCGGGCGCGGTTGTCCCAGTCCGACTGGGACGTGCTGGCGATCATGGCGATGCTGGTGGACGCCGAGGACGAGTCCGCCGTGACCATCGACGTCATCGCAGGTCAGCTCCGGTGCTCCGTCGGCACCGCGTCCACCCGCCGGGCCACCGCCCGCACCCACCTGGACGACCCCGCCAGCCCCCTGCGGGCCCTGTTCGAGCAGACCCGCCAGGCAGCTCTGACCACCTGACCCCGGCCGCGACGCGGCTGGCCAACCACCCCGTTGAGGGCCCCGGCCGCGACTAGGCCGGGGCCCGTGCGAAGGAGACCTCGATGACCCTCTGGCAGTACGCGATCGGCCTGCTGCTGGTCCTGGCCACCCTGGCCGCGACCGTGGTCACCGTGCCCCTGCTCGTCCACGAGCGCGCCCGCCACGACCACGGCCCCACCTGTCGGTGGTGCCGCCCCCGCCCCGGTCGGCGCTGATCAGCCCGGCCCCTCCTGGGGCCACCGGAGCACCCGCCCCGGTGGCCGCCGAAGGCGCCGGACACCACGCGCCGAGCACCACCGACGACCCGGACATCCGGCCGGAGCCCGGGTCCCGACTACTACCACCACCACCGCAGGCCACCAGCCCTTCCCCGGCCGCTGGCCCGTATCCCGGGAGGAACCATGACCGACGACCAGCGCCGCCTGGCCATGCGCGGCGTCGCACGCGATCCCGCGTCCTTCGCCGCCTACCTGGCGGACATGCAGCAGCACCTGCGGGGCCTCCACGGCTCGCTGGAGCTGCTCTTGGAGGAGACCCGCGCGGAACTGCGCGCCACCCACATCGAGGGCGACCGGCGCTACCACGCGCCGCTGCGGGCCCTGCCCGTCGAGCGCCGGCTGAAGGCCGCGATCAAGGACCTGGAGAGCGCGGCCTCCGCCGTCGAGCGGGCCGTCTACCGGCGCCACGCCCACGACGACCTCGTGAATTCACTGCCCGGCCAGCGCGCACTCAAGGCACTGAACAAGGCGAACAAGAAGGCCCCGAAGAACCAGCCGGTAAACGGAAACACGCCGCAGGTTCCCCCGGCCGCGAATTCCAGCTACAGTGAGCAGCCCCAGAACATCTTCGACATGAAGAGGCCGGCATGACGCGGCCGCGCCCCCTGGTGGGCGTCGAGCGCACCGTGGCGAACATTCAGGAATTCCGCCTCAACGGCGAGAGTGAAGCCATGGGAAAGCGCGGAGAGAAAGGCGTCGCGGAGAACTGGCTCCGCACGACACGATCCGAGATCGCTAAACAGGAGCGGGCCGGGCACGCCGATGTACGACTCGGCTTCGCGATGGTCTGCCGGCTCTTCCTGACCGCGATGCAGCGGCGGGCGGCCGGCGAACCGAAGCTCTGGGACGACCTCCAGCGCTACGCCCAGGACGTCACCCAGCAGTTCCCGCCCCAGTGACGAGGAGTCACCGCGAGGCCCCGCCGGAAGCCCGGCGGGGCCTCCCGCGCGAAACGCGTGCACCCGTGCACGTGTGCACGCGTGCACGAGGCACCCACGCTCTGTCAACCTCCTGGAGGGAGTGAGTCGTGACCGACGACACCAACGACGGCCGGGTGCTGCCCTTCCCGGGCGGCGGCACCCCGGCCATCCCGCGCCACGCGGACACCGCCCGGCGGCCCGAACCGCCGCGCGAAACGCCGGAAATCCCGGCCATTCCCCAGCCCGCACCCCCGGAGTCGTACCTCCGGACCGAGGGAATTCCCGAACGGCCCTCCGTTCCCGAGGAGGAAACCGCAGGAGAGGAATACGCGGAAAGCGGCGAATACGAATACCGCGAAAGGCGTTCCCTCGCCGAAGTCATCTCCGAATACCTGCAATCCGTCGTCGACCGAATCCGCGCGCAGAACGACGAGGAAGCGCCCTATCGCGAAGCAATGGTCGCGGACAAAGTCGCCCGCCTGACCGCGCAGACCGACCGGGAAACAAGCCTTATGGCGCAGCAGAACAAGCTGCGGATGGCGGAGGTGGACGCCCGCGGCGCGCAGCTGGGCGGGCGTGGCAAGGGCGGCGAGTCGGGCAAGGGCCTGGGGAAGTCCTCGAACCAGAGCCCGTCCGGGTCGGGTCGCAACGGCGGCTCCGGCGGCCTGGGCGGTGGCACCGGCGGCGGTACGGGTGGCGGGGGGAAGCCGGGCGGGCCGCAGGGCGGCGGGCCTCATGGTCGCGGTGGTGACCGTGGCGGCCGCGCGGATGGGTCCGGCAAGGGCCCTGGCGGGCCCTCTGGCGGCCTTGGTGGCGGTAGTCGTGGATCGGAGCGGTCCGGGGGGTCGAACGGTCGCTCTGGGGTCACCTCGGGCTCGGTCGGGCCGAAGGGCTCCGGAGGGCGGGACGGAGGCGGATCCAAGGGTTCCGGAGGCCGGGACGGAGGCGGCAGCGCCCCCGTCAGCTCGGCCGCCGAACGGACCCGGGCCCGCAACGAGCGCCGCGCCTCACGGCAGAGCGCGGACCTGGGCGACCGCACCAAGAACCGCGACCAGGACCGGCAGAACCGGCAGCGGAAGCTGGACGACCGCCACGACGAGCGCAAGGCCGAGCGCGACCGGCGCAGGGACGAGCGCCAGGCCGAGCGCGACCGGCGCAAGGCCGAGAAGGAGGCCAAGAAGGCGGCCGGCGGCACCGCCGGCGGGACGAACACCCCGCCGTCGAACGGCGCCGCCCCGCTCTTGAAGCCCACCACGCCGCCGTTGAAGCCCGGCGGTACGCCGTTGAAACCCGGCGGGCCGTCGCTGAAGGGCCCCGGTCCGTCGTCGAAGGCCGGCGGTACGCCGTTGAAGCCCGCCGGTCCCACGTCGGAGGGTGGCGGCGCGTCGTCGAAGGCGCAGCCCGGAGGCGGCCCGACCAACGGAAGCGCGGCCGGCTGGCTGAAGCAGGCCTGGCCGGGCAACGGGGCGTCGTCGAAGGTTGGCGCCGCCAACGGGGCGGCCGCCGGGAACGGTGCCGGGAGTACGGCCGCCGGCGCGGCGCCGAACGCCAACGGCTCAGGCGGGGCGGGCACCGGGAGCACCGCGGCGGGCGCCGGGCCGAAGAGTCCGCCCGGGCAGAACACCGGCGGACCCGCCGCAGGCGGCACGGGTGCCGGCACCGGGGACAGCTGGTTGAAGTTCGTGAAGGAGGCGTTGAAGGACAACGGCGCGTCGTCGAAGGCCGGCGCGTCCGGCGGCCCGACCGCGACCAACAGCACGGGCACTGCGGCCGGCGCCTCTCCCGGGGGAGCCGGGCCGCACAACGCGACCGGCCCGAACACGGCCGGGTCCTCCGCCTGGGGGGCGGGCACGGGCGACGACTGGAACGCCTTCCTGCGAAGCGTGTTCGAGGCGAACGCCCGCTGGGATCCGGACCCGGAGCCGGAGACCGTCACCTTCGGCCGGCCCGACCAGCCGGCGCGTGAGGCCACGTCCGACGGCGACGGGATCGTCGACGCCGAGATCGTGGAGGACGAGCCCCCCGCCCCGCGCACCGGGCCGCCGCAGCCGCCCGGACCCGAGACCGAACACGAACAGCGATTCAACAGGCCGGGAACCACACGGCCGGACCCGAGCACGACGGAGCCGCCCGTGACCCGCACCCCCGCCTCGGCCGCAGTCCCCGGACAGCGGATGGCCAGGCAGCACCGGACCGACATCACCTTCGACGAGTACCTGGTCGCGATGGTGAACAGCGCCCAGGACTCCATCACCGACCACGAGTCGGTGACGGCGGCCGTCGACACCTTGACCGCCCTGGCCCTGGAGCTGCGGGAGATGGTCAAGGACCTGCTGGGCGACCACAACATCAGCCCCAAGGTGACCCGCCTGGTGGAGAGCCTGTCCGAACTGGCCGACGTGTGCGCAGGGCAGGCCCGGATCCTCTCCGAGATGTCCCAGAAGGCGGCGGAGGCGGCCGAGCTGGCGGCGCACTCCGTCGCCCAGGTCTACGGCCAGGACAAGGACGCCATGAAGGACGGCGGCCTGGAGCAGGCGTCCGCGGCCGTCCACCACGCCTAGAGAAGAGGAGCAGCACCGTGGAACCGCAGACCGGCAACCTGCCGGCACCCGCCGCGAGCACCGCCCCGGCAGTACCGGCCCCGACACCCGGCCCGACACCGGGACCGTCACCCGCGCCCCCCGCTCGCCGCCGCCGCAAGACCCGCGTGCCGGTCCTGGCCGACGGCGAGCACGGCTACGAAGACGTCCAGCGCAAACTCGACCAGGTCGCCCAGGCCATGTCCACCGCGACCAGGAACCTGGTCCAGATCGACAAGAGGCTGCGCCGGACCGCAGAGGAGACCGGCAAGGTCGCCGACGACGCCGCCTACGCCGAGCTCGACACCGTCTTCGTCGAGCTGACCTTGGAGGTCGGCAAGGCCCAGCAGGAGGCGGCCGCGGCCGCCCGCCGGGTGCTGGAAGCCGCACGCGAGGCGAAGAAGGCCGCGATCGCGGCGAAGCGCGCCCACCGCCGGATGTACGCGGCGTTGGACCGCGTCCGGCGCGGCCGCAAGCACCGAACCCCCAAGCCGGGCTTCTTCGCCGGCTGACCGCACCCGCCACCACACCCCGCCGGGGTGGGACCGCCACCCCGGCGGACCCACCCCGGCCCCCGTTCGCAACCATGAAAGGAACCCGCTGCCGTGGCCGCCTCCGAGGCCCTCGAACGCACCATCTACCTGGCGGCCGCCCCCTTCCTCGGGATGGCCGCCAGCCTTCCCCCCGGCCACCCGATCGCCGACACCGTCAACTGGACGGTGGGCACCGGCGCCGCCGCTGCGGTCGTCGTGGTCGCGGCCAAGGCCCGCAACGAGGGCCGCTGGCTGACCCGACTGTCGCCGCTGGCTCTGGCCGCCGCCGTGGACGTCGCCGCCCACCACGTCCCCGGCGCCGCCTGGGACTGGGGCCTGGCGGGCGCCTGGGCGCTGGTGTTCTGCGCCTTCGTGCCGCTGTCACGGACCTCCCGAGGCCACCGCCGCCGCGCCCTGACCGCAGCGGCCGGACCGGTCCCGCAGATCCTGCCCGCCGCCCCGCAGCCGGTGGCCGCGGCGGTGGCCGACGACGGCGCCGACCACTTCACCCGCCAGGCGCGCACCATCTGGGAGCAGGCCGGCAGCCCCTCGCGCACCCACGTGGTCGTCGCCAAGCCGCACCCGGGCAAGCAGCACGACCTGACCCTTCTCCTGCGCTCCAGCGAGCCGGGCCGGCCGATCTCCGGGCTGAAGCAGGCGGACGTCGCGGCCGCGTTCGGGGTCCACGAGAGCGACGTCCTCCTCGTCGAGACCACCCAGATGGCCGGGCGGCAGGCCGGCCCGGGCTGGCTGGAGGCGCAGGTGATCCCGGACGAGAGGAAGCGCCGCCGGCAGCGCCCGACCCTCGCGGAGTGGTGGGAGGACGGGATCGGCAGGAACGCGATCCCCGGCTCCAAGCTGGACGACCGCATCCGCAACGACGAACGCCAGGTCACCTACTGGACGGCGCACCTGCCCGAGAGCATGGGGGAGCCCCGCATCGACCTGGTCGCCCTGTGCAGGGCGCTGGGCACCACCTACGACGCCGGCGAGGTGTTCACCGTCGTCGACGGGAACAACCTGCTGGTGACGCACTGGGACGTCTCCCCGCTCGCGAAGGTCTACCCGGCCACCGTCGAGCTCCTCACGCCGGACGCCAACGGCTGGTACACCACCGGCTTCCTGGCCAACGGCCAGCCGGCCCGCAACCGGGTCCACACCGACCGCGGCGCCGCGCACGGCCTGCTGGTGGCCCCCTCCGGCGGCGGCAAGACCCAGGTCATGGCTCTGCAGGTGGCTGCCAACGCCCACTGGGGTGCGGTGATCTGGCTGGTGACCGAGGCCCCCGACGAGAAGACCGCGGCCCTGGGCGAGCACTGCGACAAGTACGGGATCGGCGCGCTCTACATGGTGCGGGCGATGCGGGCGATGGTGGCGCTGATCGACATCCGCGGCCGGATGGTGTGGGCCGACGGGAGGATCCACGACTGGGAGGCCGGCAAGCCCGGCTGCCCCTACCGGCCGCTGGCGGCGTTCTGGGACGAGTTCCTGTCGGCGGCGACCGGTGACGAGTACGGCAACGAGGTCGAGCGCCACGCCGTGACGCTGTCGGTGAAGGGCCGCAAGTACGCCCTCGGCGAGACGCTGGCAGGGCAGAGCTGCTACGTGCACGACGGCTTCCCGTCGCTGCTCCTGCAGAACCTCCGCGCGAACGGCATCCCGGTGGCCCTGGACCCCGGGCCGAAGAAGGTCACGGAGATGATGAAGGCCCTCTCCGTCGCGGCCGACGACATCCCCGACCCGCTCCCGCGCTCGTTCGCCAAGACCGCGGGCGGCCGGATCGAGCGGATCATGCAGGGCGAGGCCGAGCCGCCCACCGACTCCAACACGGGCGGCGCGGGCTGGATCGTCCCGATCGCCAAGCCCGAGACCATGCGCACCCTGTTCATGGACTTCAGCGAGCCCATCGCCCCGCTGTTCCCCGACGCCGTCTTCGGCCTCACCGACTACGAGATCAAGCAACTCACGGTGCTGGGCCTGTGGTTCGACTGGGACCTGCCGCCCCAGCCGGGGGAGTTCGGCGACGAGGAGGACGAGGACGACCTCGACGACTTCGACGACGAGCCCAAGTCCCGCACCAAGGCGGCCAAGGGCAAGGGTGCGGCCCGCGGCGGCGGCATGGCCGGCCGCAGCAACATCACCAGCCCGCAGGACGCCCTGGCGGCCCTGCGCAACGGGTTCAGGTGACGCCGACGCTCCAACGGCCGCCGCACAACCGAATCGACCACCCCTGGCGGGGGGGGGGGGGGGGGGGGGGGCGGGGGGGGGGGGCCCGCCCGGCGGGGGGGGGGGGGGGCGCGGCCCCCCCCCCCCCCCCCCCCCCCCCCCCCCCCGCTCAGCGGGTCCGGGGCCGGCCGGAGAGGTCGGGGACGTCCTGGAGCCAGGTCGGGCGGCCCGCCCGGGTGGCGGCGGCCCGGTCGGCGGCGGTCCGCCGGAGCTGCTCGGGGGTGGCGAAGCCGTCCGGCAGCCAGGCGGCCGACTGGGCCGCCCGGGTGGCGAGTTGGGTCACGTACGCGTCCCTGAGCTGCTCGACCGAGTCGAAGCCGGGCTCGTCGGTCAGCCACTCCTCGGGCACCAGCGCGACCACCTCGCGGAGCAGCTCGGGGGTGACCAGCGGGGCCAGCGCGGCGTCGGCGGCCCGGACGTCGGGGTGGTGCACGCCGAGTGCGTGGTCGCTGAGGTCGTACCGCTTGAGCACCGAGCCGGCCGCGCCGGACCAGCGGTGGTGGAAGACCAGCCCGGCGCCGTTGTCGATCAGCCAGAGCCTGCCGTGCCAGACCATCAGGTTGGGGTTGCGGCAGCTGCGGTCCACGTTGCCGGTCAGCGCGTCCAGCCAGACCACCCGGCCGGCCTCGACCGGGTCGACGTCGATCATGCCGGGCTCGAAGTCCCGGGCGCCCGGCAGGTAGTCCATGCCGAGGTTGCGCCCGGCGCTGCCGCGCAGGATGTCCTGGATCTCCGGGTCCGGCTCGTGCGCGGCCACCTCGGGGTCGAAGTCCACCAGGACCAGCTCGGGCACCCGCAGGCCGAGCCGCCGGGCCAGTTCGCCGACCACCACCTCGGCGATCAGCGCCTTGTGGCCCTGGGCGGCGCCGCTGAACTTCACCACGTAGGTGCCCAGGTCGTCGGTCTCCACGATGCCGGGGACGGAACCCCCGGCGCGCAGCGGGTCCAGGTAGCGGAGAGCGGTCACCTCGGTCAGCACACCGGCCAGCCTAGCCCGACCGGCAGTTGGGGGGCGGCCTCGGCCCGGTCGCCGCTGTGGTTGGCTTGGCTCAGTCCGCAGGGCCCGGCGCGGTCGAGCCGGCGCGGTTTCCAGAGGAGAGTACGGATCATGGGACAGGTGTACGCCACCACCGAGCGCAGTTTCCCGGCCAGCCCCGAGCGGGTGTTCGAGGCACTGGCCGACTACGCGGTGACCCGGCCGAAGCTGCTGCCGGAGCAGTACAGCGAGTACGAGGTGCGGGCCGGCGGCACGGGCGCCGGGACGCAGGTGCACTGGCGCCTGCAGGCGACCGAGAAGCGGGTCAGGGACTGCCTGTTCAGCGTGACCGAGCCGGGCACCCGGACGCTGATGGAGACCGACGCCAACTCCTCGATGGTGATCACCTGGAAGGTGGTCGAGCAGGGCGCGGGCAGCAAGGTCACCGTGCAGGCGAGCTGGACCGGGGCGACCGGCATCGGGGGCTTCTTCGAGCGGACCTTCGCCCCCAAGGGCCTGAACCGGATCCACGACCGGATCCTGGTCGCGCTCGCGACCGAGGTGGCCTGAGCCCGACCGGCCGGAGGGGGCCCGAATTCCCGAACGAGTGGTTCTGATCGCCGGTCCGGGTGACAGCGGGATCACGTAGCGTACGCGCCGATCTAGGCTCACGGCCGTGCATATGACGATCCTTCATGTCTCCCAGCCCGTGGACGGCGGCGTCGCCCGGGTGGTGGTCGATCTGGTCCGGGGCCAGCGCGAGGCGGGCTGCCGGGTGCTGGTGGCCTGCCCCGCCGACGGCCGGCTGGCGGCCGAGGCGGCCGCGGCCGGCGCCCTGGTGCTGGACTGGCAGGCGGGCCGCTCGCCCGGTCCCGGGACGGTGGCGGAGGCGTGGCGGCTGCGCCGGATCGTCCGCGGCGCCAACCCCGACGTGCTGCACCTGCACAGCGCCAAGGCCGGGTTGGCGGGCCGGCTGGCCGTCCGGGGCGCCGTCCCCACCGTGTTCCAGCCGCACGCCTGGTCGTTCGCCGCCGTGCAGGGTCCGGTGGCGGCGGCCAGCCTGCGCTGGGAGCGGCTCGCCACCCGTTGGACCCGCGCGGTGCTCTGCGTCAGTGCGCAGGAGCGGCAGGACGGCGAGCGGGCCGGCCTGACGGCCCGTTGGCAGGTGATCCCGAACGGGGTGGACCTGCGGCACCACGCGCCCGCCGACTCGGCCGCCCGCCGGGCCGCCCGGATGTCGCTCGGCCTGGATCTGGAGGACCCGCTCGCGGTCTGCGTCGGGCGGCTCTGCCGGCAGAAGGGGCAGGACGTCCTGCTCTCCGCCTGGCCCGCCGTCGCCGGGCAACTGCCGCAGGCCCGGCTGGCGTTGGTCGGCGGCGGCCCGGACGCCACCGCGCTGGCCGACCGGGTGCGCGAGCTCCCCGACCCGTCCCGGGTCCGCCTGGCGGGGGACGTCACCGACCCCAGGCCCTGGCTGGCCGCTGCCGACCTGGTGGTGCTGCCGTCCCGCTGGGAAGGGATGGCGCTGGCGCCGCTGGAGGCGATGGCCACCGCCCGCCCGGTGCTGCTTTCGGACGTGCCCGGTGCGCGGGAGTGCCTGCCGCCGGAGTTGCTCGACGGCGGACTGGTCGCGCCGGAGGATCCGGCCGGACTCGCACAGTTGATCGTCCGTGCACTGAGGGATCCGATCGAGTGCGAACGGCTTGGCCTGGTGGCTCGTGAACGAATGTCCGATCATCACGATGTCCGAGGGGTGGTCCGCCAGGTGGAGCTGCTCTATCGAAACCTTCTTCGGGACGGCGTTCCCGGCCCCCGTGCGGCGCAGCGCCGCGACACCCGTGTCCCAGGGCGGTCCTGATCGTTTCTCAGACCGTGAATGCTCGCCGCGAGGGTGCTGCCGTGTTCGCATCTCGACCGGGTGACCGAGGATTCAAAGTCCGAAAGTCTGATTAATGGGCGGGTGGAATGAAATGGCAAGTCAACTTCCGGCAATCAAGCCAGCGTTCGGTATTGTCTGATTTTGCCTGCTTCGTGGTCATTTCTGAGCGCGGTTCTCGGAGTGGCCCGAATGCCGCCCTTGGCAGCAGGTGCTACCTGGACCGCATCCGTCGGCCGGGATCAACTCGTCGGTCCGACTCCGGGTCCGGGTGTCCCGTCACGGCGGGTACACAGCAGGGGAGTTCGTGCGCTGATGACCATTGACCACGAGAGTGTGCCACGGCCGGGCCAACCCCTGCCGCCCTCCCGCCGGGTCACCACCGAGCTCCTCGACCGGCGCCCGCCCCGGCGCCCGGTGCAGGCCCGATCCGCTCCGCCGGTCGGGCGGCACCGACGTCCGTTCCGGTCCCGACTCGCCCACCCGGTCGGGCTGCTGACCGCCGACGGCCTGGCGGTCTGCGCGGCCGCGGTCCTGACCGCCACCGACCCGGGGCGCCCCCTGCTCGGCGCCGCCGCCGTCCTGCCGCTGCTGCTGCCGCTCAACCTGACCGCCGGCCTGTACCGGAACCGGCTCACCCTCTCCGCCCTGGACGAGTTCCCCGCCCTGGCGGCCCGGGCCACGGTCGCGACGGCCTTCGCCGTCACGCTCTCCGCCTGCCTGGACGGCTGGCCGGACAGCGGGCCGGCCACCCCGCTGCGGCTGCTCTCCCTGCTGGCCGCCTTCCTGCTGGTCGCCTCGGTCGGCCGGGCCTTCGTCTACCACCTGCTCCGCAAGGCCCGCCGCCGCCGCCCCAGCCCCGTGCTGGTGCTCGGCGCCGGGCAGCTCGGCCAGCAGGTGGCCGCCGCCCTGACGGAGCGTCGGGAGTACGGGCTGCGCCCGGTCGGCTTCCTGGATCCCGATCCGGTGCTGCTGGCCGAGGAGACCAAGCTCCCGGTGTTCGGCGGCCGCGAGGTGCTGGAGCGGGAGATCCGCCGCCACCGGGTGCACCACGTGGTGGCCACCGAGGGGGCCGCCGACGAGGCCGAGACCGCCGCCGCGCTGCGCGAGGCCGCCCGGCTGGGCTGCCGGGTGTGGCTGGTGCCCGCCCTGCGCGAGTACGGCGCGGTGGCCGACCGGAGCCGGGGGGACCACCTCTGGGGCTTCCCCTGTCTGCAGCTCGACCGCCCGGCGATGCGCCGGCCCGGCTGGGCCGCCAAGCGGCTGCTGGACATCACCGCCGCCCTGTTCGGCCTGCTGCTGGTCTCCCCGCTGCTGGCCGCCTGCGCCCTCGCGGTCCGGGTGGACACCGGCCCCGGCGTGCTCTTCCGCCAGCAGCGCACCGGCCTCGACGGCAAGGTCTTCACCCTGCTGAAGTTCCGCACCCTGCGCCCCGCCGACGAGCACGAGTCGGCCACCCACTGGAACATCGCCCAGGACCACCGGATGAGCCGGGTCGGCCACTTCCTCCGGCACAGTTCGCTGGACGAGCTCCCGCAGCTCTGGAACGTGCTCCGGGGCGACATGAGCCTGGTCGGCCCCCGGCCCGAACGCCCCTACTTCGTCATGCGGTTCAGCCAGGCGTACCCCGAGTACGCGGACCGGCACCGGGTCCCGGTCGGCCTGACCGGGCTGGCCCAGGCGAACGGCCTGCGCGGCGACACCTCGATCGAGGCCAGGGCCCGGTTCGACAACCGCTACATCGAGAGCTGGAGTCTCTGGCTCGACGTCAAGCTGCTGTTCCGCACCGCCGCCCTGATGCTGCACCCGGACGGGAGCTGAGCCGGTGGCCCTCACCATGCCCCTCGCCTTACCCGGCCGGCTGACGGCCCGGCCCAGTCTGCTGGCGGCCGCCACCGTCCTGCTGGTCTGCGTGCCGACCGGCGACAAGGACGTCACCGCCGCCGTGCACGTGACCGCGGCCGACCTGGCCTCGCTGGCGCTGGTCGGCACCATGGCGGTGGGTCTGTTGCGCGGCCGGCTGCCGGCCCTGAACCGCACGGTCTGCCTGCTGTTCGGTGCGGTGGTCTGCTCGGCGGCGGTCGCCACCGTGCACTCGATCGACCCGACGGCCAGCGTCACCGGCTTCGTCCGGCTGGTGCAGGTCTTCGTGCTGGTACCGGCCGGCGTGCTGTGTTCGCTGCGCGACCGGCGGGACCAGCAGTTGGTGCTCGGCTCCCTGGTGGTGGCCGCCCTGGTGCAGGGGGTGGTGGGCGCCAAGCAGTTCCTCACCGGGACGGGCGCCTCGTACACCGGGCAGCCGATCCGGGCGATCGGCACCTTCGGGGCGCTCGACATCATGGCGATGTCCACGGTGGTCTGCTTCGGCCTGCTGGCCGCCCTCGCGCTGGCGCTGGGGGAGCGCGGCCCCGGTGGCAACCGCCGCCTGCGGATCGGCTGCTGGGCCGTCGCCGGCTTCCTGACCTTCCCGCTCGCGGTCTCCTTCAGCCGGGGCAGTTGGATCGCCTGCGCGGTCGCCGCCACCGTGCTGCTGCTGCGGGCCGACGCCCGGCTGGCGATCCGGGGCGCGGTGCTCGGCGCGGCCCTCGCCCTGGTCCTGGTCGGCGGCCTCGGCCTGGGCGGCTCGGGGGTGACCAACCGGCTCTCCAGCATCGGTGCGGTCTCCGACACCCCTGACCAGTCGGTGACCGACCGCTACGACCTCTGGGGCACCGCAGGACGGATCTGGCAGGACCACCCGGTGACCGGTGCCGGCCCCAAGGCGTTCCAGCAACTCCGGGACAGCCACGCCCCGTTGCGGCTCTCCTCGGGCAGCGACGCGGCCGACTCGCAGATCGGCTTCACCCGCGAGCCGCTGCTCTCGCCGCACAACATGTACTTCCTGGTGCTCAGCGAACAGGGCCTGCTCGGGGTGCTGGCCTATCTGGCGCTGCTCCTCACCCTGTTGGTCAACTGCCTCCGCCGGGTCGGTGATTCGGCCCCCGGGGCCGGTGCCGCCAGAGGCGTCGACGGCCCCCGGCTGGCGGCCCTCGGGCTGCTGGTCTGGGTGCTGGTGGACTTCCTGTACGCCGATATCGGGGGAACCACCACGGTGCTCACCTCGGTGATCCTCGGCCTGGCCGCCCGGACGGCGCTGCCGGGCCCGAACGCCGGTGAGGCACCCCAGACATGAGTACGGACCAGCACGTCGCCGCGGTCGGGGCAGCCGCCCCGCCGGCCCCCCCGGCGCCCCGGCGGGACTTCCTCGCCAAGGCGTTCGGGGTCACCGCGCTGCTCACCGCCGCCGGCTCCGCCTTCGGCCTGCTCCGCGACCTGCTGCTGGCCAGGTACTTCGGGGCCAACCAGGGCACCGACGCCTTCCTGGTGGCCTGGACGGTCCCGGAGACCGCCGCGCCGCTGCTGATCGAGGACGCGATGGCGTTCCTGATGGTCCCGGCGTTCAGCCTGGCCCTGGTGCTGCGCGAGGAGCGCCCGAAGGGCCCCGACCCGGTACGGCAGCTGGTCCGGGCCACGCTCCCCTGGCTGCTGCTGACGCTGTGCGGCCTCTCCGTGCTGACCGCAGTCGGCGCCCCGCAGCTGGTCCGGTTCCTGGCCCCCGGGCTGGTCGACCCGGCGCTGGCGGTCACCTGCACCCGGATCACCGCGCTGACCATCCTGCCGTTCGGCATCGCGGGGTACCTGGGCAGCGCGCTGCGGGCGCACCACAGCTTCACCGCCCCGGCCGGCATCTACGTCGCGTACAACCTGGCGATCCTCGGCGTCCTGCTGGTCGGTCACACCGCGCTGGGCGTCCGGTCGGCCGCGATCGGGGTCGCGGTCGGCAGTCTGCTGATGGCCGGGGTGCTGGTCGGCCCGTTCCTGCGCCGGCTCCGGGTGAGCCGCCGTCGGCCCCGGAAGTCCAGTCGGGGCGGCCCGGCCGGGCTGGTGCTGATCCCGCTGGCGATACTGCCGGTCGCGGGCTTCACGCTGACCCGGCAGTCCCAGGTCTTCATCGAGCGTCACCTCGGCTCGGGCCTGCCGCCGGGCACCATCTCGCACCTGAACTACGCGGCCAAGGTCTCCCAGCTCGCGATGACCGCCGCCATCCTGATCTGCACCGTCACCTTCCCGCTGGTGGCCCGGGCCCTCGCCGCGGGTGACCTGCGGACCGCCCGGGACCGGGTGGAGAAGGACATCGGCCAGGCCACCGCGCTGGTGCTGGTCGGCACCGCGTTCCTGATGGCCTGTGCGCCCTCGGTGGTGGCGCTGCTGTTCGAGCGCGGCGCGTTCACCCCGCACGACACCGCCGCCACCGCAGCCGTGATCCGGGTCTACAGCTTCGGCCTTCCCGCCCAGGCGCTGATCGGCGTGATGGTCCGGCCGTACTTCTCGGTCCGCCCGGTGGTCCGCCGGGCCGACGAGGACCCGGCCAGCTTCCGGGTCACCCGGCTGGACTGGTACCCGGTCGCCGCGATGGCGATCGGCCTGCTGGTCACCGTCACCGTCGGCCTGGCCGCCACCCCGCACTTCGGCGGCCTGGGCCTGGCCGCCGGGAACGCCGCCGGCATCACCACCACCGCCGGGCTGCTGCTCCGCGGGCTGCTGCTGCGCGGCCTGGCGATCCGGGTGCCGAAGGTGATCACCGGTCAGTCCCGGCTGCTGGCCGCCGCGGTGGGCGCCGCGGCCGTCGGCTACCTGGCCGACGGGCTGACCGCCTCCCCGCTGCCGGCCACCCTGGCCGGCGGGGTCACGGTGCTGCTGGTCTTCGCGGCCCTCGGCGCCGCCTTCGGCGCGGCCGAGATCCGCGAACCGCTGCTGGCGGGCCTGGCCAGGTTCGGCCCCGGCCCGCGCACCAGGGCCGAACCGGCCGGGCCCGCCCCCACCCCGCCCGCCCCCACCCCCCACCTTCGGCCGCTGAAGGGAAACCGCTCCATGGACGTCGACTCCGCCCAGCAGTTGCGCCTCCCGGCGCAGGCAACCGCCGGTCGCACCAAACGTCCGGCCGGGTCCGGCCGGAGCGCCCCGTGGATCCTGATGTACCACTCGGTGGCCGACGAGGAGGACGACCCGTACCTGCTCACCGTCAGCCCGGAGCGGTTCGCCGCCCAGATGGGCTGGCTGCACCGTACCGGCCGACGCGGCGTCAGCGTGCGCGAGCTGCTCCGCGCCAGGGCCGAGGGCACCGCCGGGCAGCTGGTCGGCCTGACCTTCGACGACGGCTACGCCGACTTCGCCCGGCACGCCGTCCCGGTGCTGCACGAGTACGGCTTCACCGCCACCGCGTACGTGGTGCCCGACCTGCTCGGCACCGAGAACGGCTGGGACGTCGAGGGCCCGCGCAAGCAGCTGCTCACCCTGGACCAGGTGACCGAACTGGCCCGGGCCGGCTGGGAGATCGGCTCGCACGGCCTCGGCCACCAGGCGCTGCCCGGACTGCCCGCCGCCGACCTCGCGGCGCAGACCGGGGAGAGCCGCCGGGCCCTGGAGGAGCTGATCGGCGGACCGGTCACCGGCTTCTGCTACCCGTACGGCGCGGTCGACCTGGCCGCCGCCCGGGCGGTCCGGGACGCCGGGTACGACTACGCCTGCGCGATCGCGCACGGCGGGCTCACCGGCCGCTACGCCCTGCCCCGGAGCTACGTCGGCGACCGGGACGGCGCCTTGCGGCTGCGGGCCAAGCGGGGCCGGCACCGGGTCCGGGACCTGCTCACCGCCGTGCGCGCGCACCGTCCCCGGCGGATCGGCCGATGAAGGTCCTGCACGTGATCACCGGCCTGGCCTCCGGCGGCGCCGAACGCCAGCTGGAGCTGATCCTCCGTCACCTGCCCGAGCGGCACCGGTGCGAGGTGGCCACCCTGACCAACCCCGGCACGGTGGCCGCCGCACTGACCGCCGACGGCGTCCCGGTGCACGACCTGCGGATGCGCGGCAACCGCGACTTCGGGGTGCTGCCCCGGCTCACCGGCCTGATCCGGCACGGCCGGTACGACCTGGTGCACACCCACCTCTACCGGGCCGGGCTGTACGGGCGGCTGGCCGCCCGGCTGGCCGGGGTGCGTCCGGTGCTGGCCACCGAGCACTCGCTGCACGCCACGGTGATCGAGGGCCGTCCGGTCACCCCCGGCGTCAAGGCGCTCTACCTGGCCGCCGAGCGGCTCGGCTCGGCCACCGTCGCGGTCTCCCGGCAGGTTGCCGCCACCCTGGACGACTGGGGGGTGCCGGCGCAGCGGGTGGAGCTGCTGCCGAACGGCATCGAGACCGCCAGGTACTGCCTGCCGACCGCCTCCCGGCTGGCGCTCCGGCAGGGCGTCCGGGCCGAACTCGGCCTGCCGCAGTCGGCCTGGGTGATCGGCGCGGTCGGCCGGCTGGTCCCCGGCAAGCAGTTCGGGCTGCTGGTCCGGGTGCTGGCCGAGCTGACCAGGCTGGCCGCCCAGCACCCGGCGCTGCGGGAGCCCTGGCTGCTGCTGGTCGGCGCCGGGCCGGAGCGGGCGGCGCTGCTCCGGGAGGCCGGGGAACTCGGTGTGCTGCACCGGGTGCTGCTCACCGGCGAGCGCTCCGACGTGCCCGAACTGCTCACCGCGATGGACGTGTTGGCGGCCCCCTCGGCCGAGGAGACCTTCGGCCTGACCGTGCTGGAGGGCCTGGCCGCCGGACTCCCGGTCCGGCACAGCGCCTGCCCGGCGCTCGACGAGCTGCCCCCCGAGGCGGCCCCGGGGGCGGTCCGGCTGCCCGGTACGGCGGACGCCTACACCACCTCGCTGTGCGAACTCTGGAGCCGTCGCAGCACCGTGCTGCCGCAGCCCCCGGCGGTCGCGCACTACGACATCGCCCGGATCGCCGACCGGCTGGCGCTGCTCTACGACCGGCTCGGGGGAGCGCCCGGCCGGGTGTCGGACGCCCCCGCACCGGTGGCCGCCCGGTCCCGCTGAACCGGCCCGGGGCGCCGCACGGCGCCCCAGTCCCGAATCGAACGTTCTAGCCAAGGAGCTTCCCATGTCCGAACTGCGCAGGCGCGCGCGCACCCTGACCCGCCGTTGGTGGCCGGTGGCGCTCGCCGTGCCGCTGGGTGCCATGGCCGGCGCCGGGTACGCCGTCGTCTCGCACCCCGGCTACGCCGCCAACTCCTACGTGGTGGTGGTCCCGCAGGGGCCGGGGGAGGGTGCCACCGCGGTCAACTTCGCCCAGGCGTACGGGCGGCTGGCCGGCCAGCCGCAGGTGCTGGCGGGCGCGGCGGCCGAGACCGGCCGGACCATCAACGAGCTGGCCGAGCTGGTCCGGGGGACCACCTCGCCGGACGCCCCCGTGATCGAGATCACCGGCTCCGGCAGCCAGGGCGTGGACGCCGCGCGGGCCGCCGACGCGGTGGCCAAGTCGCTGATCGCCTTCGCCAACACCAGCACCAAGGAGACCGGCGTCAAACTGGTCCCGCTGGCCGGGGCCGCCGTACCGGACCGCCCGGCCACCCCCTCCGCCCAGCTGGACGTCGCGGTCGGCGCGGCCGGCGGGCTGCTGCTCGGCGCGCTGGTGCTGATGACCCGTCGCCCGAGGGCGGCCGGCGCCGCCGAGCCCGGGGCCTCCGAGGGGACCCCGTCCGAGCAGACCGTCCAGCTCGCGCCGGAGGTCCCCAAGGGCCGCACGGAGACCGCCGCCAAGGAACCGCAGCAGACCGGGAGCCGTGGATGACCACCGAACTCTCCGTCGGTTCGCTGCCCGCGCAGAGCAGGGCCCCGCGCTGGCGCGCCGAGGTCTGCCGGGCGGACGACGCCCTGGACCGGATCGCCGCCGAGTGGGACGGCCTGGCGGCCCGCTGTGCCACGGCCACCTCCTTCCAGTCGGCCGCCTGGCTGGCCTCCTGGTGGCGCCACTACGGCCGCCCGGGCGCGCTGGTGCTGGTGCTGGTCCGCCGGGACGACCGGCTGGTGGCCGCCGCCGCCCTGCGACGCCGGGGCCCGTTCGGCGGGTTGACCAACCTCGGCGCGGGCCTGGTGGACTTCACCGACGTCCTGCTGGACGACTCCTGCGCCGACCGGGCCGCCGCCGAACTGGCCGCCGCGCTGCCGCTGACCCGTCCCTGGCACTCGCTGGAGCTGCGCGAGGTGCGCCCGGAGGCCGCGGTCCAGCAGGTGTTCCGGCAGTGGCGGGGCCGCCGGCACCGGTTCGCCGACTCGCTCTGCCAGTACCTCCCGGCGGTGCCGATGGAGGAGCTGCTCAAGCGGCTGCCCGGCAAGACCGCCCAGCGCAGCCGGGTCAAGCAGCGCAAGATCGCCGAGTCCGGCATCGAGGTCCGCAGCGCCACCCCGGCCGAGGTGCCGGAGGCGATCGCGGGCCTGCTCCGGCTGCACATCGAGCAGTGGCAGGACCGCGGCGTCACCCCCGAGCACCGCACCGAACGGTTCGCCGCCCACCTGGTCGAGTCCACCACCGGACTGGTCGCCACCGGCCGGGCCGCGGTCCACCGGTTCCACCTGGACGGCGAGCTGGTCGCGGTGAACCTGCTGCTGCTCAGCCCGCCGTTCGGCGGCCTGTACATGTACGGCGCCAAGCCCGCGCTGCGCGAGCGGCTCGACATCGCCGGGCTGCTGTTCGGCGCCGCGCTGGACGAGGTCCGGGCGGCCGAGATCCCGGTGCTCAGCCTGCTGCGCGGCCAGGAGCCGTACAAGCAGCGCTGGCGCCCCGACCAACTCCCCAACCAGCGGCTGGTGCTGGGCCCCGGCCGGCTCGCCCCGTGGGCGGCCGGCCGGGCGGTCCGGGTCCGGGTCAGGCAGGCCCTGGTGCACCAGCTGCGCACCAGGCTGCCCGGCGTGAAGCGGGTGCTACTGGCCCGGATGCGGAGCTGACGGCGCGGTGGCCCCCTTGGAGCCGGACATCAGCTGCTTGAACGCCGCGGACGACCTCGGATTCCGGTCGCACTGCCAGAAGCCGTGCGGGCAGTAGTCGGTGACGGTCTGGTAGGCGGTGTCGTGGGTGCGCATCCACTCCACCATCCGCCGGACGAACTCCGGGTTGTCGCCGTTGCGGAACAGCCCCCACTCCGGGTACGAGACCGGCTTGCCGCGCTTGGCGGCGAACTCCACCTGGTCCTGGAGCCCGTACGGCTCGGAGACGTACTCGTCGAAGGTGCCGCCGGCCGGCTGGTCGTAGCTGTCCATGCCGATGATGTCGACCACGTCGTCGCCCGGGTAGCAGCGCGTCCACGGGATGGCGTCCAGCCCCCGGGTCGGGTTGAAGTCGAACTGGAAGTGCTGCCCGGGCACCGAGCGCATCACCGTCACGATCCGCCGCCAGTACGCCTTCCAGGCCGTCGGGTCGGGCTTGCAACGGCTGGTGTAGGTGGTGCCGTTCATCTCCCAGCCCAGCGTCAGGATGGTGTCCTGCCCGCCGAGCGCGACCAGCTTCCTGGCCAGCTTGAGGAAGTGCAGGTCGAACTCGCCCTTGTTCGCCCGGGCCAGCAGCCTGGCCACCTCGGCGTCCGGGGTGTTGTTCTCGTTCGGCACCAGCATCGGCACCCCCAGCACCAGCTTGCGCTGCGGGTCGGCCAGCTTCCACTGCGACCAGAGGCCGAGCACCACCGTCTCGCCCTCGACGTCCCCCCAGCCGTTGCCCGCCAGGTAGGTGTGGCCGACCTGCATGTCGGCCCCGTTCAGCCAGGTGGCCATCCGGGCGACGTTCGGGATGTAGTTGTCCCACGATCCGACGAAGGCGCCGAACGGCGGCTCGTGCCTGGCCCGCTGGACGGCCGGGCGGGGGGCCGCGCCGCGCGGTTCGATGGCGTCCGAGGAGAGGGCGGTGTGCCGCTCGGTCTGGCTCAGCGGAGTACCGGAGGGAACGCTCGCCGTGGTCACCAACAGCAGCGCGGCGGCGGCCAGCGTCAGGCGGGCCAATCGCATGGGTCTTCTCCTCGGGACGGCGTGCCGGGCCCGTCCGGCCCGTAGGCACGACGGTAATCCCACAGACCGTCAGAAAAGCCTCATGTCACTCGATAGTGGTAGGTCGCGCAGGGGGTTGGCCCAGCAGGCCAACGGGATCGGCGGTCCGGTCACCCGAACGTGTCGCACCGCGCCATGTCACCCGTTCGGTACCCGGTGGTGAACCACTGCTGCCGCTGCGCCGAGGACCCGTGCGTCCAGCTCTCCGGGTTCACCCGCCCCTGGGCCTGCTGCTGGATCCGGTCGTCGCCGACCGCCGCCGCCGCGTCCAGCCCCGCCGCGATGTCCGCGTCGGTCAGCGAGGTGATCAGCGGCCGCCCGGTGCTCGCCTGCGGCGTCCGGGTCGCGGCGTACGCCCAGACCCCCGCGTAGCAGTCGGCCTGCAGCTCCAGCTTCACCGAGCCGCTGTTCGCGCCCTGCCGGTCCTGGCCGACCTTCTTCATCTGCCCGGTCAGGTTCTGGATGTGGTGCCCGTACTCGTGCGCCACCACGTACGCCTCCGCGAACGGTCCGCCCTTGGCGCCGAACCGGCTGCTCAGCTCGTTGAAGAAGCCGAGGTCGAAGTACGCCTTGCGGTCGCCCGGGCAGTAGAACGGCCCGACCGCCGAGCTCGCCGCCCCGCAGGCGGTCCGCACCTGGCCGGTGAACAGCACCGTCTCGGCCGGCTGGTACGCCCCGGCCCGCCGGGTGAACTCGCTCTGCCAGAAGTTCTGCACGCTGTTCACCACCGCGACCATCCGGCAGTCCTGCCGCTGGTTGGCGTCCGAGCCCTTCTTGCAGCTGTCCTGCACCTGGCCCGCCGAGGTCTGCCCGGCGGTGCCGCCACCGCCGTCGGAGACCCCGACGGTGCTCGGATCCACCCCGAGCAGCAGCGCGATGATCAACCCGACGATCCCCACCGCACCACCGCCCAGCGCGACCTTTCCGCCGGACATCCCGCGCCGGTCCTGCACCTGCGAGGTGTCGAGATCCGCCTGGTCGTCAAACTGCATCGCGTACCACCTCTGTAACAGTCCGTCCAGTGACCGCAGTCGCACCCTAGCCGCGCTCCGGGCCGGTCGCGCGTTGGCCGACCTGGGCTTCCGGCCCGTGTCGCGGCCCGCCGGACGCCCCTCGGGCCGGGGTGCGCGGTCGCGCCTGGCTGACGCGGGGCGCGCGGGTTGGGTACGCTCCGCCAGTGTCCAGGAAGCCGTTGCGTGCCCTCATCCGTCGATCCGTGCTGCCCACGCTCGCCGTCCTGGCGGTCCTCGGGGTGGGTGCCGCCGCGCACGCCAACCGCCCGGTGCCGTTCGGCGACGTCCTGGTCAAGCCGGGTGACACCCAGGGCATGGAGGCCAGCCCGGTCGGCGCCCAGACCCGCTCGGCCGGCAGCCTGGAGCTCCGGGTCGGCCCCGGTCTGGAGGCCTTCGACCGGCTGAGCGGCGAGCACCTCTGGTCCTACCGCCGGGAGGGCGCCACCGCACTGCACCAGGTGATGGTCGGCGAGAGCGCCGTGGTGATCTGGGACGACGGCATGATCACCTCGGTCCGCCCGAGCGACCACGAGGTCCGCTGGCACCGGGCCGTCCCAGGACTGGCCGACTGGCTGCACGGCTCGGACCTCAAGGAGGGCGTCGAGCGGAGCGACGAGGAGAAGCTGGCAGGCTCGGTCCGGCGGGCCGCAGCGGCCCTCCAGCCGGTCGACGGCGAGGAGACCTGGGTGGCGGTGGTCACCCCGGCCCTGACCATGGGCTTCCGCGACAGTGACGGCGACCTCCGCTTCAACTCCCGCCCGCTGGCCGGGTGTTCGTACGACCCGCTGCGGGCGGTGCACACCGCCTACGCGGTCCTGGTGCCGCGCTCCTGCACCGGCACCAACGGCGCGGGCAACCCGCTGCCCGGCGGCATCACCGGCTTCCGGCTCTCCGCCCGCACCTTCCAGCTCGACGTCGGGCCCAACGTGCAGCTCCGCCGCCTCGACGACTCCCGCGTCACCATCGAGGACGGCCCCGTCCTGGGCACCCGCACCTACGACACCAAGCTCGCCGTCCCCGAATCCACCTGCACCGTCCCCTTCGCCGCCCTCCACCCCACCCCGGGCTGCCCAACCAGCTGACGCCGACGCCCGACCTTCTGGCACGTGGCGCACCCCCAGGGGGCTCGGGGCTGTGCTGTTGTGCGGCTCCGCCGCGTGGGCGACGCCGACTTTTTGGCAGGTGCTCAGCCCCGCTACGGAGCCAGGGGCTCGGGACTCTGCTGATGTGCGGCTCCGCCGCGTGGGCGACGCCGGGCTCTTTGGCAGGTGCTTCGGCATCTACGGTCAGGGGCTCGGGGAACTGCGACGCCGACCTCGTGCAAGGTGATCTGTCCGTAGGCGGTCAGGCATTTTCGCAGTGACCCGCACGCCAGATCTCCTCCCAGTTCCCCGAGCCCCTGGGTAGTGCAGCTGGACGCCCTGCCCGAAGCGGAGCGCCTGCCGACGGCGCAGCCCCGCCGCTGCCTGACGAAAAAGGCTCTGGACGGGTGCCGGTAGACTGGGAGGCATGGCTGTTCTCTCCGGGCATTAGCGGGCGAGCGGCGCCCGAGGCGCCTCACCCCAGCCCCGTCCACCTCCCGCCGCCCCGCCTGTCTCAGGAGTTCCCACAGCCATGATTTCCGCCACCGCCCTGGAGCTGCGCGCCGGCGCCCGCGTCCTGATCGAGTCCGCCAACTTCCGGATCGCCCCGGGTGACCGGATCGGCCTGGTCGGCCGCAACGGCGCGGGCAAGACCACGCTCACCAAGGTGCTGGCCGGCGAGGGCATCCCGGCCGGCGGCAGCGTCACCAGCACCGGCCAGGTCGGCTACCTCCCGCAGGACCCGCGGACCGGCGACCTGGACGTGCTGGCCCGCGACCGGATCCTGTCCGCCCGTGGCCTCGACACCGTGCTCCGCAAGATGCGTGAGAACGAGGACCGGATGGCCAACGGCCAGGGCGCCACCCGGGACAAGGCGATGAAGAAGTACGCCAGCCTGGAGACCGAGTTCCTCACCAAGGGCGGGTACGCCGCCGAGGCCGAGGCCGCCACCATCGCCGCCGCGCTGGGCCTGCCGGACCGCATCCTGGGCCAGCAGCTGCACACCCTCTCCGGTGGCCAGCGCCGCCGGGTCGAGCTGGCCCGGATCCTGTTCTCGGACTCTGACATCCTGCTGCTCGACGAGCCCACCAACCACCTGGACGCCGACTCGATCGTCTGGCTGCGGGACTTCCTGAAGACGTACAAGGGCGGCTTCATCGTGATCTCGCACGATGTCGAACTGGTCGAGACCGTGGTCAACAAGGTGTTCTACCTGGACGCCAACCGGTCCCAGATCGACATCTACAACATGGGCTGGAAGCAGTACCAGCAGCAGCGCGAGGACGACGAGAAGCGCCGCAAGCGCGAGCGCGCCAACGCCGAGAAGAAGGCCGCGACGCTCAACTCGCAGGCCGACAAGATGCGGGCCAAGGCCACCAAGACCGTCGCCGCGCAGAACATGGCCCGCCGGGCCGAGAAGCTGCTCTCCGGCCTCGAGCAGGTCCGGGCCTCCGACAAGGTCGCCAAGCTGCGCTTCCCGGACCCGGCCCCGTGCGGCAAGACGCCGCTGACCGCCAGCGGGCTCTCCAAGTCGTACGGCTCGCTGGAGATCTTCACCGACGTCGGCCTGGCGATCGACCGGGGCTCCCGGGTGGTCATCCTGGGCTTCAACGGTGCCGGCAAGACCACCCTGCTGCGGATGCTTGCGGGCGTCGAGCAGCCGGACACCGGCGAGGTGACTCCCGGCCACGGCCTGAAGATCGGCTACTACGCGCAGGAGCACGAGACGCTCGACCCGGAGCGGACGGTGCTGGAGAACATGCGGTCCGCCGCGCCGGACACCGACCTGGTGCAGATCCGGAAGATCCTCGGTTCCTTCCTGTTCTCCGGCGACGACGTCGACAAGCCGGCCGGGGTGCTCTCCGGTGGCGAGAAGACCCGGCTCGCGCTGGCCTCGCTGGTGGTCTCCAGCGCCAACGTGCTGCTGCTCGACGAGCCCACCAACAACCTCGACCCGGCCAGCCGCGAGGAGATCCTCGGCGCGCTGCGCACCTTCTCCGGTGCGGTGGTCCTGGTGACCCACGACGAGGGCGCCGTCGAGGCGCTCCAGCCCGAGCGGATCATCCTGCTGCCGGACGGCGTCGAGGACCTGTGGAGCCCCGGGTACCTGGACCTGGTGGCGCTGGCCTGACCGCCGGGTAGACGGCGAGTACCTTCTCCGGCGTAGAAAAGCCGGTCACCGACGGAATCCGGGAATGGGAGAGTCCCGGATTCCGTTTGGAGAGTTCCCTTGCTGGTGGAGCCGTGTTCAGTCCCCGGCCCGCCCGTGCTGATCAGCAATTTCGTCCCCCGCCGCAGCCGGCCGACCGCTGCCCGAGGGGGCGTGAGCACCCTCAGTGAGCGCCCTTGTGCGCTGCGATCACGACCGGCAGACTGCGCTTTCCCGGTATCGACCTTGTCGAATGGGTGGCCAGGAGCCTGGCTATGGGTGATCATGGGAATCTGACCGAGCAAAGCTACGAGGAGGCACGGGTGGCCGAGACTCTGAAAAAGGGCAGCCGGGTAACTGGTGCCGCGCGTGAGAAGCTCGCGGCCGATCTGAAGAAGAAATACGACTCCGGCGCGAGCATTCGCGCGCTGGCGGAGGAGACCGGCCGCTCCTACGGCTTCGTGCACCGCATGTTGAGCGAGTCCGGAGTGATCCTCCGAGGTCGCGGTGGTGCCACGCGTGGCAAGGGCAAGGTGGCTGCAACGGCCGGGTCCTGACGCATTGTCAGGAAATCCGACCCGGTCGGGCAGCGCCGATCGTGCGCGGTGCTGATTTGAGTGGCGTGCCAGCAGTTCAGTGAACAGCAAGCAGCTCGAGACGAATCGGCGGCCGGAGATCCGGACCGCCGATCGTCGTTTCCCGGTGTCGTTGGCATGGGCCCCCGGGTGGGTCCTGTCCGGCGGCGCCGGTTTTTGTTACTCTCCGGTAGCCAATTGCGCCGTCGCCGGAGGTACCGCCATGACCACCCCTATCCTGGACACCGACCCGCAGCTCTGGGAGCAGGCCGGAGTACGGCTCGACCTCGACGGCGCGACCGCCGTGGTAACACTCTGTCGGCCGGAGCGGCGGAACGCCCAGTCCCCGGCGATGTGGCGCGCGCTGGCCGGGATCGGCCGCAGCCTGGCGGGCACCGTACGGGTCGTGGTGCTGCGGGCCGAGGGTGTCTCGTTCTCGGCCGGGCTGGACCGGGCGATGTTCACCCCCGAAGGCATTCCGGGGGAGCGGAGCTTCCTGGAGCTCGCCGCCGCGGACGACAAGGACCTGGACGAGACCATCGCCTCCTACCAGGAGGCGTTCACCTGGTGGCGCCGGCCGGACGTGATCAGCATCGCCGCCGTGCAGGGGCACGCGGTCGGTGCGGGCTTCCAACTCGCGCTCGGCTGTGACCTGCGGGTGGTGGCCGAGGACGTCCAGTTCGCCATGAAGGAGACCTCGCTCGGTCTGGTGCCGGACCTGGCCGGGACCAAGCCGCTCACCGAACTGGTCGGCTACGCAAGGGCGTTGGAGATCTGCGCGACCGGCCGATGGGTCGGCGCGGAGGAGGCGGTGGCCACCGGGCTGGCCAACCTGGCGGTGCCCGCCGCCGAGCTGGACAACACCGTCCGGGACCTGACCGCCGCGCTGCTGGCCGCACCGCGCAGTGCGGTGATCGAGACCAAGGCGCTGCTCCAGGGGGCGGGCGAGCGCTCCTTCGAGCAGCAGCGCGCCGCCGAGCGGGCCGCCCAGGCCCGCCGCCTGCGCGACCTGGCGGGCCTCGGGGACTGACGGCCGGTCATCCCTTTGGTGCAGGGCCCACCCCGACGGGGTGGGCCCTTTGCGCTGTCCGGGGGCCTCCGGCAGGCGGGGGTCGTGGCGGAATGCCAGAGTTGAGCTGATTTGCGATATAGCTGGACGCACAGACAGGAGCCCGCCATGCCCGACACCCCGACGCCCGCTGCGATGCCGAAGACCGACACCCACAAGGCCACCGACCCGCAGCCCGCCGAGGAGCGCGGCCGTACCGCGCTGGCGGTCGGCGTGGTGGAGAAGATCGCCGGCATGGCCGCGCGGGAGATCTCCGGCATCCACGCGCTCGGCTCCGGACTCTCCCGCACCTTCGGTGCCATGCGGGACCGGGTGCCCGGCGGCAAGTCCAGCGTCGGCCGGGGCATCAAGGCCGAGGTGGGCGAGAAGCAGACCGCGATCGACATCGCGCTGATCGTCGAGTACGGCGTGGTGATCCCGAAGCTGGCCGCCGAGGTGCGGGCCAACATCATCGCCGCGGTGGAGCGGATGACCGGCCTGGAGGTGGTCGAGGTGAACATCGCCGTGAACGACGTCCACCTGCCCGACGAGCCGGACAGTGACGAGGAAGAGGAGCCGGTGACCGGCAGCGGTCAGCGGCCCAGGGTCCAGTAGAGCAACGGGACAGGAGCAGAAGCGGATGAATCTCGGCCTGATCGGGCTGGTGGTGGGGATGGCCCTGGGCTTTGCCGGGTACTTCGGCGGGTTCGCCGCATTCCTGCTGGTCGCGGTCCTCGGTGGGGTCGGCTTCGTGGCCGGCCGGCTGATCGAGGGCGACCTCGATCTCGGTGACCTCGGTGAACTGCTGCGCGGCCGCGACCGGCGCCGCTGATGTCGGCGGCAGTGGTTCCCGCCGCGCGGCCGGCCGCCGAGCGCGGCCGGTTGCGGATCGCCGACCGGGTGCTGGTCCGGCTGGCCGAACGGGCGGCGGGGCAGGCGCTCGGCGGGTCCGGCGCGGTCCGCCGGGTCGCGGTCACCGGCGCCGGTGAGCCGGTCCGGCTGAACCTCGGCGTCGAACTGCCGTTCCCGGCCGACCTGGCCGCGCTGGCCACGGCGGTCCGGGGGGCGGTGGCGGCCGAGCTGGCCGCGCTGACCGGACGCCCGGTCGGCGAGGTCGTGGTGGTGGTCGAACGGCTGGTGCCGACGGTATGACGGTGGATCAGGCCCGGCCCCGCGTCCGCCGGTTGCGCTCGCCCCGGACCGGCTGGACGGTGCTGGTGGTGGTGGCCGCGCTGGTGGTCGGCGGCGGCCTGCTGTACGACGCGGCGGCCGTCCGCACCGGCCACCGGGCCCGCCCCTGGCGGGCCGAGACCGCGGACCGGCTGGCCACCCTGCACCTGGACGACCCGGTGGTGCTGGTCTCCGCAGGGGTGGCTGTGCTGCTCGGCGTGCTGCTGCTCGGTCTGGCGGTGGCGCCCGGGATGCGGCGCTGGCTGGCGCTCCGGCAGCCCGGCGCGGTGATCGACCGGGCCGGGGTGGCCGCTCTGCTCACCCGGCGGGCCGGGCAGTTGGACGGGGTGGACGGGGTGCGGATCAAGGTGCGGCGGTCCAGGACGAAGGTCACGGCGGGCGGGTCCGCCGACCCGGCCGAGGTGCAGCGCGAGCTGCGGGCGGAGCTGGCCCGGGTGCCGCTGGCCGGGGAGAACCGGCTGGACGTCCGGGCCGGGAAGGTGCGGCGATGAGCCGGAGCACGGTGAACCGGGTCCTGCTGGGCCTGGCCGGGGTCCTGCTGCTGGCCGGCGGGGCGCTGGTGCTGGCCGGGGGCCTCGACCTCTACGGCCGGCTCGGGGTGCGGATGCCGCACTGGTGGCCGCTCACCTCGCCGGACCAACCGGTGCTGAGCTATGCCTCGCGGACCCGGTGGTCGGGCGAGGCGTGGTGGTGGCCGGTGGTGTTCGCGGTGCTCGGGCTGACCGTGGCGGGCAGCCTGTGGTGGCTGTTCGCCCAGGTGCGGCGGAGCGGACCCGGCTCGGTGACGGTGCCGGTGGCGGCGGAGGGGGTGAGGCTGCGGGTGCGCTCGCGGGCGTTGGCCGACGCGGTCGAGACCGAGACGGTGGCGCTGCCCGAGGTGGTCCGGGTGCAGGCCCGGCTGACGGGGCGTCCGAAGCGGCTGCTGCTGCGGGCGGCCGTCCGCCTCACCCCCGACGGCGACCCGGCCACGGCGGTGGACGACTTCCACGCCGGCCCGCTCGCCCACGCCCGCACCACCCTCGGCCGGGACCTCCCCACCGACCTCCGCCTCCAGGTCGCCCGCCCCCCGGGCCCCCGCCGGGAAGCCTCCCGCCGGGTCGTCTGACCTCGGCAGGCGCTCAGCCACTTACGGTCCAGGGGCTCTGGGCTGCGCTGTAGGCAGGCGCCCGGGCATCTACGGTCAGGGGCTCGGGGAACTGCGAGGAGATCTGCTGTTCGGGTCACTGCGAAAGTGCCTGACCACCTACGCACGGATCACCTGTTCCGAGGCCGGCGTCGCAGTTCCCCGAGCCCCTGACTCTTCCGAACCACCTGCTGGAAGGGTCGGTGTCGCCCACGCGGCGGAGCCGCACATCAGCAGGGACCCGAGCCCCGGTTGGCCTAGAGCGACCGCAGGGCGCCGCCGTCGACGGGGAGCATGATGCCGGTGAGGTAGGAGGCGGCGGGGGAGAGCACGAAGGCGGCGACCTTGCCGAACTCCTCGGGGGTGCCGTAGCGGCCGAGCGGGATGGTGGCACCGGCGCGGGCGCGGGCCGCACCGGCGTCGCCGCCGAGTGCGTCGAGCTCGCGGAGCCGGTCGGTGTCGATCCGGCCGGGGAGCAGGCCGAGGACCCGGATGCCGCGGGGGCCGAGCTCGTCGGCGAGGGACTTGGCGGCCATCGCCAGACCGGGCCGGAGCCCGTTGGAGATGCCGAGGCCGGGGACGGGCTGGCGGACCGAGGTGGAGAGCACGAAGGCGATCACGCCGCCCTCGCCGAGGGCGGCGGCTGCGGTGCGGGCGATCCGCAGGGCGCCGAGCACCACGGTCTCGAAGGCGTGCTGCCAGTCCGCCTCGGTGGTGTCGAGCACGGTGCCGGCCGTCGGGCCGCCGACGCTGACCAGGACGCCGTCCAGGCGGCCGAAGGTCTGCTGGGCGGCGGTGACCAGTTGCCGGGCGGCGGCCGGGTCGGCGTTGTCGGCGACCACGCCGTGCACCCGGCCGGGGGCGTCGAGGGCGGCCACCGCCGCGGCCACGGCCTGCTCGGTGCGGCCGCTGAGCACCACCCTGGCGCCGTCGCCGACCAGTTCGCGCGCGGAGGCGAGGCCGAGGCCCCGGGTCGCGCCGGTCACCACGTACACCCTGTCCTGAAGTCCGAGATCCATGAGGGCCATCCTGCCCGATGGACGGAGCGTCAGACGGCGACCGGTGCGGGGTCGGCCCCGGCCTCGGACTCCGCCTCGGACTCCGCCTCGGCGTCCGGACCTTCGCGGGCCTCGCGGCGGGCCAGCACCACCAGGCCGACCGGGACCAGTCCGGCGAACAGCCACCACTGGACGGCGTACGCCATGTGCGGGCCGATCGAGGAGTGGTCGGGCTCGGAGAGCAGGATCGGGGAGTCGCCCTGAGCCGGGGCGGAGGCGGCGAGTTCGAGGTAGCCGCCGAGCACCGGGCCGCCGGTCAGTTCGGCCTGCTGACCGCTGTTGATCAGCTGGAACTGACGGTCCGGCAGCTTGCCGCGGACCTTGATGCCGCTGCTCTCGGGGGTCTCGTCGGCGCGCAGTCGGCCGGTCACGGTGACCTGGCCGGTGGGCGGCGCCGGGACGGTGGGGTAGCTGGCGGCGTCGCCACCGGAGTCCACCCAGCCCCGGTTGACCAGCACCGAGCCGTTGCCGTCGGCCAGTGTGAGCGGGGTGATGACGAAGTAGCCGATGCTGCTGCCGTCGGGTTCGGTGCGGTTGCGGATCACGAACTCGTGGCCGGGGTCGTACTGCCCGGTGGCGCTCATGGTGCGCCAGGTGAGGTCCTTGGGCACGGTGTAACCGGGCTTGGAGACCGAGTCGAACGGGACCGGCGCGGCGGTCAGGCTCTGCGTGATCAGCCCGTTGCGGGCGACCCGGTCCTGGTGCCGGTGGAACTGCCAGAAGCCCAGCTCGACCATGGTCGGCACGAGCAGCGCGGCGAGCAGGGCGAACGCCGCCCAGCGCCAGGAGAGCAGAAATCGGTACACATCGGCAAACTACGCGCACCTACACCGCGCTCACACACCGGGGTGGGGGACCACCTCGCGGAGCAGGTGCAGGAAGGCGTCCTCGCCGACCACCGGGGTGCCGAACTCCCGGGCCTTGCGGGCCTTGCCGCTCCAGCTGCCCGCCTCGTTGGTGACCAGCAGGCTGGTCAGGCGGCTGACCGAGGAGGCGATGTGCAGGCCGGCCTCGATCGCGCGGTCCTCCAGCAGCTCGCGGTCGGTGGCGGTGTCGCCGGTGATGGCCACCCGCATGCCCTGCATCAGCGGGCTGCCGTCGGCCCAGCGGCCCGGGTTCGGGTACGGGCAGGCGGGCCGCTTCCGGCTCGGGCGGTAGGACGAGGAGAAGCCGGACCTGGCGGGCGCGGAGGCGTCCTCGCCGAGGTCGGTGACGGCCACACAGTTGGTCAGCGGCAGCGGCACCCCGACCTGCCGGGCCAGCTGCAGGCTGGGGCGGAACGCCTCGGCCAGCACCCGGGCGTCGTCCAGCGCGTTGTGCGCCTGGCGCTGCTGGACGCCGAAGTACTCGGCCAGGCTGGCCAGCTTGCCGTTCGGCAGCGGCAGGCCGAGGTCGCGGGAGAGCACCATGGTGCACAGCCGCTGCTCCACCGGGGCGCGCAGCCCGGCGCGCGAGTACTCACGGGAGATCATGTTCCAGTCGAAGAGCGCGTTGTGGGCCACCATCACCCGCCCGGCCAGCCGCTCGCCCAGCTCGGCGGCGATCTCCGGAAAGGTCGGGGCCCCGGCCAGCTCCCGGCTGGTCAGGCCGTGGATCCAGGTCGGGCCGGGATCGCGCTCGGGGTTGACCAGGGTGTACCAGTGGTCGGTGACCTCGCCGTGCGCGTCCAGCTGGTAGACACCGGCGGAGATCACCCGGTCGGTGCGGCCGAGCCCGGTGGTCTCGACGTCGACCACGGCGAAGCCCTGACCGTGCTCGGTGCTGCGCTGCGCCGGGAGCGGTGCGGCCCAGGTGGGTTCGCCGCTCGGGGACTGGATCGCGTACATGGTGGACCAGCTTAAGGGCGCGCGCCCACACCCAAGGTCGTTCGGCGGATTCCGGACCGCCTGCGAGCGCCGAAAGTGGCGTACGCGACACCCCGGAATATCGTGGGAACCGGAGTGGTCCTACCAGGGCGACCCCGCACAACGCACCAGGCAGAAGGAAGATCCCTCATGCGCGCCACCGTGATCCACGGCCCGAACGACATCCGGATCGAGGAGGTCCCCGACCCCAGGATCGAGCGGCCGACCGACGCGGTGGTCCGGGTGGTGAACGCCTGCATCTGCGGCAGTGACCTGTGGGCCTACCGGGGTGTGGCGGCGCGTCAGCCCGGTCAGCGGATCGGGCACGAGTTCCTCGGCGTGGTCGAGGAGGTCGGCCGGGAGGTCACCGGGGTGCGGGCGGGTGACCTGGTGGTCGCGCCGTTCGTCTGGTCGGACGGGATCTGCGCGTTCTGCCGCGAGGGCCTGCAGACCTCCTGCCCGCACGGCGGTTTCTGGGGCGAGGTCGGCTCGGACGGCGGCCAGGGCGAGGCGGTCCGGGTGCCGTGGGCCGACGGCACGCTGGTGAAGCTCCCGTCGGAGGCGGTGGGTGACGAGAAGCTGCTCGCCTCGCTGCTGGCGCTGTCCGACGTGATGAGCACCGGCCACCACGCGGCCGTCTCGGCGGGCGTACGGCCCGGCGCCACGGTGGCCGTGGTCGGCGACGGCGCGGTCGGCCTGTGCGGCGTGCTGGCCGCCCACCGGCTGGGCGCCGGGCGGATCATCGCGCTCGGCCGGCACCAGGCCAGGACCGACATCGCCCGGGCGTTCGGCGCCACCGACGTGGTGGCCGAGCGCGGCGAGGCGGCGATCGAGGCGGTCCGCGAGCTGACCGGCGGTCAGGGCGCGCACGCCGTGCTGGAGGCGGTCGGCACCGAGGAGTCGATGCGCACCGCGATCTCCATCACCCGGGACGGCGGCGGGGTCGGCTACGTCGGCGTTCCGCACGGCGGCAGCGCGGGCGTGGACATCGGCCAGATGTTCAACCGGAACGTCTCGGTCGGCGGCGGCGTCGCACCGGCCCGCGCGTACATCCCCGAGCTGCTCGCCGACGTGCTGGCCGGGACGATCAACCCGGGCCTGGTCTTCGACCGCACGGTCGACCTGGACGGGGTGCCGGACGGCTACCGGGCGATGGACGACCGGTCGGCGCTGAAGGTACGGATCGCCTTCTGAGGCAGCAACGGTCTGACGATCACTCACATGGCGGCACCGCTGGGCGGTGCCGCCATCTGACGTCTTCTTGACGGCTTCTGATCAAAGTTCGGTACGGGGTCTCCCACGGGCCGTTCGTAGGCCCTAGCATGCAGCGGATCCGCGACTGTGACGCGCCTCACGTCCCCTCGTTTCCCCCAGTGCCGCCCGAACACCCAGGAGACGCCGAATGGATAGCCCACCGACCGCCGAGAGTGCCCCGACCCACGTCCAACTGATCGAGGAGAGCGCCGAGTTCGTCGCCCTGCGGAAGACCTTCCGGGGATTCGTCTTCCCGGTCACCGCCGGGTTCCTGCTCTGGTACCTGCTGTACGTGCTGCTCTCCGGCTACGCCCCCGCCTTCATGGGCATCAAGCTGTTCGGCCACGTCAACATGGCGTTGCTGCTCGGACTCCTGCAGTTCGCCAGCACCTTCGCGATCGCCGCCTGGTACGCGCGCTTCGCCGACCGCCGCCTCGACCCGCCCGCCACCCTGATCCGCGAGCGGGCCACCGTCATCAACCCCAGGGAGGCGGGCGAATGAACGACCTGGCCACCGCCGCGACCGAACACCGCGGCCTGACCATGACCCTGTTCGGCCTGTTCGTGCTGGCCACCCTGGGCATCACCGTCTGGGCCGGGCGGCAGACCAAGGACGCCGCCGACTTCTACGCCGGCGGGCGCGGCTTCACCGGCTTCCAGAACGGCCTGGCGATCTCCGGCGACTACATGTCGGCCGCCTCGTTCCTCGGCATCGCCGGGGCGATCGCGCTGTTCGGCTACGACGGCTTCCTGTACTCGATCGGCTTCCTGGTGGCCTGGCTGGTCGCGCTGCTGCTGGTGGCCGAACCGCTGCGCAACTCCGGCCGCTACACGATGGCCGACGTGCTGGCCTTCCGGATGCGGCAGCGCCCGGTGCGCACCGCGGCCGGTATCTCCACCATCGTGGTGTCGATCGTCTACCTGCTGGCCCAGATGGTCGGCGCGGGCTCGCTGGTCGCCCTGCTGCTCGGGGTGACCGGGGACGGTGCCAAGCGCTGGACGGTGGTCGCGGTCGGTGCGCTGATGGTGATCTACGTCGCGGTCGGCGGCATGAAGGGCACCACCTGGGTGCAGATCGTCAAGGCGGTGCTGCTGATCGCGGGCACCGGGCTGATGACCGTGCTGGTGCTGGCCAAGTACAACTTCAACGTCTCCGCGCTGCTCGGCGCCGCCGCCGACGCCTCCGGCAAGGGCTCGGCCTTCCTGGAACCGGGGCTCAAGTACGGCGCCACCGGGACCAGCAAGCTGGACTTCCTGAGCCTGGGTCTGGCGCTGGTGCTGGGCACCGCCGGGCTGCCGCACATCCTGGTCCGGTTCTACACGGTGCCCACCGCCAAGGCGGCCCGGAAGTCGGTGCTCTGGGCGATCGGCATCATCGGCGGCTTCTACCTGATGACCCTGGCCCTCGGCTTCGGCGCCGCCGCGCTGGTCGGCCCGAAGACCATCAAGGCCTCCAACGCGGCGGGCAACACCGCCGCCCCGCTGCTGGCCGAGCACCTCGGCGGGGGCAGCGGCACCACCGGCGGCGCGATCCTGCTGGCGGTCATCTCGGCCGTCGCCTTCGCCACCATCCTGGCCGTGGTGGCCGGGCTGACGCTGGCCTCCTCGGCCTCGTTCGCCCATGACCTGTACGCCAATGTGATCCGGCGCGGCAAGGCCGGCGAGAAGGAGGAGGTCCGGTCGGCCAAGCTGGCCGCGATCGGGATCGGCGCGGTCGCCATCGTGCTCAGCCTGTTCGCGGAGAAGCTCAACACCGCCGCGCTGGTGGCGCTGGCCTTCGCGGTGGCCGCCTCGGCCAACCTGCCGACCCTGCTCTACTCGCTGTTCTGGAAGCGCTTCAACACCGTCGGCGCGGTCAGCTCGGTCTACGCCGGCCTGATCAGCTCGGTCACCCTGGTGTTCTTCTCCACCGTGGTCTCCGGCACCGACAAGTCGCTCTTCCCGCACAGCGACTTCCACTGGTTCCCGCTGGAGAACCCGGGCCTGGTCTCGATCCCGGTCGGTTTCCTGGCCGGTGCGGTCGGCACCCTGCTCTCCAAGGAGAAGGCCGACCCGGTCAAGGCCGCCGAGCTGGAGGTCCGCTCGCTGACCGGTCTCGGCGCGCACTGACGTCCCGCCCGGCGGACGGCGCTGCTGTCCTGAGGGTTCACGGAGTTAAGCTGGCCCGGCCCACCGCCTTCGGTGGCCGGGCCAGCCGCGTTCCTTGGGAAGGGGGCCGACATCGTGCTTCTCGACACCTTCGGCCGACAGGCCGTGGACCTCCGGGTCTCCCTGACCGACCGGTGCAACCTGCGCTGCACGTACTGCATGCCCGAGGAGGGGCTCCAGTGGCTCGGCCGGAGCGAGCTGCTGACCGACGAGGAGATCGTCCGGCTGGTCTCGATCGCGGTCACCGACCTGGGCGTCACCGAGGTCCGGTTCACCGGCGGTGAGCCGCTGCTGCGGCCCGGGCTGGTGGCGATCGTGGCCGCCTGCGCCGAGCTCGCGCCGCGCCCGGAGCTCTCGCTGACCAGCAACGGGATCGGCCTGGCCAGGATCGCCGCCGCGCTGAAGGCGGCCGGTCTGGACCGGGTGAACGTCTCGCTGGACACCCTGGACCCGGAGGTCTTCCGGACCCTGACCCGCCGCAGCCGCCACCAGGACGTCCTGGACGGGCTGGCCGCCGCCGAGGCCGCCGGGCTGACCCCGGTGAAGCTGAACGCGGTGCTGATGCGCGGGGTGAACGACCACGAGGCGCCCGACCTGCTGGCCTGGTGCCTGGCGCACGGCTACCAGCTGCGGTTCATCGAGCAGATGCCGCTGGACGCCCAACACGGCTGGGACCGCTCGCAGATGGTCACCGCCGGGGAGATCCTGGAGCGGTTGGGCACCCGGTTCGCGCTCACCCCGGAACCGTCGGCCGCCCGGGGCGCGGCGCCCGCCGAACGCTGGCTGGTGGACGGCGGCCCGGCGAGCGTGGGCGTGATCGCCTCGGTGACCAGGCCGTTCTGCCGGGCCTGCGACCGGACCAGGCTGACCGCCGACGGGCAGGTCCGCAACTGCCTGTTCGCGACCGGGGAGACCGATCTGCGCACCGCCCTGCGCGAGGGCGGCAGCGACGCCGAGATCGCGGCGCTCTGGCGGGCCGCGATGTGGGGCAAGAAGGCGGGCGCGGGGATCGACGACCCGGAGTTCCTGCAGCCCGAGCGCCCGATGTCGGCGATCGGCGGCTGACGGCCGGTCAGCCCTGCCACTGCTCGAAGGCGACGGTCTCCTTCAGGAAGCCGCGCACGCCCAGGAACTGCGACAGGTGCTCACGGTGGTCCTCGCAGGCCAGCCAGGTCTTCCGGCGGTCCGGGGTGTGCAGCTTCGGGTTGTTCCACACCAGTACCCACTCGGCGGGCCGGCGGCAGCCCTTGCCGGAGCAGACCGGCGGGCCCTCGGGACCGGTCGGGCCGCCGAAGAGACTGAGCGCGGGGGTGTCCATGGTGTGCCGTCCTGGAGCCGTGGCGGGAGTGTGCACCGCCAGTCTCGCACCCGGCCCATCAGCACCCGTCCGGAGCAGGACATGACGACGCCGGGCAGCCACGGGGGGAGCCGCCCGGCGTCGGTCTGTCGCTCCGACGGGGGATGCGGAGCGCGTACGCAGTATGTCACGCTCGACCGCCGGTGTGCCTAGCTCTGCCAAGATTAATCTGAGCTTGTTCTGAGCTTTCTGTCGGTCAAATCGCTTGATACAGCGGCAAATCGGGCAGCCGGATCAAGCCGCGCTCCGGTCACCGCCGCCGCCGGTGCCGCCCGGGCCGAGCATCAGCGGGGTGTCGGCGGGCACCGCGAAGGTGCTCGGCAGACCCGGGGCCCGCTCCCGCCCGGCGTTGGCGATCAGCACCGCGAAGTAGGGGAGCAGCACCGCGCCGGCGAGCGCCGCGAACGCGAGGTACCGCTGCACGTCCCAGAGCACCACCGAGAGCAGCACGCACAGCGTGCGCGCCAGCATCGAGATCACGTAGCGCCGCTGGCGCCCCCGGACGTCCTCGGAGAGACTGCTCCGCGCCCCGGTGATCCGGAAGACCTCGCCCCGCTTGCCCATGCTGCTACCACCCTCGTCGGCACCCTGGTTCGGCGTCATCACCGTACGCCTGGTTCACACGGCCGGAGGAGAGCGGGGGCATGAAACGGCCCACCCGAGGTGCGGATGGGCCGGGTGAGGCAAAAACTGTGGTCCAGAAGGGCAGCACCGCCGACCGTCGGCGGGCCGCGCTCTCGGGAGCTGACATGTGGTCGATCATCTCGGCGCTGATCGAGGGGCTGATCCTGGGCGGCATCGCCCGGCTGGTGATCCCCGGTAAGCAGGACATCCCGATCTGGCTGACCATGGTGCTCGGCATGGTCGGGGCACTACTGGGCAATCTGGTCGCCCACCTGTTCGGGGTGGCCGACACCCGGGGCTTCGACTGGTGGCGGCACGCCTTCCAGCTCGGTGCCGCCGTGCTGCTGATCGTGGTGATCGCCCCGGTCTGGAGCTCACGCAAGCGTGTCTAGGGGCGCCTCTCCGAGGAACGCCGGTGGGACCAGGTCGGTCAGCCAGACCCCGTTGGCACTGACCCGGAACTCGTGACCGGCCGCCGCCATCGCGGCGGCGTCCACCGCCAGCACCACCGGACGGCCGTGTCGGGAACCCACCCGCACGGCCGTCTCGGTGTCCGCGGACAGGTGGACGTCCTGACGGCTCATCGGCCGCAGGCCGTCCCGGAAGATCGCGTCCAGGTTCCGCCCGGTGGTGCCGTGGTACAGCACCGGGGGCGGCTCGGTGGCGGACAGACCGAGGTCGACCGCCACCGAGTGGCCCTGGCTGGCCCGGATCCGCGAGCCGTCCTCCGAGTACGCGAAGCGGCGCTTGTTGTTGGTCTCCACCACGTGGTCGAGCTCGGCCCGGGAGACCCGGGTGCCGTGCCTGCCCAGCGCGGCGAGCAGGGTGTCGACCGCGACCCAGCCGGCCTCGTCCAGCGTCACGCCGACCGAGGCCGGGTCGTGCCGGAGCACCCGGGAGAGCGTCTTGGAGACCCGTACGGTCCGCTTCGCGTCCGCGGTCATGACGCCTGGCTGACCGAGCTCATGTTGAAGTCGGCCACCCGGACCGGCGGCATCGCGGTGCGGGTGAACCAGTCGCCCCACTCGCGGGGCAGGCAGGGCTCGGTCCGCCCGACCTCGGTGATCCGGTTCAGCAGGTCCACCGGGGACTCGTTGAAGCGGAAGTTGTTCACCTGGCCGACCACCTCGCCGTGCTCGACCAGGTAGACGCCGTCCCGGGTCAGGCCGGTGAGCAGCAGGGTCGCCGGGTCCACCTCGCGGATGTACCAGAGGCAGGTGAGCAGCAGGCCGCGCTCGGTGCGGGCGATCATCTCGTCCAGGGTGGGGGCACCCTCCTGGTCCGGGACGGTCAGCACCAGGTTGTCGATCGCCGGGGTGAGCGGCAGTCCGGTCAGGCCGCTGGAGTGCCGGGTGGTCAGCAGGTTGGTCAGCTCGCCGTCCGTGATCCAGTCGGTGGCGGTCAGCGGGAGGCCGTTGTCGAAGGCCGAGCTGTCCTCGCCGGAGGACCGGGCCAGCACGAACGGCGCGGCCTCCAGGCCCGGGTGGGCCGGGTCCGAGCGGAGCGTGAGCGGCAGCGGGCTGAGCCGGTCGCCGATCCGGGTGCCGCCGTTGGGCTTGGAGAAGACCGTCCGCCCCTCGGTGGCGTCCCGGCCGCCGGAGGACCAGCTCAGGTAGACCATCAGGTCGGCGACCGCGGTGGGCGGCAGCAGCGTCTCGTACCGGCCGGCCGGGAGGTCGATCTTCTTGGCGCCCCAGGCCAGCCGCTTGGTGACCTCGGCGTGCAGCGCGGCCACGTCCACGTCGGTGAAGTCGCGGGTGGCGGCGCCGGCCCAGGCGGAGCCGGTCAGGTCGCCGGTCTTGGCGTTCAGCTCGACCGTGCCGGTCGGCTGGTCGTGCCGCAGCCGCAGGCCGGTGGAGGTGCCCAGGTAACTGCTGGTCAGCTCGTGCCGGGCGAAGCCGTAGAGCAGCTGGCCGTCCCGGCGGGCCCGGGCGAACGCCTCGCCGAGCGCCGGGGCGAAGGCCGTGAAGACCTCGACCGAGGTCTCGGCCGGCGGCGCGGTGAAGTCCGCGGAGGATTCGCGGACCGGTACCAGCGGCTGGGCGTCCTCGGCCGGCCCCGCATCGCGGGCGGCGGCCTCGGCGGCCCGGACCAGGCTCTCCACCTCGTCCAGCGTGACGGCCTCGCGGGCCACCACGCCGGAGGCGGTGCCCTCGGCGCCGTCGACGGTGGCGATCACGGTGAGGCGGCGGCCGCGGGTGACGCCGTTGGTGGTCAGCGCGTTGCCGGCCCAGCGCAGGTTGGCGGTGGACTCCTCGTCGGCGATCACCACGCAGCCGTCGGCCCGGGAAAGTTCGAGCGCGCGCTCGACCAGCTCGTGCGGGTGGATGTAGGGCATCAGTGACCCGCCTCCTGCTGGGTGTTGAGCACGTTGACGTCGCGGAACAGCGCGGACGGGCAGCCGTGGCTGACCGCCGCGACCTGGCCCGGCTGGGCCTTGCCGCAGTTGAAGGCACCGCCGAGCACGTAGGTCTCCGGGCCGCCGACTGCGCTCATCGACCCCCAGAAGTCGGTGGTGGTGGCCTGGTAGGCGAAGTCCTTGACCTGGCCCGCCAGTTGCCCGTCCTTGATGGCGTAGGCGCGCTGGCCGGTGAACTGGAAGTTGTACCGCTGCATGTCGATCGACCAGGAGCGGTCGCCGACGATGTACAGCCCGTTCTCCACCTGGGCGAACAGGCCCTCGGTGCTGGGCCCGTCGGCGGCCGGCTGGAGCGAGACGTTGGCCATCCGCTGCACCGGGACGTGCCCGGGGGAGTCCGCGTAGGCGCAGCCGTTGGAGCGGCCGAGGTCCTTCAACCTGGCCATCGCCCGGTCGAGTTGGTAGCCGACCAGGACGCCGTCCCTGACCAGGTCCCAGCTCTGGGTGGCCACCCCCTCGTCGTCGTAGCCGATGGTGGAGAGGCCGTGCTCGGCCGTCCGGTCACCGGTGACGTGCATCATCTCGGAGCCGTACCTGAGCGAGCCGAGCTTGTCGAAGGTGGCGAACGAGGTGCCCGCGTACGCGGCCTCGTAGCCGAGCGCGCGGTCCAGCTCGGTGGCGTGGCCGATCGACTCGTGGATGGTCAGCCACAGGTTGGACGGGTCGATCACCAGGTCGTAGCGGCCAGCCTCGACGCTCGGCGCCTTCATCTTCTCGGCCAGCAGGGTGGGCAGCTCGGCGAGTTCGGCGTTCCAGTCCCAGCCGGTGCCGAGCAGGCTCTGTCCATCGGGGGACGACCCCCGGACCCCCGCAAGGTATTCCCAGCCGCGACCCACCGGCGGAGCCAGCGTGCGCATCGAGTCGAAGGCGCCGGTCCGCTCGTCCACCGAGGTGGCTTCCAGGGTCGGGTGCAGCCGGATCCGCTGCTGGGTGGTGACGGTGCCCGCGGTGTCCGCGTAGAACTTGTTCTCCTGCACCGTCAGCACCGAGGCCGAGACGTGCGAGACGCCGTCGGCGGCCAGCAGGCGCCGGCTCCACTCGGCCAGCAGCGCGGTCTTCTCCGCGTCCGGCACGTCGAACGGGTTGATCTCGTACGCGGAGACCCAGGTGGCGTCCGCGTGCACCGGCTCCTCGGCCAGCTCGACCAGGTCGGTGCCGCCGGCCGCGCGGCTGATCCCGCCGGACAGCCGGGCCACCGCGACGGCCTGCTCGGCGACCAGCACGGCCGCCTCCGGGGTCAGGTCGACCCCGGCCGCGAAGCCCCAGGCGCCGTCCAGCAGCACCCGGACCGCGAAACCCAGCTGGACGCTGTCGGAGGAGCCGGCCGGGCGGGCGTCCCGCAGCCGCCAGGCGGCGCTGCGGACCCGCTCCAGCCGGAAGTCGGCATGGGCGGCGCCCAACGCGGTCGCCCGGCCCAGGGCGGCGTCGGCGAGGGTGCGCAGCGGGTACGCGAGGAACAGCGGATCGACGGCGCGGCCTTGGGTACGGCCTGCGCTGGGCGTCGGGGGCATCGGGCTCCCTGGGTCGGGGGACGAACGGCGGCGGGCGCCCCGGGCAGGGGCACCCGCATCGCATCATCGCCTGTCCGGCGACCCAGGGCCAGCAGATTTAGACCGGCCACCGGGTCACGACCGGCCCGGCGGGGGCGGCTTTCAGGCCACCGACTCCCACCAGCCGTCCAGCTCCGGCGGGTTGTCCACGTCCACCCGCTGGCCCGGTCGGGGCACCGCGATCGGCACCGCCTGCTGCTTGGCCTCGGCGAGCAGCCGCTCGATCGGTTCGGCCCACGGGTGCAGCCCCAGGTCGAAGGTGCACCAGTGCACCGGCACCAGCAGCTCCGCCCGCAGCTCCCGGTGGGCCCGGACGGCGTCCTCCGGCGTCATGTGGATGTCGGCCCAGGCGTGGTCGTACGCGCCGATCTGGACCAGCGCGGCGTCGAACGGGCCGTGCTGCTCACCGATCCGGGCGTAGCCCTCGAAGTAGCCCGAGTCGCCGGTGTAGTAGACCTTGCGGGTCGGCCCGGCGATCACCCAGGAGCCCCAGAGGGTGGTGTTGCGGGTGGTGCCGCGGCCGGAGAAGTGGTGCGCCGAGGTCAGCGTCAGGGTCAGGTCGCCGAGGGTGCAGGTCTCGTCCCAGTCCAGCTCGATGATCCGGTGCTCCGGCACGCCCCAGCGGCGCAGGTGGCCGCCGATGCCCAGCGGCACCGCGAACGGCGCGGACTGAGCCGTCGTCAGCCGCTGGACGGTGGCCATGTCCAGGTGGTCGTAGTGGTCGTGCGAGATCAGCACCGCGTCCACCGGCGGCAGCTCCTCCAGCTCGACCGGCACCGGGTGCAGCCGCTTCGGGCCGACGTGCGCGGACGGCGAGCAGCGGTCGCTCCAGATCGGGTCCAGCAGCACCCGGCTGCCCTCCACCTCGACCAGCGCGGAGGCGTGGCCGAACCAGGTGATCTCCACCCCCTCGGCGGCCGGCCGGTGGGCGCCGCCGTCGAACCGGGCCAGCGGCACCGGGCCGCTGGGCTTGCCCTGCCGCTCGAACAGCATCCGGCGCAGGGTGTCCCGGTTGACCGGGGTCTCCGGGGCGGGCCTGGCCAGCTCGGACGGGGCGTTGTGGAAGACGCCGTCCCGGAACTGCGGGGAGCTGCGCACCCGGGGGTCGGCCGCGTCGGGCCGACGGCCGAAGGAGGCGGGTACCTCACGGAACGCCCACGCGGCGGCACCGGCCGCGGCGGTCAGGGCGGCCAGTGCCAGCAGGGTCTTGCGGCTGCCGGGTCGTCGCTCGCTCATCCGTCTCTTCTTCGCTCTCGGTCCGTGGTGGCCGGAACCCGGCCCACGTGGCCAACGGCTTCGGCACGGCGGGTGTTCCCGGCGGCGGGCCGATTCGTCGGACGTCGGTGGGTGCACGCATTGTCGGGATGCGACAGTTCGGGCCGGACGGACCTGTGGGAGCTGGATTCGCCGCTGGCCGGAAACGACCGATAGCGTCACAGTGCGTACGCGTGCACCGCGTACCCACGCGGTCAGGACGGCACCTCACGTGCCGGGTCTGCGTCCGCAGATCTTCTACGGAGAGAGGTGTGTCCGTGAGCCGCTCGGTTCTCGTCACCGGAGGTAACCGGGGCATCGGCCTCGCGATCGCCCTGGCCTTCGCCGAGGCGGGCGACAAGGTCGCCATCACCAGCCGCTCCGGCGAGCTGCCCGAGGAGCTGGCCAAGCACCAGGTCATCGCCGTCCGCTGCGACATCAACGACGCTGCGCAGGTGGACGCCGCCTTCACCGAGATCGAGGCCGCGAACGGCCCGGTCGAGGTCCTGGTCGCGAACGCGGGGATCACCAAGGACACCCTGCTGCTCCGGATGACGGAGGAGGACTTCACCTCCGTCCTGGACACCAACCTCACCGGGGCCTTCCGGGTGGTCAAGCGGGCCTCGGCCAAGATGCTGCGGGCCCGCAAGGGCCGCGTCGTGCTGATCTCCTCGGTGGTCGGTCTGCTCGGTTCGCCGGGCCAGGCCAACTACGCCGCCTCCAAGTCCGGCCTGGTCGGCTTCGCCCGCTCCCTGGCCCGCGAGCTCGGCTCCCGCAACATCACCGTCAACGTGGTCGCCCCCGGCTTCGTGGACACCGACATGACCGCGGTGCTCAGCGACGAGCGCCGCAAGGAGATCGTCTCGGGCGTGCCGCTCGGCCGTTACGCCGCGCCCGCCGAGGTCGCCGCCGCGGTGCGCTTCCTCTCCTCCGACGAGGCCGCATACATCACCGGAGCCGTCATTCCCGTCGACGGCGGATTGGGCATGGGTCACTGAACATGAGTGGAATTCTCGAGGGCAAGCGCATCCTGATCACGGGTGTGCTGATGGAGTCCTCCATCGCCTTCCACACCGCGAAGCTGGCCCAGGAGCAGGGTGCGGAGATCATCCTCACCGCCTTCCCGCGGCCGAGCCTGACCGCGCGGATCGCCAAGAAGCTGCCGAAGCCGGTGGAGACCCTGGAGCTGGACGTCTCCAGCGACGAGCAGCTGGCCGGCATCGCCGACCAGGTCCGCGCGGCCGGCCTGCCGACCCTGGACGGCATCGTCCACTCGATCGGCTTCGCCCCGCAGGACGCGCTCGGCGGCAACTTCCTGAACACCCCGTGGGAGTCGGTGGCGACCGCGATGCAGGTCTCCGCCTTCTCGCTGAAGTCGCTCACCACGGCGCTGCTCCCGCTGATGCAGGACGGCGGCTCGGTGGTCGGCCTGACCTTCGACGCGCAGTACGCCTGGCCGCAGTACGACTGGATGGGCCCGGCCAAGGCCGCCCTGGAGTCGACCAACCGCTACCTGGCGCGCTACCTCGGTGAGCGGAACATCCGCTGCAACCTGATCTCGGCCGGCCCGATCGGTTCGATGGCCGCCAAGTCCATCCCGGGCTTCCCCGACCTGGCCGCCACCTGGGAGGACCGCTCGCCGCTCAAGTGGGACCTCACCGACCCGGAGCCGACCGGTCGTGGCGTGGTCGCGCTGCTGTCGGACTGGTTCCCGAAGACCACCGGCGAGATCATCCACGTCGACGGCGGGCTGCACGCGATCGGCGCCTGACGGATCGTCACCAGGGGGTACGGGGCCTGCGCCCCGTACCCCCTCGGCGTTTCCTAGTCCCCGCACATGCCGATCGCCCGGCCCGCCTCGACCGAGGCCCGGGCGGCGTCCCCGGCCCGGACCGCGTCCAGGATGCCGCCGTGCCCGACGTACCGGTCGGCGATCAGCTCGGGGCCGACGTCGTGCCGCAGGTGGGCCCGCAGCACCTCGCCCAGGTCGGCGTAGACCGCCGCGATCACGTCGTTGTGCGCGGAGGCCACCACGGCCTGGTGGAAGGCGGCGTCGGCCTGCACGAAGTCCTCGGCCACGCCGGAGTGCCAGGCCGCCTCGCGGCGGGCCAGCGTGGTCTCCAGCAGGTCCAGGTCGCGCGGGGTGCGGCGGGTGGCGGCCAGCCCGGCCGCCGAGGTCTCCAGCATCGAGCGCAGCTCGGCGACCTGGTCCTGGTCGGCGTCGGCGAACCGACGGTGCATCACCCCGGCCAGTTCGCTGGTGGCCAGCACGTAGGTGCCCGAGCCCTGCCGGATGTCCAGCAGCCCGTTGTGGGCGAGCGCCCGGACCGCCTCCCGGACGGTGTTCCTGGCCACCCCGAGCTGTTCGACCAGGGCGGGCTCGGTGGGGATCCGGGAGCCGACCGGCCACTCGCCGGAGGTGATCTGTGCCCGGAGCTGGGCGATCACCTGGTCGGAGAGCGGGGTGCGGCGGGTGGTCGACAGTGCCATCGGACTCCCTGTCAGCGGTGGAGGACACGTTCAGGATAGCGGGGTGCCCAAAGTCATCCCATCATTCTATGATGGGGCGCATGCCCATCGCAGCTGAGACCACCACCGACCTGCCCGCCCGGACCGCGCCACCCGCCGGCGGCCCCGTCCGCCGACACCTCGGCTGGCTGCTCGCGGTGGCCATCGCGGTGGCCGCGCTCAACCTGCGCCCGGTGGTCACCAGCCTCGGCCCGCTGCTCAAGCAGGTGCAGGCGGACCTCCAGATGAGCGCCGCGGTCGCCGGGCTGATCACCGCGGTGCCCTCGCTCTGCTTCGCGCTGTTCGGGCTGGCCGCCCCGGCGCTGTCCCGCCGGTTCGGGCCGATCACGGTGGTCACCGCCGGGATGGGGGCGATCGCGCTCGGCGTGCTGGCCCGCTCGTTCAGCGGCGGCACCGCGGTCTTCCTGCTGCTGACCGCCGTCGCGCTGGCCGGGGTCGCGGTCTCCAACGTGCTGATCCCGGTGGTGATCAAGCGGTACTTCCCCGACCGGGTCGGCCCGATGATCGGGCTGTACTCGATGGCGCTCTCGGTCGGCACCGCCGCCGCGGCCGCCGCCACCGTCCCGCTGACCAAGGCGCTCGGCGGCAACTGGCGCGAGGGCCTGGGCGCCTGGGGGCTGCTCGCGGTGGCGGGGCTGCTGATCTGGCTGGTCACCCGCTTCCTCCGCCGGGACCGGTCCGGCGCGGCCGAGGCCCCCGCCGCGGCCGCCAAGCTGCCGATCCTGCGCAGCCGGACGGCCTGGGCGCTGGCGCTCTTCCTCGGCCTGCAGGCCACCAGCGCGTACGCCACCATGGGCTGGCTGCCCACCATCTACCAGGACGCCGGGGTCTCGGACGGCAGCTCCGGGGTGCTGCTCGCGCTGGTGATGGTGATCAGCGTGCCCGCCTCGTTCATCCTGCCCAACCTCGCCGTCCGGCGCGGTGAGCAGGGCCTCTTCGTGGTGGTGCTGGCGCTGTGCGGGATCGTCGGCTACACCGGCCTGGCCTTCGCGGCGGGCACCGTCTCCTGGCTCTGGGCCTGCCTGGTGGGTCTGTCGATGTGCGCCTTCCCGCTCGCCCTCACCATGATCGGGCTGCGCGCCCGCACTCCGGGCGGGGTGGCCCAGCTGTCCGCCTTCGCGCAGAGCCTCGGCTACCTGATCTCCATCCCCGGCCCGATCCTGGTCGGCACCATCTACCAGGCCACCGGCGAGTGGTACCTGCCGCTGGGCTTCCTGGCCCTGCTGCTGATCCCGCAGATGGCCGTCGGCCTGCGCGCCGGGCAGGCCCGGCACATCGAGGACGAGGGGCACGCCCGCCGGGCCTGACCCGGCGGTGGGGCCGGAGGTGAACGGTGCGAGACTGCTGACCATGCCCGTACTCGAACCCAACCCCCCGAACGGCCAGAAGAAGCTGCTCCAGCTGCTCGCCGTGATCGCCGGCATCGTGGTGCTGGTCTCCGTGATCGCCACCGTCGCGAACGGCTTCGGCTGACCCCGCCACCCCTGGGAGTGGCCGGACCGCCGAGCGCCGCGCCCGATGGGCGGTTTTCTGGAAAGCTCGGGGTATGAGCGCCGACACCCTTCGAAGGATCATCGTTCTCCGCCACGCCAAGGCCGACTGGCCGAACCAGGTGGACGACCACGAGCGGCCGCTGGCCGACCGTGGCCGTCTCCAGGCTCCGGACGCCGGCCGCTGGCTGACCGATTCGGGCATCAACCCCGACTACGTGCTCTGCTCCACCGCGCTGCGGACCAGGGAGACCTGGAAGCTCGCGGTGCACGAACTGCCCAAGCGCGCGCGAAAGACGGTCTACGAGGACCGGATCTACGAGGCCAGCCCGGGCGAGATCATCGCGGTGCTCCAGGAGACCCCCGACGAGTACCGCGACGTGGTGCTGGTCGGCCACAACCCGGGTGTGCTCGGCCTGACCCAGATCCTGGTCGGCGACCAGGGCGACCCGGACGCGCTGACCAGGCTCCAGAACGGCGGCTTCCCGACCGCCGCGATCGCGGTGCTGGGCTTCAGCGGCGCCTGGAAGTCGGTCGAGCCCGGCGTCGCCCGGCTCGACACCTTCCACACCCCGCACGAGGACTGACCTGCCCGAAGGCCCCGACGGCGACGCCGTCGGGGCCTTCGGCGGTTCTCCGCCCGGTCTTCGTGCGTGAAGCTGCTTGTTCTGCCAGTACTTCGAGCATCTCTTGACATCCACTGCCCGCTGCGCTGCACTGGTCCGCGGTCCGGACCACTCGTGCGTTGCGGCAAGTGGAGACACAGATGCGCGTTCGACCTCTGCTCCTCGCCTTCCTCTGTCTGCTGGGCACCGCCGCCGCCACCCCCGCGACGGCCGCGACCGGCAGCACGTACCACCTCGACTGCGCCGCCGGCAGTGACGCGGGCGCGGGCACCTCGCCCGGCACCGCCTGGCGGACCCTGGCCAAGGTCGCCGCCACCACCTTCGCCCCCGGCGACCGGCTGCTGCTCAAGCGCGGCACCAGGTGCGAGGGCACCCTGGCGCCGCAGGGCTCCGGCACCCCCGCCAGCCCGATCACCGTCGACGCGTACGGCACCGGCGCCGCGCCGCTGGTGGCCGGCGGCGGCGCGGCCCGGGCGGTGCTGCTGCGGAACCAGCAGGGCTGGGAGATCCGCAACCTGGAGATCACCAACTCCGGTGCGGCGAAGGGAGGTCGGCGGGCCGTCTCGGTCGAGCTGACCGACTACGGCACCGCGAGCCACTTCGTGCTGGAGAACCTGGACATCCACGACGTCAACGGGGACGACACCAAGGACCTGAACGGCAGCGGCGGCATCTACTTCACCGTCGCCGGGGTGACCACTCCCACCCGGTTCGACGGCATCACGCTGCGGAACAACTCGCTGCGCGCGGTGGACCGGGAGGGCGTCTTCCTGGTCTCCACCTGGAACCGCTCAGGCTTCGAGGCCCCGAGCGCGGGCAGCTTCCTGCCCTGGCCGAACGTGCTGATCACCGGCAACCGCCTCACCGACATCGGCGGCGACGGCATCGTCCCCGGCAACACCACCGGCGCGCTGACCGAGCACAACACCGTGGCGGGCTTCCAGAAGCGCTCGGCCGGCTACAACGCGGGCATCTGGACGTACGACTCGGACCACGCGCTGTTCCAGTACAACGAGGCCTCCGGCGGCAGCACCACCCGGGACGGCATGGCGTACGACGTCGACCAGGGCACCGTCGGCACCGTCTTCCAGTACAACTACAGCCACGACAACGCGGGCGGCTTCCTGCTGCTCTGCAACGCGACCGGCATCCTGCGGGACGCCGTGGTCCGCTACAACATCAGCCAGAACGACTCCTACCGGGGCGTCGAGAACTGCTCCGGCGCCATCGAGTCCGCCGACGTGTACAACAACACCCTCTCCATCGGCCCCGGCATCAGCCAGTCGGTGATCCAGGAGAACAACACCACCCGGCGCACCGTCAGGTTCCGCAACAACACGGTGGTCAAGACCGGCAGCGGCACGGCCGGCCTGACCCTGCGCGGCGGTGGCTACACGCTCGACCACAACGTCCTGGTGAACGTCACCGGCGCGCCCGCCGGAGCCGGCGGCACCGCCGACCCGCTGCTGCGCGCGCCCGGCACGGCCACCGGCCCTGCGGACGCCACCGGCTACCAACTCTGCACCGGTTCGCCCGCGTTGGGCGCCGGTACGGCCGTCCCGGACAGCGGCGGTTCGGACTACTTCGGCAACCCGGTGCCGACGCCGCCGAACGTCGGTGCCTACGCCGGCCCCGGGGTGCCCTGCCCGGCCGGGCCGGTCGAGTCCGGTTCCAGCCACGGCATCCAGCGCACCGCCGGCGGTCAGGCGGTGGACGTGCCCGGAGCGGTCGGCACCCCCGGCACCCAGCTGATCCAGTGGAGCTGGCACGGCGGCGCCAACCAGCTCTGGACCTTCACCGTCACCCCGGACGGCAGCTACACCGTACGGAACGTCAAGTCCGGCCTCTGCATGGACGTCGACGGCGGTTCCGGCAGCCCGGGCGCAGCCGTCATCCAGTGGCCCTGCACCGGGGGCGCCAACCAGCGCTGGTGGCTGACCGCCGACGCGGGCGGCCGGCGGATCACCTCCGCGCTCAGTGGCCTCGCGCTCACCGCCCAGGGCACCGCCGACGGCGCCCCGCTCACCCAGCAGGCCGTCGTCGGCGGCGGCACCCAGACCTGGTCCATCCGCTGAACTCCCCTCCTCACCAAGGGATCCCATGCGCATACTCAGGCTCCTGCTGGCCGCCCTCTGCACCGTGGCGGCCCTCGCCCTTCCCCCGCTGACCGCCGCCCAGGCCGCCGCCGCCGGTGCACCCCGGACCGTCCCGGCACTGCGCCAGTGGACGGCCGGCACCGGCAGCTACACCTTCGGCCCCGGCTCCCGGATCGTGGTCGACCCCGCCTACGCCGCCCAACTGGCGGGCGACGCCGCCACGTTCGCGGCGGACCTGGGCGCGCTGGCCGGCCGCACCGTGACCGTGCTGAACGGCACCGCCGCCCCCGGCGACCTGGCGCTGACCCTCGGCGACGCCACCCTCCCCGCCGAGGGGTACCGGATGACGGTCGGTCAGACCGTCGCCATCCGGGCCGGCAGCACCGCCGGGGCGTTCTACGGCACCCGCACCGTCCTGCAACTGCTGCACCAGTCGGCCACCGTGCCCGCCGGGACGGCCGTGGACTGGCCGGTCAAGGCCGAACGCGGCCTGATGATCGACCAGGGGCGGAAGTTCTTCACCGTCGGCTGGGTGAAGCAGCACATCCAGGAGCTGGCCTACCTCAAGCTGAACTACTTCCACTTCCACCTCTCGGACACCTTCGGCTTCCGGCTGGAGAGCAGCACCCACCCCGAGATCGTCTCGGCCGAGCACTACAGCAAGCAGGAGATCGCCGAGCTGGTCGCCCTGGCCGCCCGCTACCACGTCACGGTCGTCCCGGAGATCGACACCCCAGGCCACATGAACCCGATCCTGACCGCCCACCCCGAGCTCAAGCTCAGGAACAGCTCCGGCGTGGTCAGCAACGAGTTCGTCGACCTCTCGCTGCCCGGCACGTACACCCTGGTCAAGGACCTGGTCAACGAGTACCTCCCGCTGTTCCCCGGCCCGTACTGGCACATCGGCGCGGACGAGTACGTCACGGACTACAGCCAGTACCCGCAGCTGCTCAGCTACGCCCGGGCCACCTACGGGGCCAACAGCACCGCCAAGGACACCTACTACGGCTTCGTCAACTGGTCCGACGCGCTCATCCGGGCCGGCGGCAAGACCACCCGGATGTGGAACGACGGCATCAAGTCCGGGGACGGCACGATCAGCCCGAACCCGGGCATCGTGGTGGAGTACTGGTACAACTACGGCCTGACGCCGCAACAGCTGGTGGACGCCGGGCACCTGGTCGCCAACGAGTCCTGGACGCCGACCTACTACGTGCTCGGCGGCGCCAAGCCGGACACCCGGTGGATGTACGAGACCTGGACCCCGGACCTGTTCCAGGGGAGCAACCGGATCACCGACGCCACCAGGAACCTCGGCTCGCTGATCCACGTCTGGTGCGACAACCCGAACGCCGAGACCGAGGACCAGATCGCCGCCGGCCTGATGTTCCCGCTGCGCGGGCTGGCCCAGCAGACCTGGGGATCGCCCAAGCCGGTCGCGAGCTACGCCGACTTCACCCCGATCGTCACCGCGGTCGGGCACCACCCGGGCTGGACCGGCGCGGGCGGCCGGCCGGGCAACCTCGCACTGAACCGCCCGACCACCGCCTCCAGCACCGAGACGGCCAACTTCCCGGCCGCCGCCGCCACCGACGGCGACCCCGCCTCGCGCTGGGCCAGCGCCTACACCGACCCGCAGTGGCTCCAGGTCGACCTGGGCTCGGTCCGCCCGGTCAACCAGGTGGTGCTCCGCTGGGAGGCCGCGTACGGCAAGGCGTACCAGCTCCAGCTCTCCGACGACGCGGTGACCTGGCGGACCCTGTACTCCACCACCACCGGCAGCGGCGGCACCGAGAACCTCACCGGACTGACCGGCTCGGGCCGCTACCTGCGGATGTACGGCACCCAGCGCGGCACCGGCTACGGCTACTCGCTGTACGAGATCGAGGCGTACGCCGACGGGCTGACCGGTCCGCACACCCTGACCACCGCCGGGGCGGCCCTGGAGGACCCGGCCGGCTCCGGCACGGCGGGCACCCGGCTGGTGGTGCGGGCCGCGAACGGCAGCGCCGAGCAGCAGTGGCGGTTCGGCCAGAACGCCGACGGCAGCTACACCCTGACCAGTGCGGTCTCCCAGCTCTGCGCCGACGTCAACGGCGGGTCCACCACGGCCGGTGCGGCGGTCATCCAGTGGACCTGCACCGGCAACGACAACCAGCGCTGGGTGCTCACCCCGCGCACCGGCGGCGGCTGGGCCGTCGCCTCGAAGAAGAGCGGTCTGCTGCTGACCGCGGCCGCCGCCACCGACGGCGCGCCGCTCAGCCAGCAGGCCGACACCGGCGCACCGCTCCAGCAGTGGCAGGTGTCCTGACCGACGGGCTACTCGTCGTCGGTCGGCGTGCCGTCCAGCTCGTCGGCCGCCTCGACCTCTTCGCGGGTGATCCCGAGCAGGTAGAGCACGGTGTCCAGGAAGGGGACGTTCACCGCCGTGTCGGCGGCCTCGCGGACCACGGGCTTGGCGTTGAAGGCGACGCCGAGCCCGGCCGCGTTCAGCATGTCGAGATCGTTGGCGCCGTCGCCGATCGCCACCGTCTGCTCCAGCGGGACCTTGGCCAGCTCGGCGAAGCGCTCCAGCCAGCAGGCCTTGCCGGCCCGGTCGACGATCTCGCCGGTGACCCGGCCGGTGAACTTCCCGTCCACCACCTCCAGGGTGTTGGCGGCCGCGAAGTCCAGCCCGAGCTGCTCCACCAGGTGGTCGGTGACCTGGGTGAACCCGCCCGAGACGATGGCCACCTGGAAGCCCAGCCGGCGCAGCGTCCGGACCAGGGTGCGGGCCCCCGGGGTGAACCGGACCTCGGCCCGGACCTTCTCGGTCACCGCGGCGTCGAGACCGGCCAGCAGGGCCACCCGGGCCCGCAGCGACTCGGCGAAGTCCAGCTCGCCGCGCATCGCGGCGGCGGTCACCTCGGCGACCTTCTGCTCGCAGCCCGCGTGGGCGGCGAACAGCTCGATCACCTCGTCCTGGATCAGGGTCGAGTCGACGTCCATCACCACCAGCCGCTTGGCCCGGCGCTCCAGACCGGCCCGGACCACCGCGATGTCCACCTGCTGGGCGGCCGCCTCCAGGGCCAGCACCGCCCGCAGCTCCTCGGTCGCCACGCCGGAGACGGCCAGCTCGACGGCGGTCACCGGGTACTTGGCCAGCCGGAAGACGCGGTCGATGTTGCCGCCCGCCTCGGTGACCCGGGAGGTCAGCGCGGCGACGGCGGTGGCGGTCAGCGGGTGCCCGAGCACGGTGACGTGCGAACGGCCCTCGCGGCGCGGCCGGTTGTCACCGGTGCCGGAGATGATCTCGGTCTGGAGCTTCAGCTCCTCCGCCCAGCGGTGCACGGTGGCGCGCATCGCGCCTTCGGCACCGTGCCCGCCGGCCGGGGTGGCCACCAGGGCGCACAGCGTTATCCGGCCACGGGTGACCATCTGCTCGATGTCGATCACGTCCACGCCGAAGTCACCGAGGGTGCTGAACAGCCCTGCGGTGATACCGGGGCGGTCCTTGCCGAAGACCTTGACCAGCAAGGTGCGCTCGTCGTCGTACGACCGGGGCAGCGGGGGGAGGGGCGCAGCGTTCATGGTGCCACCCACGCTACCGGGCCGTTCGCCCAGGACCGCAACGGCGTCCGCCCTCTGGACTACCGCGGGCACCCGCTCCCACCCGGGCGGATAGTGCTTCGGGCCGGTACCTGGAAGGATGTCGGGCCGTCAGTTGTCAGCACCAGCAGGGGCAGGCGGAAGTGCCGCAACTCGTAGTGGAGATCGACGGGCGGGAGCTGGTCCTCGAACCGGGCCGTAGCTACCTGATCGGCCGGGACCCGGCAGCGGACCTCCGGTCCGAGGACGCCCGGGTCTCCTGGCGGCACGCCTCCCTGACCGACCGGGACGGGGGCTGGCTGCTCACCGACCACGACAGCACCAACGGCACCTTCCTCCGAGGGGTGCGGTCCCGGCAGGTGCCGTTGCAGCCGGGCGCCGAGATACGGCTCGGCAGTGCCGCCAGCGGCCCCCGGCTGACCGTCCGGGCCCCGGCCCCCGCGCCGGTGCCGACCGCGCCGGTGCTGCCGCCGGTGCCCTGGCACGCCGCGATCACCGGGCGCAGCACCCCCAGCCCGTTCCCGGCCGCCGCCTTCCCCCCGGCCGCCTTCCCGGAGCAGCGCGGCTCCGCACCCACCGTGATCCGGGCGCTGGGGCCGAGCACCCGCACCATCCGGATCGGCCGGGCGCTGGACAACGACGTGGTCCTGGCCGACCTGCAGATCTCCCGGCACCACGCCGAGCTGCGCCAACTCCCGGACGGCCGCTGGGAGATCGTCGACCTGGGCAGCCACAACGGGATCTTCCTGAACGGCCAGCCGGTGCACCGCGCGCTGGTCGGCGAACACGACCGGCTGACCGTCGGCCGCTCCTCCTTCGCGCTGGTCGGCGGCCAGCTCCAGGAGTACGTGGACGACGGCGCGGTCACCTTCTCCGCCCGGCACCTGAGCGTCGAGGTCCCGCACCGGGGCGGCCGGCGGACCCTGCTCAGGGACGTCGGCTTCACCGTCCCGGAGAAGTCCCTGGTCGCGGTGATCGGCCCGTCCGGCTCCGGCAAGTCCACCCTGCTGCGCGCGCTGACCGGCTACCGCCCGGCCGACCAGGGACAGGTGCTGTACGACGGGCGCGACCTCTACCGGCAGTTCGCCGAGCTGCGCTCACGGATCGGGCTGGTCCCGCAGTCGGAGATCCTGCACCGCGAGCTGACGGTCCGTACGGCGCTGCGCTTCGCCGCCGAGCTGCGCTTCCCCGGCGACACCGAGGCGGCCGAGCGGGAGCGCCGGATCGACGAGGTGCTGTACGAGCTGCGGCTGGACCAGCGCGCCGACAGCCGGATCAGCACGCTCTCCGGCGGCCAGCAGAAGCGGGTCTCGGTCGCCCTGGAGCTGCTCACCAAGCCCTCGCTGATCTTCCTGGACGAACCCACCTCCGGCCTGGACCCGGGCATGGACCGGGAGGTGATGCAGACCCTGCGCCGGCTCGCCGACGACGGCCGCACGATCCTGGTGGTCACCCACTCGGTGGCCGAACTGGCGCTCTGCGACCGGCTGCTGGTGCTCGCCCCGGGCGGCTCGGTGGCCTACTTCGGGCCGCCGGACGAGGCGCTGTACTTCTTCGGCTACCAGAGCTGGGCCGACGTCTTCCAGGCGTTCGAGAACCACCCCGACCACGACTGGGCCGGCCGCTACCGCAGCTCCCCGCACCACCTGGAGTACTCCGCCGACTCGGCCGCCACCCCGCTGCCGGTGCTGCCGGTCGAGCGGCCCAGGACCGAACCGCCCAAGCCGCAGCGCTGGCGCTCCCAGCTGTGGACCCTGGTCCGCCGCTACCTCGCGGTGATCGGCGCCGACCGGGGCTTCCTGGCCCTCTCGCTGCTGCTCCCGCTGGTGCTCGGCGGGGTCAGCGCACTGATCCCGGACAGCTGCGGGCTGGTCGACTGCGCCGGGCCGACCCGGAACGGCGGGGCCAGGATGATCCTGCTGGTGCTCGCGGTCGGCGCCTGCCTGGCCGGGGCGGCCAACTCGGTCCGCGAGCTGATCAAGGAACGGCCGATCTACGAACGCGAACGGGCCACCGGCCTGTCCCGGTCGGCCTACCTGATGTCCAAGGTGACCGTGCTCGGCGCGGTCAGCGTGGTGCAGGGCGGGCTGATCTCGATCGTCGGCTTCGGCCTGCGCGAGCTGCCCGAGCGGGGCCTGCTGATCACCGGCGCCCCGGCGGTCGAGATGGCCGTCGGCGTCACCCTGCTCGGCTTCGTCTCGATGATGGTCGGCCTGGTGATCTCCGCCCTGGTCCGGACGGCGGAGAAGACCATGCCGCTGCTGGTGATGTTCACCATCGTCCAGCTGGTCTTCACCGGCGCGGTCTTCCAGCTCTACGACGAGCCCGGCCTCGAACAGTTCGCCTGGCTGATGCCCGCCCGCTGGGGCGTCGCCGCCGCCGGCAACACCCTCGACCTGGCCACCATCTCCCCGGTGGCGCCGGGCACCGACCGGCTGTGGACCCACTCGGCCGGCGTGCTGGTCCTCAACTGGCTGGTCCTGCTGGCCTTCGCGGCCCTGCTCGGCCTGCTGGTCAACCGGCTGCAGCGCCGGCACGAGCCCGAGGTGATGCAGCGCGGGTAGTCCGCAGGACCTACGCCCCGTGCCCCATGCCCGGGCCCGGCGCCGCCGGTAGCTTGGGGGCATGCCAGCCGAACCGTCCCCCTGCGATCCCTCCCTGAGCGGGATCGAGGCCGTCAGCAGCGCCGTCCTGGCGATGAGCCGCCACCTGGAGGTCCGGGAGGTGCTGCGCCGGATCACCGCCGAGGCCCGCACCCTGCTCGGCGCCCGGTACGCCGCGCTGGGCGTGCCGGACGACCACGGCGGCTTCGCCCAGTTCGTGGTGGACGGCGTCACCGACGAGGAGTGGAAGGCGATCGGCCCGCTGCCCCGCCAGCACGGCGTACTGGCCGCGATGCTGCACCAGCTCACCCCGACCCGGCTGGACGACGTCCGGCAGGCCCCCGACTTCGAGGGCTGGCCGGACGCGCACCCCGATCTGACCGACTTCCTCGGCATGCCGATCGTGGACGGCACCGAGGTCCTCGGCGCGGTCTTCCTGGCGAACAAGGAGGGCGGCTTCACCGCCCACGACGAGGAACTGCTGCGGATCCTCGCCGCGCACGCCGCGATAGCGCTCGGCAACGCCCGGCTGTACGAGCGCAGCCGCGAACTCACCCTGGCCGGGGAGCGGGCCCGGATCGCCCACGACCTGCACGACGCGGTCGCCCAGAAGCTCTTCTCGCTCCGCCTCACCGCCAAGGCCGCCGCCACCCTGGTCGACCGCGACCCGGCCCGGGCCCGGGCCGAACTGGCCGAGGTGGCCCGGCTCGCGGCCGAGGCCGCCGACGAACTCCGCACCGTGGTGATCGAACTGCGCCCCGCCGCCCTGGACGAGGACGGCCTGGTGGCCACCCTGGCCTCGCAGGCCCAGGTGCTCGACCGGGCCCACACCGCCCGGGTCCGGTTCAGCTCGGACGGGGTCCGGACCCTGCCGCCCGGGCAGGAGGCGGCGGTGCTGAGGGTCGCCCAGGAAGCCCTGCACAACGCCCTGCGGCACTCCGGCGCCCAGGCCGTCGAGGTCACCCTGACCGGCACGCCCGGCCGGGGCGCCCGGCTGCGGGTGCACGACGACGGACGCGGCTTCGACCCGGAGGCCGTCCGCCGGGAGGGCCGGCACCTCGGGCTGGTCTCCATGCGGGACCGCGCGGCCGCGGTCGGCGGGACGCTGTCCCTGGAATCGGCCCCCGGCCAGGGGACCGCCGTCGAGCTGGAGGTCCCCGGTGCCTGACACCACCGCACCGATCCGCGTCCTGCTGGTGGACGACCACCAGGTGGTGCGACGCGGGCTGCGCACCTTCCTCGAGGTGCAGGACGACATCGAGGTGGTCGGCGAGGCCGGGGACGGCGCCGAGGGCGTCGAGAAGACGGCGGCGCTGGAGCCCGACGTGGTGCTGATGGACCTCAAGATGCCGGGGGTCGACGGGATCGAGGCGCTCAAGCTGCTCAAGGAGCGGGGGAGCGCGGCCCGGGTGCTGATCGTCACCAGCTTCACCGAGCACCGGACCATGGTGCCCGCGCTCCGGGCCGGGGCGGCGGGCTACGTCTACAAGGACGTGGACCCCGAGGCGCTGGCCGGGGCGATCCGTTCGGTCCACGCGGGCCACGTCCTGCTCCAGCCGGAGCTGGCGGCGGCGCTGCTCTCCGACGACGCCCCGCGAGCGCCCCAGGGACGGGGCGGGACGCTCACGGAGCGGGAACGCGAGGTGCTCTCGCACATCGCCGACGGACGTTCCAACCGGGAGATCGCCCGCGCACTCCACCTCTCCGAGAAGACCGTCAAGACCCACGTCTCCAACATCCTGATGAAGCTCGACCTCGCCGACCGCACCCAGGCCGCCCTCTGGGCCGTCCGCAACAACCACGCCTGAACTGTTCGGGGGCTGCACTTTTGGCAGGCGCCCGGGCATCTACGGTCAGGGGCTCGGGGAACTGCGAGGAGATCTGGCGTTCGGGTCACTGCGAAAGTGCCTGACCATTTACGCGACGATCACCTTGCAAGGGTCGGCGTCGCAGTTCCCCGAGCCCCTGATGGCTGAGCCCGCAGCACAGTGACCCGAGCCCCTGGTGGTTGCTCTAGACGGGTTCGTCCACCAGGGCGTTGTACGCCGCCGCGGTGGCCCGGCGGGCGGTGCGGCCGAGGGGGGCGAGGATCTCGCGGCGGGCCGTCATCTCGGTGGCGCTGACCGCTGCGCCGTGGCCGTCGAGGGCGATCGCGAGCAGCGCGGTGATCTGCCGGGCGGACTCCAGGACCCGTACGGCGCGCGGCGGGTAGCCGGGGGCGAGCAGCTCGGTGTGCCCGCGCCGGCGCCACTCGGTGAGGGCGCGGACGGCTTCGGGGCCGGCCCCGGCGACGTCCAGCTGGGTGAGCAGCCGGGTGGTCTCCCGCAGGCTGTCCGCGAGCTCGCGCTCGGCTTCGTGCAGTGACGGGACGTCAGCGGGCGGGCCCTCGTTGACGGTCGAGCAGCGCCAGAGCACCCGGACGCCCTGGTCGCCCTGCGGTCCGTACACCTCGACCTCGGGGACGAAGCCGATCGGCAGGCCGACCGCGAGCACCGCCTCGCCGGCGGTCAGGGCAGCCGCGTTGAAGGGGGCCGGGCCGGTCAGGCCGAGCGGGTGGCCGGGGGCGGGCCGGGCCAGCCGGAGGCCGGTGGCGCCGAGCGAGCGGAGCCGGCCGAGGGCCCAGGCGGGGCTGTGGAGTTCGCCGTCGGGGTCACCGGGCAGACCGGTGAACCGGTGGCTCTGGTCGGCACCGAGGACGGCCTCGGCAGCCTGGTCGGGAGAGGTGAAACCGCCGAGCAACGCGTTGCCCCACGCGGTCAGCCGCCCGGAGCGCGGCTCTTCGTACGGATTGTCAGTGGTTGAAGCAGGCATCCGGCCAGCCTACGGAAAGTACGGCCATCCGCGTGGCGTAGGTTTGGCCTGTGCTGTGAGCGGCGCCCCCTCCGAGCCTTACCCGGCCCCCGGGTGGGCTGCCCGCCCGCGGCCGACTGTCGACACGAGTGGACCGCACCCCGAGGACCCGCGCGCAATGGCCTCGGGCGGCCGAATTTTCTGCATTGGGGAAGGCGTAGGCATGAGCGACGTGCTGGAGCTGGTGGACGTTTCCGTGGTCCGGGAGGGGCGCGCGCTGGTCGATCAGGTCTCCTGGTCGATCTCCGAGGGCGAGCGCTGGGTGATCCTGGGCCCGAACGGCGCCGGGAAGACGACCCTGCTCCAGGTCGCCTCCACCTACCTCTTCCCGAGCGCCGGCGCGGCCGCCGTGCTGGGCGAGAAGCTCGGTGCGGTCGACGTCTTCGAGCTCCGCCAGCGGATCGGCCTGGCCAGCGCCTCGCTGCTGGACAAGCTGCCGACCGAGCAGACCGTGCTGCAGACGGTGCTGACCGCCGCCTACGGGATGACCGCCACCTGGAACGAGAAGTACGAGACCACCGACGAGTTCCGCGCGCTGGCGCTGCTCGACCGGCTGGGCATGGCGGACTACGTGGCCCGCAAGTTCGGCACGCTGTCCGAGGGCGAGCGCAAGCGCACCATGATCGCCCGCGCCCTGATGACCGACCCCGAGCTGCTGCTGCTGGACGAGCCGGCCGCCGGTCTCGACCTCGGCGGCCGCGAGGACCTGGTCCGCCGCCTCGGTGCGCTGGCCCAGGACGCGTACGCCCCGGCGATGGCGATGGTGACCCACCACGTCGAGGAGATCGCGCCCGGCTTCACCCACGTGCTGATGATCCGTCAGGGCAAGGTGCTCACCGCAGGCCCGATCGACACCGAGCTGACGGCCCGCAACCTGTCGCTCTGCTTCGGCCTGCCGCTGACCCTGGAGCGGCACGGCGACCGCTGGTCCGCGCAGGGCCTCCCGCTCGGCTGAACCCGGCACTGAACGGCCCGGAACTGGACTGAACTGGGACCGGTCGTACGTACGGCCGGTTTCCGCCCGTCCACCTGCGGGAACTTTCCGCCGGGAGAGACCTCGCCTCCCTAGGATGGAATTCGTGGACAGCTGGATTTGGTGGCTCCTGGCCGCCGTCGGTCTTGGTATTCCGCTGGTGCTCACCGCGGTGCCCGAGTTCGCCATGTTCGCGATCGGAGCCGGTGCGGCGGCCGGCGCGGCCGCACTCGGGATCGGGGTGGTCGGGCAGGTCCTGATCTTCGTCGGGGTCTCGGCCGGGCTGGTGGGCTTCGTCGGCCCGATAGCCAGGCGGCAGCTCAAGAAGGGGCCGCAGTTCAGGAGCGGGGTGGACGCCCTCACCGGCGCCACCGCGATCGTGCAGGAGCAGGTCGACGGGCAGGGAGGGCGGATCAAGCTGAACGGCGAGATCTGGTCTGCCCGCGCGCTCAACCCCGGCAGTGTCTACGAGCCGGGTCAGCAGGTCGACGTCGTCGAAATCCAGGGCGCCACTGCCCTGGTCGTCTAGGGGAGAACGCGTGGAACCCGTCCTTATCGTGCTGGTCGTCCTGGTCGTGGTGGCCTTCATCGCACTGATCAAGACGATCCAGGTGATCCCGCAGGCCAGCGCGGCCATCGTGGAGCGTTTCGGCCGCTACACCCGGACGCTGAACGCCGGTCTGAACATCGTGGTCCCGTTCATCGACCGGGTCCGCAACCGGATCGACCTGCGCGAGCAGGTCGTCCCCTTCCCGCCGCAGCCGGTGATCACCCAGGACAACCTGGTGGTCAACATCGACACGGTGATCTACTACCAGGTCACCGACGCCCGGGCGGCCACCTACGAGGTGGCCAGCTACATCCAGGCGATCGAGCAGCTCACCGTCACCACGCTGCGCAACATCATCGGCTCGATGGACCTGGAGTCCACCCTGACCTCCCGCGAGGTGATCAACGCGGGCCTGCGCGGCGTCCTCGACGAGGCCACCGGCAAGTGGGGCATCCGGGTCAACCGGGTCGAGCTGAAGGCGATCGAGCCGCCGACCTCCATCCAGGACTCGATGGAGAAGCAGATGCGCGCCGACCGCGACAAGCGCGCCGCGATCCTCACCGCCGAGGGCGCCCGGCAGGCCGCCATCCTGCGGGCCGAGGGTGACAAGCAGGCGGCGGTGCTCACCGCCGAGGGCGAGGCCCAGGCCGCGGTGCTCCGCGCCGACGGTGAGGCCGCCGCGATCCGGACGGTCTTCGAGGCCATCCACGAGGGCGACGCCGACCAGAAGCTGCTGGCCTACCAGTACCTGCAGACCCTGCCCGAGCTGGCCAAGGGCGACTCCAACAAGCTCTGGATCATCCCGAGCGAGATCGGCGACGCGCTCAAGGGCATCGGCGGCGCGTTCGGCAACATGGCCGGCGGCGGCGCCCCCGGCGCCCCGGCGAGCGCCCCGATCCCGGTCGACCGCCCGGCCGGCCCGCGCCCGGTCGACACCGAGAAGGGCACCGCCCGCCCCCGGGTCGAGCCCAGCCGCGAGTACCCCAAGCTCGACCCCGAGTAGACCTCGGCCACCGACGGGCCCGCCCCCTCCGGGGAGCGGGCCCGTTCGCGTACCGGACAGCTCTGGCCACGGCCGTCCCGGCTGATGCATGATCAGCCGACAACTGCTCGGCCCCGTCCCGACGCGAGCCCCCGTGCCGTGTACCCGACCGGGCCAGAAACTGGGGTACTCATGACGCTCTGGGAGGGGCTCGCCGTCCTGCTCGCCGGGGTCGGCGCCGGGACCATCAACACCGTGGTCGGATCCGGCACCCTGATCACCTTTCCGGTGCTGCTCGCCTTCGGCGTGCCACCGGTGACCGCCAACGTCTCCAACACCATCGGCCTGGTGCCCGGCACCCTCAGCGGCGCGATCGGCTACCGGAGCGAACTCACCGGCCAGCGCGGCCGCTTGCTCCGGCTGGGCACCGCCTCGCTGCTCGGCGGACTGCTCGGCGCGTACCTGCTGGTCAAGCTGCCCAGCGCGGCCTTCGACACGGTCGTGCCGGTGCTGATCCTGCTGGCCCTGGTGCTGGTGGTGATCCAGCCCCGGGTGGCCCGGGCGATGGCTGCCCGGCGACGCGACGACTCGACCTCCGAGCTCGGGCCGCTGCTGCTCGGCGGGGTCTTCCTGACCGGTATCTACGGCGGCTACTTCGGTGCCGCGCAGGGCGTGCTGCTGGTGGCCCTGATGGGCATGCTGCTGCAGGACTCGATGCAGCGGATCAACGGCGCCAAGAACGTGCTGGCGCTGATCGTCAACGCGGTGGCGGCGGTGTTCTTCCTCTTCACCTCGGAGATCGACTGGACCGCCGTGCTGCTGATCGCGGTCGGCTCCACCGTCGGTGGCCAGCTCGGCGCCAAGGTCGGCCGCCGGCTGCCGCCGCCGGCGCTGCGCGGGGTGATCGTCACGGTCGGCCTGATCGCGGTGACCCGGATGCTGCTCGGCTGAGCGCCGATCGCGCGCCCGCTCGTACGCTGGGCGCATGAGCAACCGAACGCGACTGACCGAGGGTCAGATCACGGCCGGCCTGGCCGCCCTCCCGGACTGGACCCGGGAGGGCGAGGCCATCGTCCGGACCACCGAGACGGCGAGCTTCCCCACCGCGATCGCGGTGGTCGGCGTGGTGGCGGAAGCAGCCGAGGAACTCGACCACCACCCCGACATCGACATCCGCTGGCGCACCCTGCGGTTCGTCCTCTCCACCCACAGCGCCGGCGGCCTGACGGGGCTCGACCTCGCCATGGCGGCCCGGATCGACCAGGCGCTGCGCACCGCCTGACCGTTCGTGAGATGCCCGATTGCTCCGGTTCCGGACGGGATGGTCCGACCGGCGTGAGATGCTGACTGCCGCAGCAAGCAGTCGGACGGACGGAACGGTATGGCCCAGGACCACTCCGGCACGGCCGGGCAGGAGCCGGTCGGCTACGACTACCAGCAGGGCTGGTACCCGACGCAGGAGCAGTCGTCCTACGGCGAGCAGGGCTACGGGTACCAGGACCAGCAGTGGCAGTCCGGGATGCCGCAGCAGCGCGAGCCCGACCAGTACCAGCAGCCCGTGGCCGGGTACGAGCAGCAGCTGTACGCGCCCACCGGCTACCAGGAGCCGCAGCCGTACGAGCCGTCCTACCAGCCGTCCTCGTACCAGCCGCAGTCCTACCAGCCGCCGGTGGAGCCCGACCCGGCGGTGACCGAGCCGACGCCCGAGCCGGCGGTCGAGGCCGCGCCCGTCGCCGCCGCCCGGGTCCGCAAGGTGTCCGCCGCCGACCGGCTGAAGGACCTCGCCGCCTCGGTGATCTCGGGGGAGCACGCGCCGGGCAAGCGCGCGCTGTTGATCCGGGCCGGGGCCGGGGTCGCCGCACTGGCCGTGCTGCTCACGGCCGGGGTGATGGTCACCGCCGACCGGTCCGAGGGCGAGGCGGCCGGGAGCCCGGCCGAGATCCCGAAGACCTTCACCGTCGCGCACGCCAAGGCGTGGGCCGCCGAGCCCGCCACCGCCCTGGCGGCCGGCGCCGACGACACCCTGGTCGGCAGCTGGCTGCTCGGCGACGCGGTGGTCCGGGCCGACAGCACCGGGGTGCACGCCTACGGGCTCGCCGACGGCAAGCCCGGCTGGACGCTGGCCCCGCCGGTCGAGGGCGCCGTGCCGTGCGGTCTCTCGCCCACCGTCGGCCCGACCGGCCTGGGCGCCGCGCTGTTCCGGGTCTCGGCCGACCCGAAGAGCGCCTGCACCGTGGTCTCCGCCGTCGACACCAAGACCGGCAAGGCCGCCTGGAGCAAGCCGCTCAGCGACACCAAGGACGCCTACGGCGCCCGGGTCGCGGTACTCGAGGACAAGGTGGTCGCGGTCGGCGACGACCGGGCCACCGCCTGGGCCGCCGCCGACGGCAAGGACCTCTGGACGTACGGCGGGCAGGGCAAGTTCTGCACCCTGAGCGGCGGCGCGAGCGGCAAGACCGTGGTGCTGCACAGCACCTGCGCCGACAGCGTCCCCGCCGACCAGGCGGTCGCGCTGAACGCCGCGGACGGCAAGCTGCAGTGGTGGCGCGGGCTGAACAACCAGCCCAAGACCGTCTCGGTGCTCTCCGCCGAGCCCGCCGTGGTGCTCACCACCGGCGCGCAGCCCGCCGACGACCGGATCTTCGCCTGGGGCGCCACCGGCGACCCGGCCGCCGAGATCCCGGTCACCGCCGAGGGCGGCCGGCTCGGCGTCACCCGGGGCAGCTTCGACGCCACCCCGACGGTCTTCTTCGACGGGCAGACCCTGCTCACCACCCAGACCGGCGCCGACGGCAGCCACCCGGCCGCCGTCGCCTACGACCTGACGACCGGTAAGTCCCGCTGGCGGACCCAGGTCGCCGAGAGGGGCAAGAGCGTCCCGGTGGGCGTGGAGAACGGCGCCCTGCTGCTGGCCGGCGACGAGCGCCTGGACCAGCCCGCCCACCTCACCCGCTACGCCGTCACCGACGGCCGGGCCACGGCGGGCGGCGGCTACCCCCAGGGCACCGGCTCGCTGCTGACCTCCGGCCGGGTGCTCACCGGCGGCGGCAAGGTCGTGGTGCTGCCCGAGCACTCCGCCAACTTCGGGGTGGCGGCGGCCTTCCAGGCCAAGGGCTGACCGCCCGGGGTAGATCCGGTGGGCCGACCTGTCCCCCGACCGGGTCGGCCCACCAGCTCGTGGGCGGCGGCTACGCCACCGCCGCAGCCGGCAGCCAGGCCGCCAGCTCGTTCATCTCACTGCGGTGCAGCCCGAGCGCCAGCATCAGGGTCGCCTCCGGCGTCGGCTCGAACGGCTTCCGCAGCAGCCGCATCCCGGCCTGCTCCGGCGTCCGGTCGGCCTTGCGCTGGTTGTCCTCCGCGCAGGCCGCGACGGTGTTCAGCCAGGAGTCGGCGCCACCGCGCGACTTCGGGTGCAGGTGGTCCACCGTGGTGGCCCGTCGGCCGCAGTACGCACACAGGTGCTGGTCCCTGACCAGCACACCACGCCGCGACCACGGGGCCCGTTGTCGGAACGGCACCCGGACGTAGCGTTGGAGTCTGATCACCCGGGGCACCGGTACCGAGATACCGGTCGCCCGCACCACACCGAGCGGATGGGCCTGCTCGACCACGGCCTTGTCCTGGAGCACCAGCACCACGGCGCGCTTCAGGGACACCGTCGTCAACGGTTCGTAGCTCGCGTTCAGAACCAGCGTGTTGCGCACCTCGGCCACCTCCCTGCGGACCTGCCGACGGCACGCCCGTCCAGTACCATTCCGCCGCTCGGCGGGACTCCACTGTGACCCGCGCCGGGCCTGCGAACAACGGAATTTCCGTGCGCCGGGCGGGCGCCGAGGAAATGCGCTGGCAGGGACCGCGTAGGCTCTAGCACGCTGGAGTCGTCCAGGTGCGGGGCCCGATCGGAACGGGCCCGAGAGCGAGCCTGGCGCCCGACCGAAGGAGAAGCGTGACCGTGACGGACATCGTCGACGAGCTGCGGTGGCGAGGGCTGATCGCCCTGTCCACCGACGAGGACGCACTGCGCAAGGCGTTCGCGGACGGCCCGGTCACGTTCTATTGCGGCTTCGACCCGACGGCGCCCAGCCTGCACCTCGGCAACCTGGTGCAGATCCTCACCATGCGCCGGATCCAGCAGGCCGGAAACTTCCCGCTCGGCCTGGTCGGCGGCGCCACCGGCCTGATCGGTGACCCCAAGCCCACCGCCGAGCGCGTGCTCAACGACCCCGAGACGGTCGCCGCCTGGGTGGACCGGCTGCGTGGCCAGATCGCGAAGTTCCTCGACTTCGAGGGCGAGTACGCGGCCCGCATGGTCAACAACCTGGACTGGACGTCCGGCATGTCGGCGATCAGCCTGCTCCGCGACGTGGGCAAGTACTTCCGGGTCAACAACATGATCGCCAAGGAGGCGGTCGCCCGGCGGCTGAACTCCGACGCCGGCATCTCGTACACCGAGTTCAGCTACCAGATCCTCCAGGGCATGGACTACCTGGAGCTGTTCCGCCGGTACGACTGCACCCTGCAGACCGGCGGCAGCGACCAGTGGGGCAACCTCACGGCCGGCAGCGACCTGATCCGCAAGGCCGAGGGCAAGTCGGTCAACCTGCTCGCCACCCCGCTGATCGTCAAGGCGGACGGCACCAAGTTCGGCAAGACCGAGTCCGGCACCATCTGGCTGGACCCGGAGCTGACCACCCCGTACGCCTTCTACCAGTTCTGGCTGAACGCGGACGACCGGGACGTCTCGAACTTCCTGCGCATCTTCTCCTTCCGCTCGCGGGAGGAGATCGAGGAGCTGGAGCGCGAGACCACCGAGCGTCCGCAGGCCAGGCTCGCCCAGCGGGCCCTGGCCGAGGAGCTCACCACCCTGCTGCACGGCGCCGACCAGTACGAGCGCGCGGTCGCCGCTTCGAAGGCCCTCTTCGGCCAGGGCGACCTCGCCGACCTGGAGCCCGCCACCCTGGCGGCCGCCCTGGCCGAGGTCCCCAAGGCCACGGTCACCGAGCTGCTCCCGGTGGTGGACCTGCTGGTCGAGGCCGGCCTGGCCCCCAGCCGCTCCGGCGCCCGCCGCACCATCAAGGAGGGTGGCGCCTACCTGAACAACGCGAAGGTCGCCGACGAGGAGGCCGTACCGGCCAACTCGGATCTGCTGCACGGGCGTTGGCTGGTACTGCGGCGCGGCAAGCGCAACCTGGCCGCGATCGAGCTCGCCTCGAACTAGTGTCAGTTGGCTGAAACCGTACGCCAGTTGAGCTGCGGAGCAGTCAATGAGGGGCCGGATCTGGACAGATCCGGCCCCTCTGTGTTTGACGCAGGCTGCGCGGTGCCCTAACGTAGTCCGAGTCGCTGAAACCGGGTCACACCGGACAGCGGAACCCCCAAACCCTGACGAGTGACCTCGTCGCGCGCCCATTCGGATGCATATTCGAGCGGGAAAGCGGACCGAATACCTCTGGTAGAGTTCGGGAGCGCCGAAAGGCAAAAGCGGAAAGACGAAATAAAGCCCCGGAAACGGAGCGGGAAACGTCTGATAAGCTTGAAACACGAAAGAACGCAGTAACACTGAAACGAACGCCCGGAGGGTCCGCCTGATAAGCGGCTCGAAGGAAGTGTCCGTTCCTTGAGAACTCAACAGCGTGCCAAAAGTCAACGCCAGATATGTTGACA
>NZ_JBIWML010000019.1:0-122174 GCF_044766665.1 Kitasatospora sp. NPDC101801
AGCTACCTCGCCGGCCTCCAGCTTCGCGGCGCGATGATCTGGATCAAGGACCTCGCCAGAACCACCGCTTGATCACGACCAAATACGCGCCCTAGTCGGGCCGCACCGGCCGCGCGTCCTCCTCCGGGCGCGCGGCCAGCTCCTCGGCCAGCGAGCGCTGAAAGGCCGTCACCAGGGCCTGCACCACCATGGGCTGGATCCGTTCGGTCAGTGCCTTCATCCGCTCCAGCTCCCGGTCGTCCGGCTCGCTCTCCCGGTACGGGCGCCAGACCGTGTCGCGGAACAGCCGGTGCAGGTCGTGCGCGGTGGCCCGGCTGTGCAGCCGGACCACCGCGCGGGCCGCCACCAGCGTCTCCAGCGGGATCGGCACGTCCAGCACCCGGACCCCGAGCGGCAGCAGGCCCGGGTCGATCTTGAACAGCTCGGGGTCGTCGGTGCGGTGCACCGCGCCCATCGCGGCCAGCCGGTCCACGTCCGCCTCCGACAGCGGCCGCCCGGCCCGGCGGCCGAGCTGCTCCCGGGTGGCCTCCTCGGCCACCTCGGGCGTCCAGGAGGCGACCAGCGCACGGTGGATCGCCAGGTCCAACGCGCCGACATCGTCCGGGAGTTGGGACAGGTATCGCTCGATCGCGGCCAGCGTCAGCCCCTGCCGCTGCAGCTCCTCGATCAACTCCAGCCGCCCCAGGTGCTCGGCCCCGTACCACCCCACCCGGCGCGGCCCCAGCTCCGGCGGCGGCAGCAGCCCCTTCGCGCTGTAGAACCGCAGCGTCCGGACCGTCACCCCGGCCCTGGCCGCCAGCTCGTCGACGGTCATCTGCGACGGCGCAGCCGCTGTCATGGTGAAGCCTCCCACTCGGGATCGGACGCGGCAGTACCGCTGTGACACCAAGAGTGTGACAGCAGTACGCGTCCGGGGCGGGCCGTCAGACCGCGAGCAGTTCGGGGTGGTGGCGCCGGGTGACCTCGGGGTGGGCGCGGGCGTAGCCCTTGAGTTCGTTGCGGCCGAACTCCGCGAAGAGGGGGTTCTCCGGGTCCTGGGTGGCGCCGGGGGCGTGGTGGGCGTGCGGGAAGTCGAGCGGGGTGATGTGGGCGTCCAGGCGGGGGTTGTAGAAGAACGGGACGGAGAACCGCTCGCGGGCGCCGGGCGGGCTGACCACGCGGTGCCGGGTGGCCTTGAGGTAGCCGTCGGTGGCCACCTCCAGCAGCTCGCCGAGGTTCACCACGAAGGCGCCGGGCATCGGCGGGACGGCGAGGTAGCCGCCGTCGGAACGCAGCACCTCGAGGCCGCCGACGTCGTCCTGCAGCAGCAGGGTGATGAAGCCGTAGTCCTTGTGCGCGCCGACACCCTGCGGGGTGCCCTCCGGCGGGGTGCCCGGGTAGCGCACCAGCTTGAGCCGCAGGTGCGGGTGCCCGGCGAAGGCGTAGTCGTAGAAGTCGGGGCGGGCGCCGATGGCGGCGAGCAGCTCGTGCAGCAGCCGGGCGGCCACCGCACCCAGGCGGTCGATCCAGTGCAGGGTGGCGGCGCGCAGCCCCGGGACGGCGGCGGGCCACTGGTTCGGGCCCTCCAGCCACCAGTACGGCTGCTCGCCCGGGCCGGGCACGTGGGCCGGCAGCTCGGCGCCGACGTCGAGCTGGTCGCGCCAGTCCCGGTCGCCGGCGGTGCGTTCGGTGCCGGTGCGGGTGTAGCCCCGGTAGTGCGGGGAGTTGAGGTTGCTGACGGCCAGCCGGTCGGCCTCCGGGAGGGCGAAGAAGGCGTGCATGGCGTCGGTCAGCGCAGTGGTCTCCCCGGTGGTCACGCCGTGGCCGGTGAGCTGGAAGAACCCCACCTCGGTGGCGGCGGCGCGGAGCGCGTCGTGCAGCCGGGCCCGGTCGTCGGCGGTGCCGTCGGCGAGCGAGAGGTCGATGACGGGGAGGCCGGTGGGTTGCGCTGTCATGGCTGCCTTCCGAGGTGGTGATTCCCCCACGGATCGTACACAGAACCAGATTATGGCCCGGAGGGGGCCTTGACCCGGTGGGGAGCCGACGGCGACCGGCCTCGGAGCGTCGGGCGGGGCGGTGTCTCAGCCTTTCCGGGGCTCGCCCCGGTAGGTGCCGAAGGCCCACAGGTTGCCCTCGGGGTCGCGCACGGTGAAGTCCCGTGAGCCGTCCGTGCCGTAGTCGGTGTCGTGCGGTTCCGCGACCACGGTGGCACCGGCGGCGACGGCCCGGGCGAACAGCGCGTCCGGGTCCTCGGTGACCACGACGTACGCACCGAAGTGGCCCGGCCGCAGCGGCCACGGGTCCTCGTCGCTGTCCTCCTCGCGGGCCGAGCCGAGCATGATCCCGCCACCGGCAGGCCAGCTGAGCTGGGCGTGGTGCACGTGCGTCCCGTCCGCGTAGACGGCGGTGGCCTCGAAGCCGAACGCCTCGGTCAGGAACCCGATCAACGCGTGGGCGTCGTGCGCCCGCAGGCTGGGCCAGACCTGGGGCGGGGGCGGCTGGGTCATCGGGTGCTCCTCGGTCGGGGCCTGCGGTCGGCGGTCCGGGCTCGGGTCTTCCCGGCCCAGGGTAGGCCGGGGCCGGGCGGGCCCGGCGGATCCCGCGCCGGAGGAGTTCGGCGGCACCGCCCGCCCGGACGTCAGTCGCCGGGCGCCGGGGGTGGGCCGGGGCGCCGAGCGCCTGGGTACGGTGCGCTCCGACGCTCCGGGCCCGACGCCGACCGGTCGCGCACCGGGGCGGGGGTGCCGTGGCAGGCACCTCCGCCCCGGGCGGCCCGGCTCAGCCGGTGAGTTCGGTGCGGACCAGCCGGGCGGCCGCGACCAGACTGTCCAGTGAGGCCCGGGTCTCCGGCCAGCCCCGGGTCTTCAGACCGCAGTCGGGGTTGACCCAGAGCCGTTCGGCGGGGATCGCCGCCAGGCCCGCGCGGAGCAGTGCGGCCGCCTCGGCGGTGCTGGGCACCCGGGGCGAGTGGATGTCGTAGACACCCGGGCCGACCTCGCGCGGGTAGCCCGCCTCGGCCAGCTCGTGGGCGACCTCCATGTGCGAGCGGGCCGCCTCCAACGAGATGACGTCGGCGTCGAGTTCGTCGATCGCGGTCATGATCGCGCCGAACTCCGCGTAGCACATGTGGGTGTGGATCTGGGTGTCCGCCCGGACTCCGGAGGTGGAGAGCCGGAACGCCTCGGTGGCCCAGTCCAGGTACGCCGGGCGGTCGGCCGTGCGCAGCGGCAGGGTCTCCCGCAGGGCGGGCTCGTCCACCTGGATCACGGCCGCGCCGGCCGCCTCCAGGTCGGTGACCTCGTCGCGCAGGGCGAGCGCCACCTGGCGGGCGGTGTCGCCGAGCGGCTGGTCGTCGCGGACGAATGACCAGGCCAGCATGGTGACGGGCCCGGTGAGCATGCCCTTCACCGGACGGTCGGTCAGCTCCTGGGCGTACCGGAACCAGTCGACGGTCATCGGGGCGGGCCGGGAGATGTCGCCCGCCAGCACCGGCGGCCGGACGTACCGGGTGCCGTAGGACTGCACCCAGCCGTGCCGGGTGGCCAGGTAGCCGGTCAGCTGCTCGGCGAAGTACTGCACCATGTCGTTGCGTTCGGGCTCGCCGTGCACCAGGACGTCCAGGCCCGCCTTCTCCTGGTAGGCGATCACCTCCCGGACCTCGGACTCCATCCGCTCCCGGTAGCCCGCCTGGTCGAGCCGCCCGGCCCGCAGGTCGGCCCGGGCCGTGCGCAGCTCGGTGGTCTGCGGGAACGAGCCGATCGTGGTGGTCGGCAGCAACGGCAGGCGGAGCCGGGCCCGTTGGGCGACGCTCCGCTCGGCGTACGGCTGCGGGCGGCGGCCGTCCCCGGTGGTGGTCGCCGCGACCCGGGCCCGGACCTCGGGGTCGCGGGTGACCGCGGAACCGGCCCGGGAGGCCAGGTCGGCGCGGTTGGCGGCCAGGTCGGCCGCGATGGTGCCGGTGCCCTCGCGCAGGCCCCGGGCGAGCAGGGTGATCTCGGCGGTCTTCTGCTCGGCGAAGGCCAGCCAGCGGGAGATCTGCGGGTCCAGGTCGCGTTCCCGGTCGGCGTCCAGCGGGACGTGCAGCAGCGAGCAGGACGGGGCGACGTCGACCCGGTCGGCCAGCCCGAGCAGGGTGGCCAGGGTGGAGAGGGACTGCTCCAGGTCGTTGATCCAGACGTTGCGGCCGTCCACCACGCCGGCGATCAGTCGCTTGCCGGGCAGGCCGCCGACGGCGGCGAGTTCGGCCAGGTTGGCGGCGGCCGGGCCGGTGAAGTCCAGCCCGACGCCCTCGACCGGGGACCTGGCCAGCACCTTGAGCGCCTCACCGGCCCGGTCGAAGTAGCTGGCCACCAGCAGCTTCGGACGCTCCGTCAGGGCGCCCAGCTCGCGGTAGACCCGGGCGGCGGCGCCCAGTTCGGCGGGGGTGCGGTCCTGCACCAGCGCGGGTTCGTCCAGCTGGACCCAGTCGGCCCCGGCGGTCCACAGCTCGGCGAGCAGTTCGGCGTAGACCGGCAGCAGCCGGTCGAGCAGGGTGATCGGCCGGAAGTCCGCGGCCACGCCCGGGGCGGGCTTGGCGAGCAGCAGGTAGGTGAACGGCCCGACCAGGACCGGTCGCGCGCGGTGCCCGAGCACGACGGCCTCGCGCAGCTCGGTGACCGCCTTGGCGGGGTTCGCCACGAAGACCGTTTCCGGGCCCAACTCGGGCACCAGGTAGTGGTAGTTGGTGTCGAACCACTTGGTCATCTCCAGCGGCGCGACGTCCTGGGTGCCACGGGCCATGGCGAAGTAGCCGGCCAGCGGGTCGGCGTCCACGGCGGCCCGGTGGCGGGGCGGGACCGCGCCGACCGCGACGGTCGCGTCGAGCATGTGGTCGTACAACGAGAAGTCCCCGGTGGGCACTTCGGTGACACCGGCCTCGGTGAGCCGCCGCCAGGTGTCGCGGCGCAGGCCGGCGGTGGTGGCGTGCAGGGCGTCGGCGTCGACGCGGCCGGCCCAGTAGCTCTCGACCGCCTTCTTCAGTTCCCGGTTCGGGCCCTGCCTCGGGTAGCCGTACACGGTGGCCTGCGGAGCGGTGGAACGCGTGGTCACGGAACTCTCCTTCGCGAGTCGCGCTGCGATCCCGGGAGAGCACGAGGACGTGCAGGTACGGCCGCGCGGACGCGGCACCATGATGTGCCCGCCCGCTCCGCCGACCCGCCCACGAGGTCACCGAGATCACCGCGTGCGGGGTGCACGCGGGCAGTGGCAGGTCTTCGGACTCGCGGGCACACCGACCTCGGAAGGCCGACACCTACTGGCCGTCGCTTCCCGGACCCCGGCGGGGCCCAGTGCATGTGACGGCGGTCGTTCCCACTCACCGCTGCGGGGCAGTCCCGGATTCCCACCGGGTTCCCTCTTACGACGCGCCTGCCTGGCTGGCAGGGCGAACCGACTGCAAGCCCCAGCCTAGGCCCACCGGAGCGGCTCCGGACGCCGTTGTCCGAATGATCGACGGCATACCGTTGCGGGTCGGCTCCGGATCCGGTCCTGATCGCCACCGGGTGCCCGGCTGACGGGTGGTCAGCCAGGTTGGGGTCTACAGTGATGTAGACGGACGCGGAGCCGTCCCCGACGAGAGGCGCCGACCCATGCCCGATCCAGCCGGACCGTCGCCCGTGCGTGCCGGATGACGCGGCGAGCTGTGCTGATCGGGGTGCCGCTGCTGCTGTTCGCCCTGCTCAGTACGGTGTTGGTGCTGCACGGCCGGGGTCCGTACCCGGTGGAATCGGAGCTGCACTCCTGGCTGCTGACGCACCGTCCGGCCTGGGCGGTGCGGACGGTCGGCCTCGTGACGGACCTGGGGACCGGGGCCCCGCCCTACCTGGCGGCCGTCGCGGCGGGTCTCCGCTGGGCCCACTGCGCCGGGCGCAGCGTCGTACGGGTCTGTGCGCCGGTGCTGGCGCTGGCGGTCGGGCAGGTGATCCGCACCGGGCTGATGCTGGCGGTCGGGCGGAGCCGGCCGCCGGTGGCGGACTGGGCCACCTCGGCGAGCGGCTACTCCTACCCCTCCGGGCACACCTTCACCGCCGCCGTCGCCGCCGGGCTGCTCGCCTGGGCCCTGCTGCGCGTGGCCCGGCGGCCGTGGGTCACCCCCGCCGTGGTCGCGCTGGGCGCGGCGGGGGTGGCGGTCGGCCTGAGCCGGGTCTACCTCGGCGTGCACTGGGCCTTCGACGTGCTCGGCGGCTGGCTGCTCGCGGCGCTCTGGCTGGCGCTGGTGCTGCCCCTGCTCGCCCGGCTCGACCTGGCGGCGGGAGCGCCGGGGGTGACCGAACTACAATCCCGGAGCAGTGGTCTACGGTGATGTAGACGAACCGGGTGGAAGGCGAGGTCCCCGTGGCAGAGGCGATACGCCGCCAGGCCGGCGAGCTGGAGGACGCGGTGCTCGGCGCACTGTGGGCCGCCGGTCGCCCGCTCACCGAGCCCGAGGTCCGCGGCGCCCTGCCGGGTGACCCGGCCCGCACCACCGTCGCCACCATCCTGGCCCGGCTGCACGACAAGGGCACGGTCCGGCGTAACCGCCAGGGCCGGGCCTTCGCCTACAGCCCGGCGGTGGAGGACCGCGCCGCGCTGTCCGCGCGGCGGATGCACAGCGAACTGGACCGGGGTGACGACCGCTCAGGCACGCTCGCCCGGTTCGTCTCCCGGCTCAGCCCCGACGACGAGCGACTGGTGCGCGCACTGCTGGAGTCGTCGCGGGAGGAGCGGGACCGGGAGGAGCGGGACCGGCCCTGACCCGGGCGGCTACCGGGCGGCCGGCCGGGCCCGGCCGCGCGCCGCGGCGCCGGCGCAGACCCGCCGCAGCAGGTAGTTGAGCTCGGTGCGCTCCCCGCGGGTCAGCGGCGCGAGCAGGTCGTCCTGGGCCGCCGTGGCGTCTCCCCGCAGGGTGGTCAGCATCGTCTGCCCGGCCGGGGCCAGGGAGACCAGCTGCCGCCGGCCGCCGGCGTGCACCACCATCGAGTCCAGCAGGCCCGCCGCCAGGAGCTCGTCGATGATCCGGGAGGCGTCCGCCTCCGACGCCTCGACCTGCACGGCGAGGTCGAACCGGGCGTGCGGGCCGTGCTCCGCCAGGGTGGACAGGACCAGCTGGTGGACGGGGCCGAGCCCGCGCCGGCCGAGCCGCTCCGCCAGCAGCGCGTCCGCCGCCCGGCCCGCCTCGGACAGCAGGTGCACGGTCTGCTCCGAGGACTTCGACGAGCTCTGTCTCCGGTCGTACACGCCGCGTCCAATCACTGGGGAGGGCCGTCCCACCTCCGGCCGAGGGCCCGCGACCGCCGACACCCACGGCGCACAGCTGCCGTGCGCCGGGTACGGGACGTCTGGGCCCCGTACGCACGTGGCGCTCCGCGCCGGCAGATACGCGAAGTAAATCGAGGTCACCATAACCGGTGCCCGGCTGATCGGTCTACATCGATGTCGTCACCAGGGCTGGTCAGCGGCCCGCGCGGGCCCGGGGCCGCCCGGCTGACCCGCCGTCACTCGTTCGGCAGCACGGGCGGGCCCCGGGCGCCGGAGTGGGTTCTGATGCAGTAGACGATCATCAGTGCCCGGCGTACGGAGGTCCATGGAATGAGTCTGCTGCGCGAGAACGCGGTGCTGGCCCTGTTCGCCTGTCTGGCACTCGGCTACCTGGTGGGAAAGCTCAAGGTCGGCCCGATCCAACTCGGTGGCATCTGCGGGACGCTGATCGTCTCGATGCTGATCGGAGCGCAGCACGTCGGGGTGAACGCGGACGTCAAGAACGTGGCGTTCGCGCTGTTCATCTTCTCGCTCGGCTACCTGGCCGGGCCGCAGTTCTTCGCGAACCTGAATGCCAAGGGCCTGCGCTTCGGCGTGCTCTCGGTGATGGAGGCCGTGATCGTCATCGCGATGGCGTACGGCATCGCCAAGGCGGGCGGGCTCGACGTCGGTACGGCGGCCGGCATCCTGGCCGGTTCGGCCACCGAGTCGGCGGTGGTCGGTACCGCGCAGGAGGCGATCACCAAGCTGCCGGGGATCACCGCGGACCAGTCCAGCGAGCTGCAGGCGCACGTGGCCACCGCGTACTCGGTCTGCTACCTGTTCGGCCTGATCAGCATCGTCCTGCTGACCAGTCAGTTCTTCCCGATGCTGATGCGGATCAACCTGGCCGACGCCTCCCGCGAGCTGTGGGACAAGATGCGCGGCAGCGGCGGTGGGCTGGAGGCCGGCGAGACCGCCTCGCTGCCCGGTCTGGTGGGCCGGACCTACCTGGTGTCGCAGGGCGAGGGGTCCAGCCTGCAGCAGCTGGAGGACGCGGTCCGGCAGGACGCCTCGATCGAGGGCGTCAAGCGGGGGAACGAGGTGCTCAAGGTCGCACCGGGGCTGAAGCTCCGGCGCGGTGACCGGGTGCTGGTGGTCGGCATGCGGGACGCGGTCCGGGAGACCGGGCACGAGCTCGGGCCGGAGACCTCCGGGGTGCCCGGGCTGGACAGCCCGCTGACGGTGCGCCAGGTGGTGATCACCGACAAGCGGGTGGCCGGACAGACCGTCACCCAGCTGCGCGAGCGGGAGGCCGCCGCCACCGAGGGCATCTACCTGACCGGCGTCCAGCGGGTCGACCAGGACATCCCGGCGGTCGGTGAGACCGAGCTGCATCAGGGCGACACGCTGACCGTGGTCGGCACCGGGTCCAAGGTCGAGCGGTTCACCAAGGCGGTCGGCGCCAAGGTGCGCACCGACAGCGCGGACTGGATCTACATCGGTCTCGGCATCTGCCTGGGCGTGCTGCTCGGCATGGTCACCATCCACGCCGGGTCCGCCAACCTGTCGCTCGGCACCGGCGGCGGCTGCCTGATCTCCGGCCTGGTGTTCGGCTGGCTGCGGGCCCAGCGCCCGACCTTCGGCGCGTACCCGCCGGTGGCCGCGCAGACCATGAAGGACCTCGGCCTGTCCATCTTCATCGCCGTCACCGGCATGGCGGCCGGACCGGACGCCGGGCCGCTGCTCAAGCAGTACCCGCTGCTGCTGCCGCTGTCCGGGATCGCGATGGTGGTGGTGCCGGCCTTCCTGGGGCTGTTCATCGGCCGCAAGCTGCTGAAGATCGAGAAGCCGATCCTGATCGGCGCGATCGCGGGCCAGCAGTGTTCGACCCCCGCCATCACGGCCGTCAGCAACGTGGCGCAGAGCAGCGTGCCGATGCTCGGTTACACGATCACGTACACCATCTCCAACTTCCTGCTCCCGCTGACCGGGCCGATCTTCGTGGGCCTGATCGGGCTGCAGACCTGACCTGGGGTCGGGACCTGACCGGATTCGGGACCTGAGTCACCGTCAAGGGTCGTGAACCGACGGCCGCCCCGCTACCGGGGAGTGCGCCGTCGGTGCCCCCTGGCGGCGGGGCGGCCGGCTGCGGTTGGATGGCCGGATGGGTGGCGAAGCGGTCTCCGGGCGGGGCACGGCAGTGGTGATCGGGGGCGGGCTGGCCGGGACACTGGCGGCCTGGGCCCTGCGGGACGCGGCGGAGCGGGTGGTGGTGGTCGAGCGCGACCGCTACCCCGAGCAGCCGGCCTTCCGGGCCGGGCTGCCGCAGGGGCGGCACGCCCACCTGCTGCTGGCGGCCGGGCACCAGGTGCTGGAGGAGCTGATGCCCGGCTCCCGGGCCGAGCTGCTGGCGGCCGGGGCGGTCGGCGTCCCGCTGGCCAGCGAGCTGCGCTGGCTCAGCTCGGCGGGCTGGATGGCCGAGCACCGCAGCGAGCTGGTCTTCCTCTCCTGCACCCGGCCGGTGCTGGACCACGTGGTGCTCGACCGGGTCCGCCGGGATTCCCCGGTGGAGTTCCTGGAGGGGACGGAGGTGGTCGGGCTGCTCGGCACCGCCGGGCGGGTGACCGGCGTCCGGCTCCGCGAGCGCGGCACCGGGGGCGAGACCCGGGAGCTGGCCGCCGAGCTGGTGGTGGACGCCTCCGGGCGGTCCACCACGGTCGCGGGCTGGCTGGCCGCGCTGGGCGTCCCGGCCGTGCCGGAGGAGCGGGTGGACGCCGGGGTGGCGTACGCCAGCCGGATCTTCAAGCGGCCGGCCGGGGTGGAGTTCCGGCACCAGGCGCTCTACATCCAGACCAAGGCGCCCGACGACCCGTACCTCGCGGTGCTGCTCCCGGTCGAGGGCGACCGATGGATCGTCAGTCTCGGCGGCATGCGCGGGGCCGAGCCCGAGCCGGGCGAGGAGGGCTTCCGCAAGCATCTCGGCCTGCTGCGCGACCCGACCCTGCGCGAGCTGCTCGCCGAGGCCGAACCGGAGGGCGAGGTCCGGGGGTTCCGCCCCGGGCCGGGGGTCCGCCGCCGGTACGAGCGCCGCTCCCCGGAGGGGCTGGTCGCGCTCGGCGACGCCGCCTGCACCTTCAACCCGGTGTACGGCCAGGGCATCACGGTCGCCGCGATGAGCGCCCGCGCGCTGGGCGTCGCGGTGGCGCGGCACGGGGGCATCGGTCCGGCCGCGGCGGCCGCGGCCCGGCGGGCGATCGCCCGGGTCGGCAAGGACCCGTGGGTGATGTCCTCCACCGAGGACGTGCGGTTCGCCGCCACGGCGGGCGGCCCGTCCGGTGCCCTGATCCGGTTCCAGCACCGCTATCTGGACCGGGTGCTGGCCCGGGCCACCACGGACGCGCACGTCTGTGACCGGTTCCAGCACGTGATGTCGCTGGTGGCACCGCCGACCACGCTGTTCCACCCCTCGGTGCTCGGCCCGGTGCTGCGCGGGCCGCGCTGACGGGGGCTCAGGCCGACCGGCCTCAGGGCGCGGCGGCCGCCACCGGCACCTGTTCGGCGGGTTCGGCCCGGCCGGGCAGCCGGCGGACGGCCGGGACGCAGAGCAGCAGGAGCGCGGCCGGGGCTCCGATCGCGGTCATCGCGTAGAGGGTCGGGCGCAGTCCGAACGCGCTCGCTACCGGGCCGGCCACCAGCAGTCCGAGCGGCATCAGGCCGGAGGAGAGCAGGTGGTCGTAGGAGCTGACCCGGGACAGCGCCCGCTCGGGGATGTGGGTCTGCAGGCTGGTCTCCCACAGGACGAAGAACAACGAGACCGCCACCCCGGTGACCGCCTCCAGGGCGGCCACCACGGCGAGCGTGGGGGCGGCCCCGATGATCAGCGCCTGGCAGGAGGCCACCGCGAGCGCGGCGGCGGCGAGCGCCAGCGGGCGGGCCGGGCGGAGCCGGTAGGCCCAGAGGTCACCGAGCACCGAGCCGATCCCGAACGCGGCGGTCACCGCCGACCAGCCCGCCGCGCCGCCCCACTCCCGCTCGGCGAGCACCGGCCCGAGCACGAAGATCGACGGCAGCACCACCACGTGGTAGACGCTCATCGCCGCCATGCCGGACCAGACCCAGCTGCGGGAGCTGACGTGCCGCCAGCCGTCCCGCAGCTCCCCGAGGAATCCGCTGCCGCCGGACGCGCCGTCGCTCTGCTGCGCTGGGCGGGGCCGCAGCCGGACCAGGAACGCGGCGCTCACCGCGAAGCTGACGGCGTCCAGCGCCAGGGCACCGCCGGGGCCGGCCAGCCAGACCAGCAGGCCGGCAACCGCAGGACCGACCACCAGTGCCGAGGACATCACCAGACCGCGCAGGGCGTTCGCCTCGCGCAGCCGGTCGGCCGGGACGACGAGGGGGAGCAGGCCGGTGGCGGCCGGCATGAAGAAGGCGCTCGCCGAGCCGAACACCGCCATCAGCACCACCAGGTGCGGCACCTCGGCCACCCCGGCGATCAGCAGGACGGCCACCGTGCCCTGGGCGGCGAACCGCACCAGGTCGGAGACCAGCATGATCCGGTGCCGGGCGAAGCGGTCCGCCCAGACGCCGCCGACCAGGGTGAACAGCAGCATCGGCAGCAGCGCGGCCGCGCCCACCAGCCCGACGTCGGCGGGCGAACCGCTCACCGACAGCACGGCGAAGGGCAGGGCGACCATCGAGACCCGGTCGCCCAGCATCGAGAGCGACTGCCCGGCGAACAGCCGGGCGAACTGCGGCTCCTCCCGGAGCACGGCGGGGACCAGCATCTTCACGGGAGGACCAATCGGCAGACCGGGCACGGCGGGGCAGCCCGATGCTAGGGAGCGCGGGGCGCGCTGTCGCCCGAGTTTCCGGGGCGGGGCGCTGGGTGGGGCCCGTTCGGCCGGGCCGGTCAGCAGTAGTGCATCGGGCAGCCCTCGCGGAGGGCGTGCTCGGCGGCGCGCAGGTAGAGCGCGGCGTAGAAGGCGGTGTCCAGGTCGTCCTGCCAGGGGCCGGGGTGCGCGGAGACGGCGGGGCTGTCGAACCAGGCGCAGAGGTCGAGGTTGCCGCAGTCGGCCGGGATGTGCGCGAGGGGGAGGGCGAGGGCCTCGGCCAGCGTCCGCGCCGTGGCCAGGACCTGCCCGGCGCCGCGCACGGTGGTGGTGTCGGAGTAGGAGGACGACACCGGCAGCACGAAGGGCTCGGGCAGGTCTACCGGCAGCAGCAGGTCCCACTCCAACGGGGACTGACCGGGGGTCAGCGCGTCGGCCAGCCGGTCGTAGCCCGCCAGCGGGCGGTAGAGCTTCTCCTCGAAGCCGCGGCCGGAGGAGAAGGCGAACGGTGCCAGCCCGCGCCGGGCCAACTCGGCGTCGAGTGCGAGCGCGGTCGGCCGGAGCACCTCGTCGTCGGCCCAGTCGCCCGGGTCGGTGCTCACCAGATAGATACCCATGGGCCCGAAGGTAGGGGCGGGCACCGACAGGTCAGGCCGAGCGGTGCTGCTGCGGGCTGACCCCGTGCACCCGCTTGAAGGCGGTGGAGAGGGCGAACGGGCTGCTGTAGCCGACCTGGTGGGCGACGCTGCCCAGGGTGGCGGCGGGGTCGTGCAGCAGGTCGGCGGCCAGCGCGAGCCGACGGCCGGTCAGGTAGGACATCGGCGGTTCGCCGACCAGCTCGGCGAACCGGCGGGCCAGCGCGGCCCGGGAGACCCCGACCTCGGCGGCCAGCCCGGCCACCGTCCAGGGGTGGGCCAGGTCGCCGTGCAGCAGGCGGAGCGCGTGGCCGACCAGCGGGTCCTCGTGGGCCCGGTACCACCCGGGGGCGTCGGGCCGGGCCAGCCAACTGCGCAGGGTGGCGATCAGCAGCAGGTCCAACAGCCGGTCGAGTACGGCGTCCTGGCCCGGCAGGTCGCGGCCGATCTCCGCGCCGAGCAGGTCGGTCAGCGGCGCGATCCCGCTGTCGGCGGCCACCACCAGCAGCGGGGGCAGCGCCTCCAGCAGGCCCCGGCTGACCTCGCCGCGCAGCAGGTACGTCCCGCTGAGCAGCACGTCCGGGCCGTCCGGCGCGTCGCCCCAGGTGCGGGTGCCCAGGGTCATCGGCTCACAGAGCGGTTCGCCGTCCGGGGTGGTGGAGCTCTGGTCGGGGTGGATCACCACCCGGGGCGGGGTGCCGGGGGAGTCGGCGAGCACGTACGCCTCCGGGCCCCTGGCGATCGCCACGTCCCCGGTGCCGAGCCGGACCGGGTCGCCGTGGTCCGGCAGGATCCAGGCGGAGCCACGGACCGGGGTGACCAGGGTGAGGGGTGCCCGGTCCTCGACCCGGATCGCCCACGGCGGGGCCAGCACCGAGCGGAGCAGGAAGGCTCCCCGGGCTCTCGGTCCGGCGAGCAGTCCGGCGAGTGCGTCCATGGCGCCCGAGTCTAGACGGCCGGTCTGGACGCTCGCGCATGCGATCGAGCGGACCGACGATGGCCCGGTGGTGGGTGTCGGCGGTTGACTGGGCGGCAGACGGCGAGAGTTGACGACGGGGAGTGTGTGATGACCGGGTTCAGAGGTGCGGTACTGCTGGCGGCGACGCTGACCATGGGGCTCAGTGCGGGCCTGTTCTTCGCCTACTCCTGCTCGGTGATGCCGGGACTGGCCAAGGCCGACGACCGGACCTTCGTGGAGACCATGCAGCGGATCAACGTGGCCATCCTGAACGGGTGGTTCATGGTGGTCTTCCTCGGGGCGATCGTGTTCACCCTGCTGGCGGTGGTGCTCCAGTACCGGGGCGGTGACCGGAGCCTGCTGCCGTGGTTGATCGCGGCGGCGGTGCTGTACGGGGTGGTGCTGGTGGTCACGGGTGCGGTCAACGTCCCGCTGAACGACCAGCTGGCGGCGGCGGGTTCACTGGACCGGATCCCGGACCTGGCGGCCGTCCGGGAGACCTTCGAGACCAGCTGGGTGCGCTGGAACACCGTCCGGGCGGTCGCCGGGACGGCGGGGTTCGGCTGCCTGGCGGCGGCGCTGGTGGTGGGTGGGCGGAGCGCGGGCTGACGCTCTGTCGGGCGACCGGCGCGGGCTCAGAACACGGGGGCGGTGGCGGCCCGGAGGGCACAGGCGTTGCCGAACGTCCTGGCCCACTTGACCGGGATCCCGTGCCAGCTGCCCTCGGCGGTGGCGGTGACCGGGGCGTGGACCGCGGCGCAGGCCGAGCCGGGCCGGCCGGTGAGGCGGTCGAGGTCGCCGTCCGCCTCGGTGAGCGCGGCGCAGGCCGGGACGGGGTCGGGGTGCGAGCCGCCGGGCCGGCCGTCGCAGCTCAGGGTGGTCGTGGTCGCGCCGGGGCCGACCAGCTGGCCCGGACCGACCGTCAGCAGCAGCGCGGAGTGGTCGGGTCGGGTCGGGAAGATCCGCGCCTCGGCGGGTGCGGGCAGGGCGAGACCGAGGGCGGCCAGGCCGAGGCCCAGGGTGACGGGCAGGAGGCGGCGGTGCGGTGCGCTGGCGGTCATGGTGCCCAGCCTGACCCGCGCCGGACCGGGCACCAAGCCGCCGCCACCCACGGGGGTGAGGTTCGACCCGATCGGGCGACCCGGGGCTCAGCTCCGCGGGGGCGGCGGGTCGTTGACGGCCGTGATGGTCAGGGTGGACGGTCGGACGGTGAAGCGGACCTCCTGGGTGCCGCCCTCGTACCAGGTCTCGGTCACGGCGACCGTGTCGGTGCTGAGGGAGCGGGTGGACCAGGTGCGCGGGATGTTCTTCGCGCGGAACACCGGATCCGCCCCGTGGTGGGTGGCGGACCAGCGGTCGAGTTCGGCGTTGAGCGGGGGAGGGAGGGTCTTGGCGCGGATCTCCTTCGGGAATTCGTCGATTTCGCCGAGGGCCGCCAGGCGGTATTCCTCGAAGAACGCGTCCACCTCCCCGACGGCCGTGCGGGGCGCGGCCTGGGCGAGGGGCGACGGAGCGGTGAGGCTGAGCAGGACGGTGAGCACGGGAATGCCGAGGTGTCGGTTCATGCCGCAGATTCCATCATTCGTCGACGAATCTGCCTATCGCTCGCACGAGTGAATTGACGGAGCGTCAATTAATCTGGAAGGAAAGGTTTATCTCCCTTTTCCGGGAAATCCCGCGAAGGCCTGGGCGATCGGCAGCCAGGCCGCCACGACGGGCCCGGTGACGGTCAGGTCCAGCTCGTCCGGCCGCCGTCGCTGGGTGACCAGCAGGCAGAAGTCGAGCGCCGGGCCGCGGACCGAGTCCACCGCGTCGGCCGGCCCCCAGGCCCACAACTCGCCTGAGGGCGACGTCAGTTCCACCCGGATCGGGGCCTCGGGCACGGGTGCCCCGTGCAGCGCGAACGCGAACCCGACGGTCCGGATCCCGAGGTGGGCCACGTGCCGGAGCCGGTCGGTCGGCGGCCGGGTCACCCCGAGCGCGTCGGCGACGTCCTGGCCGTGTGCCCAGGTCTCCATCAGGCGGGCGGTGGCCATCGAGGCGGCCTTCATCGGCGGCCCGAACCACGGCAGCCGTCGGCCGGAGCCGGCCACTGAGGCCAGTTCGACGGCCAGTTCCTCCCGGCTGGCCCGCCAGCGTTCCAGCAGGGCGGCCGGATCCTCGCCCACGCCCGCGGCGGCCCCGGCGTCCACCGGGTCGACGCCGCTCGCGTAGATCGCCGTCGCCTCGGCGGTGAACCGGTCCCCGTCCCGGCAGGCGAGCAGGGACCACTGGTCCGTCCAGGCCAGGTGGGCGATCTGGTGGGCGATGGTCCAGCCCTCGGCCGGGGTCGGGGTGGCGAACCCGGCCGGGTCCAGTCCGGCGACCAGGGCGTCGAGTTCGGCGCTCTCGGCCCGGAGGTCGGTCAGTACGGCGGTGGCGTCGACCACGGTGCGGTGCTCCTTCGGAGAGGGTGGGGAGATCAGTTGACGGACTTGGCCCGGCCGGCCCAGTACGGCTCGCGCAGCCGGAACTTCTGCAGCTTCCCGGTGGTGGTCCGGGGCAGCTCGGTGCGGAACTCGACCGAGGTCGGCGCCTTGTAGCCGGCCAGCCGTTCCTTGCAGTGCGCGATCAGCCGGGCGGCCAACTCGGGCTGCTCGCCCGCCGATCCGTCCCGGAGTACCACCAGGGCCTTGACCGTCTCGCCCCACTTGGTGTCCGGCACCCCGATCACCGCGACCTCGGCCACCGCCGGGTGGGCGTACAGGCAGTCCTCCACCTCGATCGAGGAGACGTTCTCGCCACCGCTGATGATGACGTCCTTCTTCCGGTCCGAGATGCTCAGGTAGCCGTCCGTCAGCACCCCGCCGTCGCCGGTGTGGAACCAGCCGTCGCGCAGCGCCGTCGCGGTCTCCTCGGGCTGCTCCCAGTAGCCGGCCAGCACGGTGTTGGAGCGGACCAGTACCTCGCCCTCCTCGTCCACCCGCAGCTCGGTGCCGAGCGCGGGGGCACCCTGGCGCACCAGCAGCTCGGCCCGCTCGGCGGGCGGCAGGTCGTCCCACTCGGCCCGGCCCCGGTTCACCGTGACGATCGGGGCGGTCTCGGTCAGTCCGTACAACTGCATGAACTCCCAGCCGAGTTCGGCCTCGACCCGCTGCACCACCGAGGTCGGCGGCGGTGCCCCGGCGACGATCATCCGGACCCGGTCGCGGCCCGGCACCGGGCCGTCCCAGTCGGCGGCGGCGTCGAGTACGGCGGTCACCACGGCCGGGGCGCCGGACAGGAAGGTGACGCCGTGGCGGTCGATCCGGCGCAGGATCTCGGCACCGTCCACCTTGCGCAGCACGACGTGCCTGGCGCCCAGGCCGGTGAGCGCGAACGGCAGGCCCCAGCCGTTCGCGTGGAACATCGGCAGGGTGTGCAGGTAGACGTCCCGGTCGCTCGCCCCGAAGTGCAGGCCCATCAGCACCGCGTTCAGCCAGAGGTTGCGGTGGGTGAGCCGGACGCCCTTGGGGCGGGCGGTGGTGCCGCTGGTGTAGTTGATCGTGGCGGTGTCCGACTCGGCCACCGGGTGCTCGACCGGGGCGTTGCCGAAGTCGTACAGCAGGGCGTCGCTCTCCGCGCCGAGCACGAAGCGGTGCCGCACCGGCACCCCGGCCAGCGCCCGGTCCAGCTCGGGGTCGACCAACAGGGCGGTGGCGCCGCTCTGTTCGACGATGTACGCCACTTCTTCGGCCTTCAGCCGGAAGTTGACCGGCACCAGCACCCGGCCGTAGCCGCTCACCCCGTACAGCGCGGTCATCAGCCGGGCCGAGTTGTGCGAGACGATCGCTACCCGCTCACCGGGGCCGATGCCGAGCCGGTCCAGCCCGGCCGCCTGGGCCCGGGCCAGCTCGGCCATCCGCCGGTAGGTCAGATCACCCCAGGAGGGGGCGGGTTGGTCGGGTTCGTCGACCAGGCCGATCCGGTCGCCGTAGACCGTCTCGGCCCGGCGAAGGAAGTCCAGCACGGTGAGTGGAGTCTGCATGCGATCACTCTGCCCGCCCGGCCCGGCCCCGCGACAGAGGGCGTCACCGGGTGGTTCGTGGTGCTCCGGTCGGGGGGAAGTTCTGGGCCGGACGGGTGATGGGGCGGAACCCGCCTCATGGTCGGGTCGTGGACTGCCGATCCTTCAGGCGTCTCGTACCAACTTGGAGGATTCATGCGTACGACCCTTGCCAGGATCACCGCTGCCGCCGCCCTCTGTGGCTGCGCGCTGCTCGGCGGCGCCGGCGTGGCCGCGGCCCACGGTCACCACCACCACCCGCACGGTTCGCTGGCGGTCGGCGGCAACGCCGTGACGCACGGCGGCGGCGACGCCCTGGCGGTCGGCGGTGACGTGGACGCCACGGGTGCGGCCGCTGCGGTCGGCGGCGACGCGAAGGGTGTCGACTTCGCGGGCGCGGTCGGCGGCGACGCGTGGGCGGAGGGCCCGGCGGCGGCCGTCGGCGGCGACGCCGAGTCGCTCTGCGACGACGCCTTCGCGGTGGGCGGCGACGCGGCCGGCTTCTGACCGGACCGCTGCCGAACGATCGTCAGCGGGGCCGGCCGTTCCGACGGCCGGCCCCGCTGTGCGTGTTGCTCCGGTGCCTCGGGCGCCTCAGGTGGCCGAACCGGCCGCCGCGCCGGTCTTCAGCTCGGTGCCCCAGCGGTCGATCTCGGCCTGCAGGTCGAGGCCCTGGAGCTTGGCCTTCTGCACCGAGGCCCACTCCTCGCGGGGCACCCGCCACATCACCTCGAACTCGATGCCGTCCGGGTCGTGGGCGTACAGCGACTTCGAGACGCCGTGGTCGGTGGCGCCGACCAGCGAGCCGGAGCGGGTGAGCTTCTCGGCGATCGCCGCCAGCTCGCCGAGCGTGCCGACCTCCCAGGCCAGGTGGTAGAGCCCGACGCTGCCGCGCGGCGGCGCCGGGGCGTCCGCGCCGACCGCGAACAGGCCGAGGTCGTGGTCGTTCAGCGTCTCGGCGGCGCTCAGGAAGGCCGCGCGGCCGGGGATCTCGACGTCGACCTTGAAGTCGAAGGTGTCGGTGTAGAAGGCCACGGAACGGGCCACGTCACGGACGTACAGCACGGCGTGGTTCAGGCGGCGGACGGACATGGCTACTCCTGTGGTCCCTGTTAGTTCAAATTCGAACCGTCTGTCGCCCAAGGTACACCTTGGTTCGAATTTGAACAACTGGGTACGATAGGGACATGGACGAGCCCCGGTGGTTGGACGAGCGCGAGATGGCAGCCTGGCGGGGCTTCGTGGCCGCGAGCAATCTGATCGAGCGCCGCCTCGAACAGCAGCTGAAGGAGAGCGCCGGGCTCTCCCACACCCAGTACGAGATCCTGGTGCAGCTCTCCGCAGCGCCGGACGGCTCGCTCCGGATGACCGACCTGGCCGATCGGCTGGTCACCTCCAAGAGCGGCCTCACCTATCAGGTGACCCAGTTGGAGAAGTGCGGGCTGGTCGGCCGCCGGTCCTGTCCCAGCGACGTCCGCGGCGTCTTCGCCGAGCTCACTGAAAAGGGCTGGCGGGTGCTCCGGGAGGCCGCCCCGGGGCACGTCGCCACCGTCCGCGAGGTGCTGATCGACGTGCTCACCCCCGAGCAGCTGGTGGTGCTCGCCGAGAGCCTCGGCACGGTCAGCGAACGGCTCCGGGCGGCCGAGCGCTAGCCGGGCTCAGACCGGCAGCGGTCCGCGGAGCAGCGCGGCCCCGAGGGCCGGCCGGTCCTCCGGCCGGGCCAGGCTGCGCCCGGTCGAATCCTCGATCCGGCGCACCCGGTCGTGCACGGTGTGGACGTGCACAATCAGCGCTTCGGCAGTGCGGGCAGCCGCTGCCGGAACGCCGCCGTCGCCCGGTGCGCTCCCTGCTGCCGGACCGGACGGCCGTGCGATACTCCCCGGACTCGCCGGAGTTCGGGGGGACCGTGACAGAGGTGACGTTCGACTGGGTGGCCCGGGGCAGTGCCGCCTTCGCCTATGTGTCGGCGGTGGGGGCGAGCCTCTGGATGTTCGCCACCCCCGGTGGGGCGGACCCGCCGCTGACCGGCGCCCTGGTACTGGGCTGGCTGGCGATCGGGCTGCTCTGGGTGAAGGTCGCCGCGCTCTGGGCCAGGCAGTGGGAGTGGAGCCGGGGAGGTCCCGAGCGGCCGCTGCTGTGGGGGGTGCCCGACGTCCGGCCGGTGCGGCGGCCACCACGGCGGCGGCTCACGGCGACCCGCCGGTTCCGGAGTCCACCGGACGCGTACGGCAGCACCGGGTGGGTGCGGTCGCGGCAGGTGGCGGTCTGGCTGCTCCTTCCCCTGGTGACGATGGCAATGCTGTCGACCGACCGGATGCGGATCCCGTCGAGCCCGTACGCGGGCGCGGTCGACGCGGGCGGGATCCCGTGGGGTGCGATGGGCCTGGTCCTGATCCCGGTGCTGGTGATCCTGGTGCCGATCTCACTGGACCCGGAGGACATGCACGACATCGCCTGGCGTCCGGCCGCCCAGAGTGTGCACGCCCTGATCTGCCTGACGGTCTACCTGTCGGCGCAGCCCCAACTGCTCGGGGCCGACCCGACCTGGTGGTCCAGCCTGTGCTGCCTCTCCAGCGGCTTCCTGCTGCTCTGCACCCAGCTCGGGCTGGCGCTGCGGGCCCGGGACTGACCCGGCCCGGGCAGGGCTCAGGGCAGGGTGACGGCGCGGACGCAGAGCACGTCCGGCAGGTGGGAGCCGATCAGGCGCCAGCTGTCACCCGCGTCGGCGGAGCCGTACACCTCGCCGTTGCGGTTGCCGAAGTAGACCCCGGCCGGTTCGCCGTCGTCGGTGCAGAGGGCGTCGCGGAGCACCACGCCGTAGTGGTCCTCGGTGGGGAGGCCGGCGGCCAGCGGCTGCCAGCTGGCGCCCGCGTCGGTGGTGCGGAAGATCCGGCAGCGGCGGTCGACCGGGAGTCGGGCGTAGTCGGCGTCGAGCGGGAAGAGGTAGGCGGTGCCGGACTGCCGGGGGTGGGTGGCCAGGCCGAAGCCGAAGGTGGCGGGGAGGTCGGCGCCGATGTCGGTCCAGTGCTTGCCGGCGTCGTCGGTGCGGTAGACCCCGCCGTGGTTCTGCAGGTAGAGCCGGTCGGGGTCGGCCGGGTCGGCGGCGACCTTGTGCACGCACTGGCCGAACTCCGGGTGCTCGTCCGGCAGGAAGGAGACCCGGATGCCGGTGTTGGCCGGGTGCCAGCTGTCGCCGCCGTCCTCGGTGCGGTAGACGCCGCCGGTGGAGACCGCGACGGTGAGCACGGCCGGGTCGCGCGGGTCGGGCAGGATGGTGTGCAGGCCCTGGCCGCCGAACCCGGCGTCCCACTCGGCCCGTTGCGGGTGCGACCAGAGCGCCTCGTCCAGGGCGAAGCTCTCGCCGCCGTCGGTGGAGCGGAACAGCGCGGCGGGCTGGGTGCCCGCGTACACCACGCCGGGAGCCTCGGGCCCGGCGGGCTGGAGCTGCCAGACCCGTTCCAGCGAGGTGCCGGTGTGTTCGGGGAAGCGGACCGCCGGGCGGGTGGGCTCCTGCCAGCTCGCGCCGAGGTCGTCGGACCACCAGACGGACGGGCCCCAGTGGCTGCTGTCGGCGCCGACCAGGATGCGCGGGCGATCGCCGCGACGGTCGACGGCGACCGAGTAGATCGCGTTCATCGCGAAGTGCGGCCCGGTGAAGTCCCACTCCCCGCGGTCCCGGCTGCGGCAGAGGAACAGCCCCTTCTGGGTACCGACGGCCAACAGCGTCTCGGTCATGGCGCACCACCTGTGAGTGTCGGGCAGATCCCGCTCGCCAGTCTGCTCCGGGTGGCCCGGCCGTGCACGGGAGCGCGCCGGGAATGCGGACGGGGACCGTTGTGGTTTAGGATTCAACAACAGCGAGAGAAGGGTTGGTCCGATGGCCTCCACGATCGACATCCGCCGGGCGGGCGAGCGGTTCCACACCAGGGCCGGGTGGCTGGAGTCGCACCACTCGTTCTCCTTCTCCCGGCACTGGGATCCGGCCAACACGCACTTCGGGCTGCTGCTGGTCTCCAACGACGACGTGATCGCCCCCGGCACCGGCTTCGACACCCACCCGCACCGGGACATGGAGATCATCACCTGGGTGCTCGACGGCGGCCTGGTCCACCAGGACTCCGAGGGCAACAACGGCGTCATCTACCCGGGCCTGGCCCAGCGGATGAGCGCGGGCGCGGGCATCCTGCACAGCGAGAAGAACGACTCCTGGACGCTCACCGGCGAGCCCGAGCACCGTGACCCGGTCCGGCTGATCCAGATGTGGGTGATCCCGGACGCGGCCGGCATCGCCCCCGGCTACGAGCAACTCGACATCAACGACCAGCTGGGCCAGGGTGGTTGGACTACACTGGCGTCCGGGATGCCCAAGCACGCCAACCAGCGCGCGATCGGCATCCGGCAGCAGCACGCCGCCCTGCACGTGGCCCGGCTCCGGCCGTCCGAGACGCTCGACACCGTCACCGCCCCGTTCGCCCACCTGTACGTGGCGCGCGGTGAACTCGCCCTGGAGGGCAGCGGCCTGCTCCACGAGGGCGACGCCGCGCGGATCGGCGGCGCCGAGGGGCAGCGGATCACGGCGGGGCCGGCGGGTGCCGAGGTGCTGCTCTGGGAGATGGACGCCGCCGTCGACCTCGCCTGACCGGTGCGGCCGGGGCCGGCCGAAGGCGCCGGTCGGGCCGAGGCGGGTGTGGTCAGCGCTCCCCGGTGTCGGGCACCTGGTACCCGGCCTCGGTGAACCGGAGCGCCGCCGCCAGGCTGGCCGGACCGGCCCCGAGGACCGCCACCGTCCGGCCGGCGCCGACCTGGGAGGCCGGTGCGGTCAGCCCGTCGGTGGCGGTGGCCGCCGTGGCCGGGACGGCTCCCGTCATGACCTGCAGCAGGGTGGCCGAGCCCGCGGCGGCCGCGCCGGCCAGGCCCAGAAAGGAACGACGGGACGTGGCCTCGTCCGGCTGGTGCATCGTGTGCTCCTCCAGGAGTGTCAACTCGGCGTCGAGTTCCGACAGTTCCCTTGAGTAGCACACGAACCACCGTCAAGTCCTGCGTGTACGTGCTTTTTCCCGCCTGCGAGCGAACGGTCAGCCCCGCAGGCTCTCCAGCAGCCGCAGCCAGACCTCGCTGATGGTCGGATAAGCGGGAACCGCGTGCCAGAGCCGGGCGATCGGCACCTCGCCCACCACGGCGACGGTGGCGGAGTGCAGCAGCTCGGCGACGGCGGGGCCGACGAAGGTGGCGCCGACGATCACGTCCCGGTCCAGGTCGACCACCAGCCGGGCGGTGCCCCGGTAGTCGTCGCCGTACAGCGAGGCGCCCGCCACGTTGCCGATCTCCTGGTCCACCGCGCGGACCCGCAGCCCGGCCCGCTCCGCCTCGGCCAGGCTCAGGCCGACCGCGGCCGCCTCCGGTTCGGTGAACACCACCTGGGGCGCCCCGGCGGTGTCGGCGGTGGCGGCGTGCGGGCCCCAGCGCGAGGTGTCGACGGCCGAGCCGGCCGCCCGGGCGCCGATCGCGGCCCCGGCGATCCGGGCCTGGTACTTGCCCTGGTGGGTCAGCAGCGCCCGGTGGTTGACGTCCCCGGCGGCGTACAGCCAGTCGCCCTCGACCGCCCGCACCAGGCAGGAGTCGTCCACGTCCAGCCAGGACCCGGGTGTCAGCCCGACGGTCTCCAGACCGATGTCGTCGGTGCGCGGCACCCGCCCGGTCGCGTACAGCACCTCGTCGGCGACCACCGTGCCGCCGTCCCCGAGGGTGAGCGTCACCTCGCCGCCGGTCCGGGCCAGCCGGGTGACGTCGGCGCCGAAGCGGACGTCCACCCCGGCAGCGGTCAGCCCTGCCGCGACCAGCTCGCCGGCGAACGGCTCCATCCGGTCCAGCAGACCGCCGCCGCGCACCAGCAGGGTCACCCGGGAGCCCAATCCCTGCCAGGCGGTGGCCATCTCGACCGCCACCACGCCGCCGCCGACCACCGCGAGCCGTCCCGGCACCTTGGCCGCGCTGGTGGCGTCCCGGCTGGTCCACGGGCGGGCCTCGGCGAGCCCCGGCACCTCGGGCAGGCCGGCCCGGGTGCCGGTGCAGACCGCCACCGCGTGCCGGGCCGTCAGCAGCCGTTCGCCGTCCACCAGGACGGACCGCTCACCGGCCAGCCGGCCGTGGCCCCGGACCAGGTCGATCCCGGTGGAGCGGAGCCACTCGACCTGGCTGTCGTCGTGCCAGTGCCAGGTGAACTCGTCCCGGCGGGCCAGCACGGCGGCCGCGTCCAGCTCCCCGGTGACGGCCTGCCGGGTGCCCGGCAGGGCCCGGGCGTGCGCCAGCGCCAGCCAGGGGCGGAGCAGCGCCTTGCTCGGCATGCAGGCCCAGTACGAGCACTCGCCGCCGATCAGCTGACTCTCCACCAGAACGGTGCTCAACCCGGCGGCCTTGGCCCGGTCGGCCAGGTTCTCGCCGGTCGGACCTCCGCCGAGGACCACCACGTCGTACTGCTCGGGCTTGGGGCTCATCGCTTCACGCTCTCGCTCGACCGGCCGGTACCGGGCCCATCCTGCGCCCGGTGCGGCACGGGCCGCCAGTGCCTGACCCGGCGTGTCGCGGACGGTGCCCGCCCGCACCGGGGGTGACCCGGGCGCCTCCCACCAGGGCGGCGGGCCACCTCGGCGGCCGAGAATTCGGCGGCCCGGCGGCGGGCCCGGCGGTTAGGGTACGGCGGTGACCCAGCTGAATCAGGATCCGGGCGAGCCGGACGTGCGCAGTGCCGGACGGTACCTCTGGTGGCTGGCTGCCAGTCAGCGCGGCCGGGTGGCGGCCGGTGCGGTGTTCGGCACGCTCTGGATGCTGGGGTTGATCCTCCCGTCCTACCTGCTGTCCAGGGCGGTCGACGATGGGCTGAAGGCCGGGCGGCCGGGCGCGCTGGTCGGCTGGTCGCTGGCGTTGGTGGCGGTCGGCACGACCACCGCGCTGATCGGCGTGGCCAGGCACCGCACGATGACCAAGGTCCGGATGGACGCCACCTTCCGCACCGTCAGGGTGGTGATCAGGCAAGCCGTCCGGCTCGGCTCGGTGCTGTCCGGGAAGACCGCCGCCGGTGAGGTGGTCACCATCGGCGTGGCGGACGTGCAGCGGATGAGCGCGACCCTGACCATGACCGGCCCGGGCGTCGGCGCGGTGCTCGCGTACCTGGTGGTCGCGGCGCTGCTGCTGGCCATCTCCCCGCTGCTGGCGGTGCTGGTGCTGCTCGGTGTGCCGCTGCTCGCGCTGCTGATCGGGCCGTTGCTCGGCCGGCTCCAGGGCGCCGAGTCCCGGTACCGGGAACGGCAGGGCCGGCTGGCCGGCCGGTTCGAGGACCTGGTCGGCGGCCTGCGGGTGCTGCACGGGCTGGGCGGCAAGGACGTGTACGCGGCCAGGTACCGGCAGGACTCGCAGCAGCTGCTGGCGGACGGCTACCGGGTCGGCGCGGTGACCAGCTGGATCCAGTCGCTCGGGGCCGGGCTGCCGATCCTGTTCCTGGCCGTGGTGACCTGGGCGGCCGCCCGGCTGGCGGCGCAGGGGAGCATCACGGTCGGGCAGTTGGTCGCGGTGTACGGGTACACGGCGGCGCTGAACATACCGGTCTGGTTCATGATCGAGGGCGGCCAGGACCTCAGCCGGGCCCTGGTGGCGGCCCGCCGTACGGTGCGTTTCCTCGCTCTGACGCCCCGTCCGGCCGGCTCGGGCGTCCCGGCGCCGGACGGGGCCGAGCCGCTGGTCGACCCCGGCTCCGGGGTCGAGGTGATCCCCGGCCGGTTCACCGTGCTGGCCTGTGCCCGTCCCGGCGACGCCGCCGCGGTGATCGACCGGCTGGCCCGGTTCGCCGACACCGCCGAGGACGGGCCCACCTGGGGCGCCGCCCGGCTGGACCGGATCGAGCTGGCGACCGTGCGCGAGCGGATCGTGCTCGCCGACAACGAGGCGGCCCTGTTCGCCGGGTCGCTCCGGGAGCTGCTCGGCGGCCGGCAGGAGCCGGCCGACCAGGCGCTGCTGGAGGCGCTCGAGGCGGCGGCCGCGCTGGACGTGCTGCGCGGGCTGCCCGCCGGGCTCGAATCGCCGGTGGACGCCGAGGGCCGCAACCTGTCGGGTGGTCAGCGGCAGCGGCTGCGGCTGGCCCGGGCGCTGCTGGCCGACCCGGAGATCCTGCTCGCGGTCGAGCCGACCTCGGCCGTCGACTCGCACACCGAGGCGGCGATGGCCGCCGGGCTGCGGGCCTTCCGGGCTGGCCGGACCACCCTGGTCAGCAGCACCTCACCGCTGCTGCTGGACCGGGCCGACACCGTCGTGCACCTGGTGGACGGCCGGGTGGCGGCGACCGGGCCGCACCGCGAGCTGCTCCGCGACCACCCGGGCTACCGGGCCCTGGTCACCCGGGAGGAGACCTCCGCCGAGCCCGTCACCGAGCCTGTCACCGAGGCCGCCGCCGAGCTGCCCGATCCGCGTACCGCCGAGGAGGCCGTCCGATGACCACCGCAGCCACCGGCACCGCGCACCAACTCCCGGTCGCGGGCGTGCCCGAGGTGCGCCGCGCCGCCCGGGGTCTGATCCGGCAGGACCGCCGGGCGCTGGCCTGGGTGCTGGCGCTGAACGTGCTGGCCGCCGCCGCCGGGCTGGCCGGCCCCGCGCTGCTCGGCCGGATCATCGACGGCGTCGGCTCCGGTGCGACCGTCGCCACCGTGGACCGGCTGGCCGGGGCGGTGGTGGTCTGCGCCGTGCTGCAACTGCTGCTTACCCGGCAGGCCCGCTACCTCGGCCACCGGATCGGCGAGCGGACCTCCGCCCGGGTCCGGGAGCAGTTCGTCGAGCGGGCCCTCGACCTGCCGCCGACCGTGGTGGAGCGGGCGGGCACCGGCGATCTGACGGCCCGTGGCACCACCGACGTGGCGGAGGTCGGCACCACCCTGCGGGACTCCGCGCCCCGGGTCTTCATCGCCGCACTGGAGGTGCTGTTCATCCTCGGCGCGGTCTTCGTGATCAACCCGCTGCTCGGCGCCTGCGGCACCCTCGGGCTGGCCGGCCTCTGGTTCGGCACCCGCTGGTACCTGCGCCGGGCCCGCACCGCCTACCTGGCCGAGGGCGCGGCCAACTCCGTGGTCGCCGAGGTGCTGGCCGCCACCGCCGCCGGGGCCAGGACGGTGGACGCGCTCGGCCTCCAGCAGCGCCGGACCGAGGCGACCGAGCGGGCGATCGCCACCGCCCGGCGGGCCCGGCTGCGGACACTCTTCCTGCGCAGCGTGTTCTTTCCGGTGATCGACGCCTCCTACCTGGTCCCGGTGGCCATCGTGCTGCTGATCGGCGGCCCGCTGCACGCGCACGGCGTGCTCAGCCTGGGCTCGGTGGTGGCCACCGCGATGTACCTGCGCCGGCTGGCCGACCCGCTGGACGTGGTGCTGCTCCAGGTCGAGCAACTCCAGAGCAGCGGCGCCTCGTTCGCCCGGGTGGAGGGGATCGCCGGTGCGCCCCGGGCCGGGGCCGGCGGCGCCGGGACGCCGGTGGACGACCGGATCGAGGTCAGCGACGTCCGCTACGGCTACGACGGCGGCCCGGACGTGCTGCACGGGGTGGAGCTGACGGTCCGTCCGGGCGAACGGCTGGCCGTGGTGGGCCCGTCCGGTTCCGGCAAGAGCACGCTGAGCCGGCTGCTGGCCGGGATGGACCGGCCGCGCACCGGCCGGGTGACGGTCGGCGGGGTGCCGATCGCCGACCTCGACCCGGAGGCGCTGCGCCGCCAGGTGGTGCTGGTCACCCAGGAGCACCACGTCTTCCTCGGTACCGTCCGGGACAACCTGCGGATCGCCGCCCCCGAGGCCGGGGACGGCGACCTGCTGGCCGCGCTGGACGCGGTGGGCTGGACGCACCCGCTGCCGGACGGTCTGGACACCGACCTCGGCTCGGCCGGCCACCGGCTCGGCGGTGCCGAGGCGCAGCAACTCGCGCTGGCCCGGGTGGTGTTGGCCGATCCGCACACGCTGATCCTGGACGAGGCGACCGCGCTGCTGGACCCGACCGCCGCCCGGGCCACCGAGCGGGCGCTGGCCGCCGTACTGGCGGGCCGGACGGTGATCGCGGTGGCCCACCGGCTGCACACCGCGCACGACGCCGACCGGGTCGCGGTGATGGAGGGCGGCCGGCTCACCGAGCTCGGCAGCCACCACGAACTGGTCGCCGCCGACGGTCCGTACGCGGCGCTCTGGCGGTCCTGGCAGCAGTGACCGTCAGGCCGTCACGGGGTCGGGCTGACCGGTCATCAGGCGCTGGGGCCGGCGCACCAGCAGGTAGCCGAAGCCGGCCAGGGTGACCAGCCCGACCCCGAGCAGGGCGGCCCAGACCTGGTACCAGGGGGCGCCCGGCGGCACCAGGACGGCGCGCGGCCAGCAGATGTTGACCACCTCGAAGCCGGTCCAGAGCACGGCGAGCAGGTTCACCGGGGTGCCCCAGCGGCCGAGCGAGAGCGCGCCGGCCGGGCGCCAGCTGCCGCGCAGCCTGGCGGTCAGGGCGGCCACGCTGAGCAGGAAGAACGGCAGGAAGGTGGCCGCGCTGCCGAAGGTGATCAGGCTGCCGATCGCGGTGGACTCCAGGCCGAGCGGCAGCGCGGCGGCGCTGACCAGGGTGGCGGCGACCAGCCCGCCGATCGGGGCCTGCCGCCGGTTCACCCTGCGGACCTGGCGGGAGAACGGGAAGACGCCGTCCCGGGCGAGCGAGTAGAGGCCACGGGCGGCCCCGCCCTGGGAGGCCATCAGACAGGCGGTGAAGCTGACCACGACCACCAGGACGAACGGCTTGGCCGCCCAGTCGCCGAAGCCGGTCACCACGGCGGTGGTGACCGGGTCGAGGTCCGCACCGGAGACCACGGCGGCCGGGTCGGGGTGGGCGAGCACCACCGAGACGGCGTTCAGGATCACCACCACGCCGACGCTGAGCAGCGCCCAGCGCATCGCGCGCGGCACCTGGCGGGCGGCGTCCTTGGTCTCCTCCGCGGTGGAGACGCAGGCGTCGAAGCCGATGAAGGCCCAGCCGCCGACCGCGATCACGGCCAGCAGCGAGCCGAGCCCGCCAGTCCCGGTGACGGCGGAGGCGTCCAGGCTGTCGGTGAGCAGGGCGAAGCCGTGCTGCCGGAAGAACAGCAGCAGGGCCAGGCCGACCAGCACCGAGGCGATCAGTTCGGCCGCGATCCCGGCCGAGACGAACCAGCGCAGCAGGTTGATCCCGTACGCGTTGACCAGCGTGCAGCAGAGCATGAACCCGGCGGCCACCAGCACCAGTCCGGCCGGCGTGGGGGTGGCCCCGACCAGCGCGAACAGCCAGGGGGCGGCCAGGTAGGCGACCGTGGTGTTGGCGAACATCACCGCGAACTGCCAGAGCCAGCCGCTCATCCAGGCGAAGCCGGGTCCGACCAGCCGCCGGGCCCACTGGTACGCACCGCCGGCCAGCGGCCACTGCGAGGCGAGCTCGGAGTACACCGCGACCACCAGCAGCTGGCCGAGCAGGCAGACCGGCAGGGCCCAGACCCAGGCACCGCCCCGGATGCTCATGCCGACCTGGGCCACCGCGTAGAGGCCCACCACCGGGGAGACCACGGCGAAGCCCATCGAGATGTTGCCGAGCACGCCGAGGCTGCGGCGCAGCTCCTGGCGGTAGCCGAGGGCGGCCAGCCGCTCGGCGTCGGAGGAGGGGACGGTTCTCTCGGTCATCGGGGGGCCACCTTGCCGTCATAAAACTAACTTTGTTAGTCGGGGACGGTAGCCGCTGACCGGGGAGTACGGAAGGGGTCGACACTCGACTGATACTTTTCGTCGCCCGCCGACCACCGGTGTCACCGGGACCACCGGCAGCCGGTCCTGCGGCCGACCGGTCCGGTGCCGAGAGGCGCTCCGGTCGAAAGCCCCGAGCTCGGGCGGGCCCGGTGGGCAGGGTGGTGCCACCCGGGCGTCGAGGTACCTGCAACGGTGTGATCGGCGGCTGCGGCCCCGGCCCGGTCAGCCGTCGCGTGCGGCTCGGTCAGCGCCCGCGGATCGCCTCGGCGGCCAGTTCCACGTACTCGTGCAACCCGTACGCCAGCCCCGATGCCACCAGGGCGGAGGCGACCACCGCCAGGGTCAGCCCCAGGGCCGCGGCCCGGGCGCCGCGCGCAGTGGGACGGGTGGGCGCCGGCCCGAGCAGGGCCGCGACGCGTTCCGGCACCGGTCCGGTGGCCATCGCCAGCAGCGGATCTCGGCGCTGCCGGGCGGCCGAGGCCCCGGCAAGGGCCGCCCGGGCGATGGCGGTCGCGGCCAGGCGGCGGTCGCCCACCGATGCGGCGGCCGCCTCGTCCGCCCAGCGCTCCAGGTGGAAGTCCAGCGCCGGGCGCAGGGAGCGCAGGGCCGGGTGGACGGCGGTGGCCAGGTACACGGTGACGGACAGCAGGTGGTGACGGCCCGTCAGGTGGGCGCGCTCGTGGGCCAGCAGGACCTCGCGCTCCTCCGCGCTGAGCGCTTGGAGCATGCCCCTGGTCACCACCACGCGTCCGGTGTTGCGCCGCCGGCCGGGCAGGGCGAAGGCGTCGGGGCTCTCGCCCGGGAGCACCAGCAGGTCGTCGGCGGCCTCGGCTTCGGCGGTGGCTGCCCAGGCGCGGGCGAGCAGCGCGCGGTGCTCGATCCAGCGGCGTGCCACCAGGAGCAGCTGGGTCGCCAGCACCGCCGCGGCGAGGCAGGCGACGGGGACGGCGGCCGGCCACTCGGTCGCCACCTGGGTCAGCGAGAGCTGTTCGAGGCCGGCCAGGAACGGGACCTGGGCGAGCCCGAACAGCGCCGCCCCGGTGCCACCGGCGGCGAGCACCCCGGTCCCGGTGAGCGCGGCGCACGCCTCGCGCGGAGGGAGGACGGCGGCGAGCCGACGGGCTGCCGCCGCCGCGCCCCAGGGAAACACCAGGGCCGGCAGGACGAGCAGCAGGGCGAGGGTCATCCGCCGTCCTCGGGCGTCCCGGACTGCTGGAGGAGGAGGCGCAGGACGTCCTCGTCCCCCTCGGAGAGGGCAGAGACGAACCGCTTGAGCACCAGGTCCCGGTCGGCCTCGCCGTCGAGCTCGCGGCGCATCCGGCCGGCGGCGAGCCCGGCGGCGTCGTCGGCCGCCGAGTAGGCGAAGCCGCGCCCCGAGCGCACCCGGACCAGGGTGCCCTTCTCGTGCAGGCGGATCAGGATGGTGGTGACCGTGGTCCTGGCCAGGTTCCGGTCGAGCGCCGCGTTGACCTGCTGGGGCGTCATCGGGCCGTCGGCCGCCCAGAGCAGCGCCAGCACGTCCGCGACCAGTTCGCCGTGCGGGCGCCTGGCCCCCTGGCTGCCGTGCTCCATTGCGCTCCCCGCCCTGCCGATGTCCCCGCCCGGGTGCCCTCGGGCTGTTGATTAGGTATGCCTAAGCAAACCTTACGGGTCTCCGGGCGGAGCACCGAGCGGGGTCGCCCGGAACGGCTCCGGCTGGAGGTGGGCGGGCAGGCGGGTGCGGAACGTACAGCCGTCCGGGGTGCCGAGGACGGTCAGGGTGCCGCCGTGGAGGGCGGCGATGTCGCGGGCGATGGGGAGACCGAGGCCGGTGCCGCCGTCGTCGCGGCTGCGGGCGTGGTCGAGACGGGTGAACCGCTCGAAGACCTTCTCGCGGTCGGCGGGATCGATGGCGGGGCCGTCGTTGCCGACGTCCAGGACGGCCTGCGCGGTCTGCGGGTCGAACGAGAGGTGCACGGTGACGCGGCTGCGGGCGTGGCGCCCGGCGTTGTCGAGGAGGTTGGTGAGCAGCCGGCCGAGCCACAGCGGGTTGCCGGTGACGATCGGCCGGTCTGCCAGGTCGAGCGTGATCCCGGGGCGCTGCCCGGCCCGGGTGGCGGCGGTGCCGACCAGGTCGGCGAGGTCGACCGGCTCCGAGCGGCCGTCGTGGCCGGCGGCGTCCAGGCGGGCGAGGAGCAGCAGATCGGCCGCGAGGGACTGGAGGCGGTCGGTGTCCTGGAGGGCTCCGGCGACCATGTCCGCGCGCACCGCCGGGTCGGGATGGGTGTGGGCGACCTCGAGCTGGGTGCGCAGGACGGCCAGCGGGCTGCGCAGTTCGTGGGAGGCGTCCGCGATGAAGCGGCGCTGGCGGATGCCGGCGCCTTCGAGGCGGTCGAGCATGCCGTTCATGGTGTGGGCGAGCCGGGCGATCTCGTCGTCGCTGCCCGGATCGGGGACGCGACGGTCGAGGTCGCGGTCGCCGATGGCTGCCACCTCGGCACGGATCGACTCGACGGGGCGCAGGGCACGGCCGGTCGCCCGCCAGGTGACCGCGCCGACCGTGGCGATCAGCAGGGCGCTGAGTGCGGCGAGGGCGGCGGTGGTGAGGTCCTCGGCGGTGTCGGCGGTGTGCAGGGACGCGCCGACCCGGATGGTGACGGGGCCGGTCGGGGTGCCGGTGGTCAGGGTGGCGACGCGTTGGTGGTGCTCGTCGCCGAGCCCGGCGAGGTCGAAGACGTCATGGCCGTCCGCGCCGTCGGCCGGGGTGAGGGCGGGGCGGCCCGCCAGGTTCTGGCTGGCGGCGATGACGGTGCCGGCGGCGTCGGTGACCTGGATGAAGTCGGTGCCGTGGCCGAGCGGGAGCTGGTCGGGAAGATGTCCGTCGGCGGCGATCCCGGCCACCACCTGCGCCTGCTCCCTGGCCCCCGCCTCGACGGTGCGCTCCAGGTTGACGCGGAGCAGGACCAGCACGGCCGCGGAGGCGACCAGCAGGACCACGGCGACGCCCAGGCAGGCCGCGATCGTGGTGCGGGTCCGGACCGACCGCGGGGCGAGCCGGCGCAGGGCTGCGGCGGCGCGCGGACTGCGCCGGGCCCGCTCCGAGATCCGGTGCACGATGCGCCGGACGGCGCGGAGCCCCGCCGGGTCGTCAGCCACCGTCGGCCGCCAGCCGGTAGCCGGCCCCGCGCGCGGTCTGGACGGCGGAGCGTCCGAACGGAGCGTCGATCTTCCGGCGCAGGGCACTGATGTGCACCTCGACGGTGTTCGGGTCGCCGTCGGGGTCGCTGTCCCAGAATTCGAGGATGTCCCGCTTGGAGACCACCTCACCGGCCTGGCGGGCGAGCTGGTCGAGCAGCGCGAACTCACGGGGCGTCAGGGCGATCGGCGTACCGGCACGGGTGCAGGTCCGCGCGGCGGAGTCCACCACCAGGTCGCCGAGGACGGTGCGGCGCGGTGCGCGGGAGCCGATGCGGCGGGCGAGTGCCTTGAGGCGGGCGACCAGGACGACGAAGGAGAACGGCTTCGAGAGGTAGTCGTCCGCGCCGGTGTCCAGCGCCTCGGCCTCGTCCCACTCGCCGTCCTTGGCGGTGAGCATCAGGATGCCCGCGTCGCTCCCGGCGGCCCGTAGGCGGGAGCAGACCCGGTAGCCGTTGAGGCCGGGGAGCATGATGTCGAGGATGATCACGTCGTAGGCGTGGTCGGTGGCGCGGGCCAGCCCGGAGAGGCCGTCGTGCACGATGTCGACGCTGAAGCCCTCGACCTCCAGCCCGTGTTTGATCGCCAGGGCCAGCCGCCGTTCGTCCTCCACCACCAGTACGCGCATACCCCCAGGGTGTCAGGTGGCCGACGGCGGGAGCTGAAGACGCCTTCAGGTCTTCAGGAACCCTTCAGCCCGACCCGGTCATGCTGGACACGACGGCCCCGGCACGATGCCGCGCACCACCGCAGGACGTGTCACCGGCCGCACCGTCCCATCCGGAAAGGCGCCTCACGATGCTCTCCTCCTCCACCCTGCTGGCCCTGAACCCGCTGGACGCGGGTTCGCTGCTGGCCGCGTTCGGCGCACTGGGCATCGCCGTGGTCATGTTCGCCGAGACCGGGCTGCTCGTCGGGTTCTTCCTGCCCGGCGACTCGCTGCTGTTCACCGCCGGTCTGCTCTGCACCACCGGCGCGCACAGCGGCCCCCACCTCCACCTCGGCCAGGTCCTCGCCGCCGCCGTGGTCGGCGCCCTCACCGGCGCCCAGGTCGGCTACCTGATCGGACGCCGCGGCGGGCGCGCCCTGCTCGCCCGCTCCCGCAGCAAGCACCTGCACGAAGGCACCCGGCGCGCCGAGGAGATTCTCGACCGGTACGGCCACGGCAAGGCCGTGGTGCTCGCCCGCTTCGTCCCGGTCGTGCGCACCGTGCTCAACCCGCTGGCCGGCGCGCTCGGCGTCAGCGCCCGGACCTTCACCCTCTGGCAGGTCGTCGGCGGCCTGGTGTGGACGGTCGGTCTGGTGCTGAGCGGCTACGCACTCGGGTCCTCGGTCCCGAACGTCGACCGCTACCTGCTGCCGATCATCGCGGTGGTCGTCGCCGTCTCCCTGCTGCCCCTCCTGCTGGAGGTGCTGCGCTCCCGCCGCCAGGTCAGGGCGCGGTGACCGGCCCCGTGCGCGCGCTCGCCCTGGACGGCCGTCCGCTCGGCGGCGGCCTGTACCTGCGGATCGACCACTGGGCCCAGCACCTGCCCGTACCGGTACAGCACGCCGTCGCGGCGTTCTCCGCCTACGGCGTGGTCCTGCTGGCGGTGCTGATGACCGCCGCCTGGTGGCGCGCCCGCCGGGCCGACAGCGCGGTGTTGGCGCGGGCCCTGGCCGCCCCGCCGGCGGTCGCGCTGGCGTTCGCCGCCGACACGCTCCTCAAGTCGGTGCTGCGTGAGCCACGGCCGTGCCAGGTGCTGGACGCGGGGCGGACCCTCGAAGCCTGCCCCGGCGCCGGTGACTGGTCGCTGCCCAGCAACCACACCGTCATCGTCTTCGCGGGCGCGGCCGTCCTGTGGCAGGTCGACCGCCGCCTGGGCGGGCTCGCGCTGCTGCTGGCCGTCGCGATGGGTGCCTCCCGGGTGCTGGTCGGCGTGCACTACCCGCAGGACGTCGTGCTCGGGGCCGTCCTCGGCACCGCCGCCGGCTACGGTCTCGGCCGGCTCGCCGGTCGCGCCGCGCCCGTGGTCGACCGCGTCCGGCAGGGAAGGCTGCGCCGACGGCCGGTCGGGTGAGCAGGCCGGTCGGCCGGCCCTCGCCCCCGGGGGTGCACCCGCCCTGACCGCTGCGCATGTGACGTTCCGTCAGATTTCCTCCGCCCGAACCGACATGATGCACCGCAGAGGGTGTCAGTACGTCACGGGGAGGACCACGGCGGATGCGCTTCCGCAGCGGTCGGCCGAACGCGGGGCCGTCGCCCGCGAACGGGTCGGGCGCCTGGGCGAGCGGATCGCCCCGACGCCTCAGGAAGTCAGACGTGCGGGGTGGTCGGACCGCCCGCCGTGCGGGTGGCTCCCATGGGGGAGAGGGCGGTGCTGGCTGCCGCGACCGACTCGGCGAGGAGGGCGGCGGTGCGGCCCGCCTCGTAGAGGTGCTCGCGGGCGTCGCGGGCCAGCCGGATGGCGTCGAACTCCGCACCGGCGTGGTCGTTCCGGGTGGGCTGCGGGCCGATCCGGCCGGTCGCCTGTTCGCTGCTCAGGAAGGCGGCGACCTGGTCGAGCAGTTCGGGGAGCCGGGCGGTCAGGCCGGCCAGCGCGCCGACCACGTGCGCCGCGTCGGCGAGGTGGAGCAGGCCGGGTGGGCCGCCGGGCTGGGCGGCCAGCCCGGCGGCGCGGATCAACTCCGCGGCTTCGGAGGCCAGTTCGGCGGTGGAGAGCTGGGGCGGGACGGAACGGTTCATCGGGGTGCTCCCTGGTGGGGTCGATGCGGCCGGCTGCGCAGGTGTCGTCGGGCTGCCGGACGGTGGCGGCCCGACGCGGGCGATGGCATGACGGCGGGTCAGGGCATCGGCTCGCCGTGGAACGGGCCGTAGTAGGTGGCGAACCGCTCCCGGTAGTGGGGGTCGACCTCGTGGTGCTGCCCGTCGAACTCGGGGCCACCCTTGATCTCGTCCCTGGTGCGGTCGACGTGGACCTTCCGGGCCGCCTCGTCGACCCGGACCACGGTCCCGGCCGGCAGCAGAACGTACTTGCCGAAGATCCACGGGCCGGTGTCGACCACCAGGTAGGAGTGTTCGGCCTGCTCGGAGAGCTTGTCGATCTTGCCGATGTGGCCGTCCGTCGCCTCCACGTGGAAGCCGATCAGATCACCCCCGGCGATGTGGCCGGAGGTGGAACGGAACTGCCAGATCTCCATGCCGCTCATACGGATCCCATTCCACTCGCGCGCCGCCCCGGGCCGCTCCCGGGCCGACGTGTCCTCACCGGTTCGGCTGCCCCGGTTCGGCCGCTTCATGTCGGCGCGGGTGCGGTCGGAACGGGGTCAGAACCAGTGCAGGCAGTGCGGCGTGCGCTCGGCGCGGAACAGGGCGTCGGCGAGGGCGGCCGAGCCCGGGTGGTGGGCCCGGACGTGTCCGGCCCGGACGAGCGTGCTCGGGGCGGTGCCGCCGAGGTAGACCGAGCCGAGGTCGCTCACGTCCAGGGTCAGGTCGGGCTCCCGGTCGGTCGGGACGCAGTCGGCCTTGCCGTCCCGGACGGTCAGCAGGTAGCGGCCGTGCTCGCCGAGGAACGGGTCGTCGACGTCGAGGACGAGCTCGCCGTCCGTGGCCCAGTCGCGGGCGGTGAGCGCGCGCGGCACGTCCAGCAGGCGCACCCAGAGCCAGTCGGTGTCGTTGCCGACCTCGGCGGCCCGGAAGTCGGTGAGCTGCCAGCGCAGCGGGTGCCCGGGCGGGAGGTGCTTGAACACCACCCGGGTGACCAGGTCGTGGTCGAGCGCGAACCGGGTCAGGGCGGTGCCGGCCGCGTCATCGGTGGCGATGGTCTCGTCGACCGTCAAGGTGCCGCCGTCGCCGAGCGAGTAGCTGGCGTACCCGTCCGGGACGCCGTCGGCGTCGCGGTGGACGGCGACGTGGCGCGGCGCCGAGGAGACCGGGGGCTGTCCCGCGCCCAGGCGCCACCAGCGGTGCGGCCGGGACAGCGCGCCGGGCTGCGCGCGGCGGTACCGGTCGTAGATCGCCTCGAGGAGCTCGCCGCACTCGCTGCGGCGGAGCACCTCCACCGAGCCGGCCGCCGGTGCGTCGCCCGCTCCGCGCGCCCGGGGCGCGGCGAACGCGCCGTCCAGGCGCGGCACCGTGATCCGTGCCGTGTAGGTGGCCGGGCCGTAGCCGAACCGACGGTAGATCAGCGCCTCGGAGGCCAGCAGGACGGAGAGGAACTCCCCGCGGGCCCGCAGCTCGCCGAGCTGATGCCGCATCATCGCGCTGAGCACGCCCCGGCGTCGGTGCGACGGGAGCACGCCGACCGCGGTCACCCCGGAGACCGGGGCCAAGGCCCCACCGGGCAGGGTGAGTTCGAACGGGTACGCCCCGGCGGTGCCGACGGGCCGGCCGTCCGCCGTCACGGCGAGCAGGCAGCGGTCCGCTTCGAGCGCCGACCACCAGAGCCCGCCACCGCCCTCGGCCGGGGTCTCCGGGAAGCGCCCGAACGCGGTGTGGAGCGTGTCGACGAAGACGTCGAGGTCCTGGTCGGTGATGGGACGGATTTCCATCGCTGCTGCTGCCTCCCCGGGAACACCGGCACCACGACGCGTGCTGCCTGGCACAGTGCAGCGCCGCCGGTTGGCCGGGTCAACCGAATTTCCGCCACGACCCCCGTCACGACCCCCGCCGCGCTCCGGGCGGGCGCCGCCTGCGCCCCGAAGCCGCCCGGCGGCAGGCTGTAACGTGGCCGGACCGGCGGACGGACGCCGGTGCGGGCGACGGCACGGGCGGAGGGCGGGGACGTGGGGAGACCCAGCAGGGCACTGCTGAGCAGGGAGATCATCGCCAGGGCGGCGCTCGCCGTGGTGGACGAGACCGGTCCGGACGGCCTCACCATGCGGGCGCTGGCCGAGCGGCTCGGGGTCAAGGCCGCCTCGCTCTACAACCACGTGGCCGGGAAGGACGAGCTGCTCGACTCGCTCGCCGAGCTGGTCAACGCCGAGATCGACCTCGCCCCGCTGGCCGACCCGCAGTGGCGGGACGGCATCGCCGGGTACGCCCGGGGCTACCGTGCGGTCTTCCGCCGGCACCCCAACACGATCGCCCTGCTGGCCCGCCGCCGGGTCGAGGCCGACCGCCAACTGCTGGGCTACGAAGCACTGTTGGCCGCGCTAGGTCGGGCCGGCCTGGGGCCGGCCGACGCGGCGGAGGCGGCGGCCGCGCTGGACTACCTGGTGCTCGGCTCCGCGCTGGAGACCTTCACCGCCGGGTTCGCCCGCCCCGCCGAGGAGTACCGTCCGGAGTACCCGGCCCTGGCCGAGGCGCTCACGGAGTCGGCCGCCCGGGGCGGCGGACTGGACGAGCGCGGCTTCGAGCTGGCGCTCGGGCTGCTGCTGGACGGGCTGGCCGCCCGGGTCTGAATGCTCCGGGCAGGCGGAGGGCGGGCCCGGTCTCGTCCCCGGGCCCGCCCACGTTCCTCGCGGTGGCCTAGTGCTGCTCGGCCTTCTCGGCCGTCTCCGCCTTCTCCGCCGCGACCTTGGCCCGGACCTCGTCCATGTCCAGCTCGCGGGCCTTGCCGATCAGGTCCTCCAGCACCGGTGCGGGCAGCGCACCCGCCTGGGAGAAGACCAGCGTGCCGTCCCGGATGATCGCCAGGGTCGGGATCGACTGGATGTCGAAGGCCGCCGCCAGCTCCCGCTGCGCCTCGGTGTCGACCTTGGCGAAGACGATGTCGGAGTGGCGCTCGGCGGCCTTCTCGTAGACCGGCGCGAACCGTACGCAGGGGCCGCACCAGCCGGCCCAGAAGTCGATGAAGACGAAGTTCTTGTCGTCAGCGCCTCCGATCACCTCGTCGAAGTTCTCGGTGGTCAGTTCGACGGTGCTCATATCGGCCTTCCTGCCCTTCTCGTCCCGGTGCGGTCTGCGTCGACGTCAACGGTCCGGTCCGCCGTGCTATTCCGGCCTAGTTGGTGGGCACGTAGTCGAAGTTCGGGGTCAGGGTGCCGAACATCGAGTCCTCCGCGAGGGCGTCGCCGAAGTACGCCTCGGTCAGCTTGGCGGCGTCGCCGGTGACGTGGAACGGCACCCGGTCGAGCTTGAAGCCGGTCAGGGTGGGCCGGCCGTTGGCGATCACCTCGGCCGGGGTGGTGTAGGCGATCAGCGTCTCGTCGCTGAGCTTCTCCCCGTTCACCTTGACGCCGGCCGCGTAGCCGGGCTGGGGCATGATCCGGATCCAGGTCGGCACCAGCTCGACGAAGGTCTGGCTGCTCTCCTGCTTCAGGGTGATCCCGCCGGGGTAGAAGATCCGGCCCTTCTCGTCCAGGTGGTCCCCGGCGGTGGAGCCGATCGGCATGTTGAAGCCGAACCCGTCCGCGTCCAGGGTGAACGGCTCGATCGCGCCGAGCTTGATGTCGTTGGCGATCAGCCACGCCTTGGTGGTGTCACTGACCCGGACCTGGGCGCTGCCCCAGGGGGAGATGTAGATCCGGTTGGCGCGCTGCTCGGCGCCTCGGGTGGCCGGTGCGGACGCCTGCGCGGTCGGGGCCAGGACGACCGGGGCGGCCAGGGCGAGGGCGGTGGCGGCGATGGCGAGCTTGCGGAAGACGCGCATGTGCGGGCTCCTGAAGAGGGGGTCGGGTCAGGGGAGGTAGCGGAAGGTGCCGGAGAGGACGCCGAACGGCTCCCCGGCCGAGAACGAGGTGCCGAGCGCCTCGTTGAGGGTGGCGGCGCCGACCTCGGTCAGGGTCAGCGGGACCTTCGCGGTCCGGACGCCGCCGAAGGTGAGGCCCCAGCCGGAGCCGAAGGCGTCCCGCAGGGTGTACGAGCAGAACAGCTGCTCGGTCGGCGACTTGACGCCGTTGACCACCAGTTGGGAGGAGAGGCCGCGCTCCGGCCAGAACCGCAGCCAGAACTCGTCCATGGTCCAACTGCCGTTGGTCTGCGGGTTGCCGAGGGTCACCCCGCCCGGGTAGTACACCCGGCCGAAGTTCTCCAGGTCGATGTAGTCGCCCGAGGTCCAGCCGATGTCGCTGATGATGCCCCGGTCGTCCGGCAGCGCGGTGACGGGGGCGATCGGGGTGATCTCCACCGCCTGTTCGGCCAGCCGGGCCCGGAAGCTCGGTGCCCACTCGACCTGCGCGGTGCCCCAGGGGGAGACGTACGGGCCGGGCGGGGGGGCCGGCCGCCTGCGCCGGGCCGGGGGCGGCCACGGTCATCAGCAGCGCCGCGAAGAGCACCGAGAAGAGTTGACGTAGTTTCATATGATTCCTTGACTGGACGGGCAACTCGCCGACCGCAGCGGGGTGATGGGCATGCGGGCGCGCCGAGTCAGGGCCGACGGGCGCTGGTCGGGGGATGCGCTCGAAGGCTAGCGGTGATGCCGGTCGATCCGTGTACGCATGACGCTGGAGAGGTACGGTCTGCGGCTGAAGTTGGGCCGGACGGAGGAATTGCGTGACCCGTCCGTGGGAGTTGGCGGGTGTGGAGTGCGTGAAGATCCACTCGGGCCTAGGTTTGCCCTGGCCGTCCGGGCAACGGGCCGGCCCCTTGCTGCCCAAAGCCGCTGCCACGAAGGGCATTTGGGCAGGTCCACCGCACTCCCTGGAGCCGCCATGTCCGCCGGTGCCCACCGTCCGAGCCGCCGAATGTTCCTCGGCGGTGCCGTCGCCACCCTGGCCGCCGCCTCGCTGGGCGGCCCGTTGCTCGGCCGCAGCCGGGCCGGCGGACACTTCGACTCGCCCGCCGTGCTGGCCGACGGGCAGGCGAACATCACCGACGTGTTCGCCTTCACCAGTCCGGACGATCCCGACCAGGTGACCATCGTGGTCGACGTCCAGCCCGGCCAGCTCCCGGGCGCCGGGCCGCTGAACTACCCCTTCGCCACCCGGGCCAGGTACGAGCTGCACCTGGACGGCCGGGGCACCGGGCAGCCGGACACCACCTACCGGTGGACCTTCCGGAACGAGGACCGGCGGCTGTTCGGGGCCGGTCCGATCGCGGTCGGCCCGGTGCGCTCACTCCGCGACAACTCGCTGCTGTTCAAGCAGCGTTACACCCTGGAGCGGATCCGCGGCGGCCGGACCGAGACGCTGATCCCGGACGGCACCGCCGCACCCACCCACACCGGTCTGGCGCTGATGCCCGACTACGCCGCGCTGCGCAGCGAGGCCACCCGCAGCCTGCCCGGCGGCGGCCGGACGCTGGCGGGCCAGATCGCCGAGCCGTTCGTCGCCGACAGCCGGGTGTTCGGCCTCTTCACCGTCGGCACCATCGGCCCGGTGCCGGGTGCGCTCCCCGCCGCCGGGCCGCTCTCCGCGCTGAACGTCGGCGCACTGGTGCTCCAGCTCCCCAAGCGCGAACTCGCCCTGAACGGCGACCCGGAGCGCAACCCGGTGGTCGGCGTCTGGGCCACCGTCTCCCGCGAGGGCGCGGACCTGGCCAGGGACCTGCGGACCCAGGCCGCGAGCTACCGGCAGATCGGCCGGCTGGGCAACCCGCACATCGTGTTCGCGCTCTGGGGCACCTTCGCCGGGCTCTCCCAGCCGGGCGGCCCGGAGGACCGGTTCAACGCCCGCCCGGCCGAACTCGACTCGCAGGAACAGGAGTTCCTGGCCGCCGCGCTCGACCCCGCGCCGCCCCGGCGGATCGAGGCGGCCCAGGGCTTCCCCGCCCCGGCCGGCCCGCGCACCGACATCCGGGCGCTCTTCCTCAGCGGCTTCGGCCGGGACAACGGCTCCCGGTTCGGCCTCGACCTGAACACCCAGGCGATGAACGCCGACGCCGACCCGGCGGCCCTGCGCTGGGCCGACCAGCTGCGGCTCAACCTCACCACCCCGGTCAGCGCCGACCCGCACCCGTACGGCGTGCTGGCAGGCGACCTCCAGGGCTACCCCAACGGCCGCCGCCTGAACGACGAGATCGACGTGCCGCTGCTGCGGATGCTGGAGGGCGAACCCTCCGACCGCTCCGCCGCGCACCTGCTGCCGCCCCCCTCCTTCAACTGGCAGCCGAAGCCCGCCTCGACGGTCTTCCCCTACGTCAACCTGCCGCACGCGGGCCCGTGATCCGCCGGTACGGCCTGGCGGGCGCGGTCGGCCGGGGCGCGCTGGTGCTGGCCGGTGCGGCCGGACTGCTGACGCTCGGTCCGAGCGGCTCGGCCCCGGGCCCGGCGACGGTGGTGGCCCCGCCGCCGCCCGCCGACCGGCTGGCCGCTGCCCGGCTGGCCGCCGGGCAGCGGCCCCAGGACGCCACCGCCTGGGCCGAGTTGGCGCTGGCGGCGGTGGACCGGGCCAGGACCACGCTGGACAGCGGGCAGCTGGCGGAGGCCGACCGGGCACTGGCCCGCTCGCTCGACCTGGGTCCGGAGCGGAACTACCTGGCCCAGGTCGGCTCCGGCCAGCTCGCCAACGCCCGCCACGAGTTCGCGGCAGCCCGGGAGTTCGGCCTGCGGGCCACCGGCATGGCCCCCGACCGGCCGGCCGGGTACGCGGTGCTGGCGGACGCCGAGCTCCAGCTCGGCCACCTCCCGGCCGCCACCGCCGCCACCCAGCGCCTGCTGGACCTGGCCCCCACCACGGCCGCGTACACCCGCGCCTCGTACGACCTGGAGACGCACGGGCGGACCGAGGAGGCGGTGCTCGCGCTGGAACGGGCCCTGGAGCTGGCGGTCACGCCGGGCGAACGGGGGTTCAGCGCCCACCGGCTGGGGGACCTGGCCTGGGAGCAGGGCCGGCCGGAACAGGCCGAGCAGCACTACCGGCACGCGCTCGCGGTGCAGCCGGACGACCACTTCGCCGCCTTCGGACTGGCCAGGACGGCGGCCGCGTCGGGCCGGACCGAGGAGGCGCTGGGCCGGTACGCCGAGCTGGTGACCCGGGTGCCGCAGCCGCAGTTCCTGCTGGAGTACGCCGAGCTGCTGCTGAGCGACGGACACCGGGCGGAGGCGGAGCAGCAGTTGGCCACCCTGGCGGCCGAGGCCCGGCTGGCCACCGGCCCGGTCGACCTTCAGCTGGCCCGCTACCTGGCCGATCACGGCGACCCGGCGGAGGCCGTCCGGCTGCTGACCGAGGAGTGGCAGCGCCGCCAGAGCCCGCTGGTGGCCGAGGAGTTGGCCTGGGCGCTGCACCGGGCCGGGCGGGACGGGGAGGCGCTGCCGCAGATCCGGTTCGCCGCCGAGGCGGGCGGCGCCGGGGCGCTCGGCGCGTACCGCGGCGGGGTGATCGAGCACGCGCTCGGTCTGCCCGGGGCCGCCGAGCTGCTCCGGACGGCGCTGCGCCGCAACCCGTACTTCTCGGTCCGGTACGCCGCCCACGCCCGGGAGTTGCTCGGCTGAGGGGTGCTCAGCCGGTCCGGGTGACCGCCCGGCGGAGCACCAGGCCGAGCCGCCGGGCGTACAGCCGTTGCAGCAGCGGGACCACCGGACCGGCCAGCCGGGTGTACCAGCAGGCGGGGCGGCTGAACGCGGTGACGGTGAACCAGACCGACCGGTCGGGGCCCATCGACACGATGAACGACTCCTCGCCGCGCTCCGGGTGGCTCGCCACGGTGCCGTAGGCGAAGCCGATCCGGTCCGGCTCGGCGACCGTCCAGACCACCTCGGCGGGTGCCCGGAACGGCAGCCGCCCGATCCCGAGGCCGACCGTCAGCCGGACTCCGGGCGCCGCCGCCCGGGCGTCGGTCCGGACGGTGGCGCCGGTGCCCCGGTGCATCCGCCAGTCGGTCACCATCGCCCCGGCGGCCTCCAGCGCCGCGCGGCCGTGGCCGATCAGCTCGTGGTGGCGGAGGAGGTGGTAGCCCTCGGGCAGCCGGTCGGGGGTGCGGGTGGCGCCGACCTCGGGGTAGTTGAAGGTGGTGGTGCGAGTTCCGGTCATCGGTCCAGTTCCTTGAGTCGGCGCCAGGCGAGCAGCGCGCAGAGCGCGAAGCCGAGCGCGTTGCCGAGGCCGTGGGTGGCGGCCATCCAGGTCAGGGTGGGGTGGGTCAGGCCGGTCGCCTCGCCGAGCGCCCACCAGAGCGCGAGCAGCATGGTGACCACCAGGACGGCCGCCGAGCAGCGCAGCAGCAGCCCGGTCAGCCGGTCGGGTGCCCGGCGGGCGAGCTCCTGCCAGCTGAGCAGGCCGACCAGCCACATCCCGGCGGTCAGTACGACGGCGCCGACCAGCTCGGCCCAGTCGTCGACGAAGTACCCGGCCAGCACCAGCAGGGTGCCGACCGGCACGCTGAGCGCCGCCGCCCGGCCCAGGCCGGGGCGGCTCCGGGTGCTGCGGCAGACCAGCCCGGCCACCAGCGCGGCGGTGAAACCGGCGAAGTGGAAGTGCGGCACGGTGAGCGCCAGGATGTCGAGGTCGAAGCCGAGCAGCCGGGTGCCGGAGCGTTCGGCGACCAGGGCGAGCCCGGCCACCGAGGGGGCGAGCAGCGCGGTGAGCGCCGCCAGTTCGGCGGGGGCGAGCGAGCGGCGCCGGGCCAGCCGGGCCGGGGCGAGGGCGGCCAGCGCGACGGTGGCGGCCGCGTAGACCGAGGCCAGCGCGGTGGCGGTGGCCCCGCGCGGCAGCCAGAGCGCGACGGCGCCGGGCAGCGCGGCGAGCGGCCAGAGCCTGGCCAGCGCGGCGCTGCCCGGCCCGCCGAGCAGTCCGAGCCCGAGCGGCACCACGACCAGCATGCCGAGCATCACGATCAGGTCGACCAGCGCGGTCACGACGGCCACCCCCTCTGTTGAACGCGTTCAAAGCTCTTCTGCCGCTGACTCTACGGCATCCCTGAACGCGTTCAATACCGGCGGGGAGTGGTCCGGAGCACACTGAAGAGCAAGGAGGACGCCATGCCCAAGATTCCGCTCATCTGCCCCCGCTGCGGACGTCCTCAGCAGGTCGTCCCCGGGGGCCCCGACCGCCCGGCCAGGGTGGTGCACCGCGAGACCGGCCGGGAGGAGTGCACGCCCCGGCCGGACTGACCCTGGCCGCCACCCCGGCTCCGGGAGCACGCTGGAGGGACAGGACCTCCCGGCGGCGGTGGTGGTGACCATGACCAGGGCACGCGTCGGCCGGCACGTCGAGCTGGAGTTCGCCGAAGAGGGTGACCGGACCAAGGCGGCTTTGCTGCTCCGGCTCGCCGACGGCACCGAACTGCGGGCGCACGGCTACGGCACCCAGCACCACGCCGACCGCCCACAGCTGCGGGTCTGCGAGAAGGTGGCGGCAGCCCGCGCGCTGAACGAGCCGGCGATGCGACTGCTCACCAAGGCGCACGGCGAGCTGCGCGAGGGCTCGGGGCCGACCGAGCTGACGGACCGCAGGAGCGGCCGGTCAGCCCAGGACGGCCCGGTCCAGCGGCACGGCCGGGTCGGCCAGCGCGTCCGGGTCCACCCGGCGGCCGGAGCGGACCAGCTCGCGGATCGGGTCGGTGACGTCCCAGACGTTGACGTTCATCCCGGCCAGCACCCGCCCCTCGGAGAGCCAGAACGCGATGAACTCGCGACCCGCCCGGTCGCCCCGGAACACCACCCGGTCGAAGCCGTCCGGCCGCACGTAGCCGGTGTACTCCATGCCGAGGTCGTACTGGTCGGAGAAGAAGTACGGCACCCGGTCGTGCACCGCGTCCTGGCCGAGCATCGACCGCGCGGCCGTCCTCGGCTGGTGCAGCGCGTTGGCCCAGTGCTCGACCCGGATCGGGTGGCCGTACAGCGGGTGCATGGCGTTGGCCACGTCCCCCGCCGCGTAGACGTCCGGCGCCGAGGTGGCCAGGTACCGGTCGGTGCGGATGCCGTTGTCGACGGTCAGCCCGGCCGCCTCGGCCAGCTCGGTGTTCGGGGTGATGCCGATGCCCACCACCACCGCGTCGGCCGGTACCGGCGGGCCGTCCGCCAGCCGGACGCCTTCGTCGGCCAGCCCGGTCACCTGGACGCCGAACCGCAGGTCGACGCCGTGTGCCCGGTGCAGGTCGGCGAACACCTCGGCCGCCTCCCGGCCGAGCACCCGCAGCAGCGGCAGCTCGGCCGACTCCAGCACGGTCACCTCCGCGCCCGCCTCGCGGGCGGCGGCCGCCGTCTCCAGGCCGATCCAGCCCGCGCCGATCACCACGATCCGGGCCCCCGGGCGGATCACCGCCTTGATCCGCTCGCTGTCCTGGACGGTCCGCAGGTACAGCACCTGATCGCCGTCCGCGCCGGGGACGGTCAGCCGGCGCGGCGAGGAGCCGGTGGTGAGCAGCAGCTTGGCGTACCCGAGCCGGCTCCCGTCGGCCAGGTCGACGGTGTGACCGGCCGGGTCGATCGCGCCGACCCGGGTGCCGAGCCGCAGGTCGATCCGCTGCTCGGCGTACCACTCGGCCGGATGGACGTAGATCTTCTCCCGCGCGGTCTTCCCCATCAGGTAGCCCTTGGACAGCGGCGGCCGCTCGTACGGCCGCTCGGGCTCGGCCCCGATCAGCGTGATCGGCCCGTCGAACCCCTCCGCCCGCAGCGTTTCGACGGCCTTCGCCCCCGCCAGGCCCGCTCCCACGACGACGTACCCGTTCCGCATCGCGGCTCCTCTCGTCGGCCCCATCACACCCGAAGGATCTGCCCGCCGCGAGCCGAACCACCCCTCCTCGGGCGGCTCGGCCTAGGGTGAGAACGCCACGACCGGAAGGAAGGGCTCCGAATGAGCGAGCAGACCGTGACCGTCCGATGCGTGCCGGCCACGCCGTGCTGGGTCAGTCTGATGGCGCGTGACCTGACGGTGGCCCAGGAGTTCTACGGCCCGTTGCTGGGGTGGTCCTTCCAGGACGGCCGGCACGGGTTCGGGCCGTACGTCCGGGTGGTGCTGGACGGGGTGGAGGTGGCCGGGATCGGGGCCACCGAGGGGGAGTGGCAGCCGCCGGTGGCCTGGACCAGCTACTTCGGCACCGAGAGCGCTGACGACACGGCCGCCCGGATCAGGGAGCGCGGCGGCACCGTGGCGATCGGCCCGCTGGCCTTCGACGCGGGGCGGATGGCGCTGGCCTCGGACCTGACCGGGGCGGCGTTCGGGATCTGGGAGGGCGCCCTCGGCAGCAACACCCGGGTCCGCTCGACCGGCGCGCCGGTCTGGATCGAGCTGCGCACCGGCGACCCGTTCCAGGCGGCGCTGTTCTACGGCGAGGTGTTCCGCTGGGACGAGCGCGACCCGGAGCGGTTCGAGGTGCGGTACGAGAACGAGCGGGTGGTGCTGCGGGCGGAGCACCGCAGCGTGGCGGCCCTGCGGCGGGCCGAGGACGTCGGCTCGCACTGGGAGGTGTTCTTCTCGGTGGCCGACACCGACCTGGCCGTCCGCCGCGCGCTGGAGCTCGGCGGCGCGGCGGAGGGCCCCGCCACCGACACCCCGTACGGACGGGTGGCCCGGCTGCGGGACCGCGAGGGCGGGCTGTTCTCGGTGATCACCCCGGCCTGACGGGCCCTCAGTGCGTGCGGACCTGGGAGAACAGCCGGTGCATCGCCTCGGCCAGCTCCTCCGGTCCGGCCACCGGCCGGTGGAACTCGAACCGGGCGTCCAGCACCCGGTCCCCGGCCAGCAGCCGGACGCGCAGCCCGAACCGGTCCAGCGCCACCGGCCGGACCTCGTACCGGCCGTGCTCCGGCCAGTCCGCCGGGCCCGCCGGGTGGTCGACGGCCTGGGCGCCGAGCTGCGCGAGCCGGTCGGCGTGCGCCGAGGCGAGGTGCTGGAGCACGGTGGCCTCCTCGGCCGCCAGCGGGTCGGTCGCGGTGCGGCCGAAGCCGGTCAGGTCGACGCAGCAGTCGGCGCCCCAGAGGTCCTCGACCGAGAGGTGGTCCGGGTCGAAGCGGAGCAGCGCGTACTGCCCGGCGGGCCGGTCCGGGAAGAGCCCGTCCAGCACCTCCGGCGCGGCCGGCCGGAGCGCGGTGAGCCGGCCGTGCACGGTGGCCCGGCCGCGGATCCGGTGCGGCATCGCGACCGGGGCGACGTCCACCGCTTCCAGCAGCGCGGCCACCTCCTCCGCGCGGGAGACCGAGGCGATCCGGCAGAGCGGCGAGTCGTGCGCGGCCAGCACCGCCAGGGCGCCGTCGGGGAGGACGGCGCAGCGCACCAGCGGCGGGACGCCCGGCCGGTTGGCCAGGTCGATGCCCGGGACGTCGAGGATCACCGAGGAGCCGAACTCCAGCAGGGTGCGGGCGCGTTCGGCGGCGGTGGGCGCCGGTCCGGCCGGGCGGGGCAGGGCAGGGCTGTCGGACATCCGTCCTCCTCGGTAGGTAAGGGGAGCCTAACCTAAGTGAGGGGAGGGCGGAAGCCTCTGTCGGAGGGTCAGGCGGCGGCACCCAGCATCCGCAGCACCAGCACGCCGTAGCGCCGGCCGAGCTCCTCGGGCGTCTCGCTGCTGCGCTCGGTGTACCAGCGCGAGACGTCGATGCCGAGCGAGGTGACCGCGCGGGCGGCGGTACGGACGTCCTGCACCTCGAACGCGCCGGCCGCCACCCCGTCCTCGATGATCCGGCGGACGGTCTCCTCGATCCGCCGCCGCAGCTCGGCGACCACCGCGAAGTCCTGCTCCGGCAGCGCGTGCAGTTCGTGGTTGACGATCCGTCCGACCGTGTGGCCCCGGGCGTGCCAGCAGGTGAAGTCCTCGACCAGTCGGCGCATCTGCTCCGCCGGTGGCCCGTCGGCGGCCGCGGCCCGCTCCACCAGGTCCAGGGTGGCCTGGTGGCCGGTGCGGCTGATCTCGGAGAGCAGCGCCGACTTCGAGGAGTAGTGGATGTAGAGCGCGGCCGGGCTCATCCCGGCGGCGGTGGCGATGTCCCGGGTGGTGGTCGCGTGGTAGCCGCGCCGGGCGAAGGACTCGACCGCCGCGAGCAGCAGTCGTCGGGCCGCCTCGGTGCGCTCGCCCAGGCCGTCGGCGGGCCAGAGGTCGGCGGAGGTTCGGTCGGTCATGCGGGCAATCCTCCCAGACGGTGCCGCAGGTCCCGGCGGGTGGTTGACAGTGTGCGCGGCCGCTTGGATGCTAAGCAAGCGCTTAGTCAGCCCGTACTCCTGGGAACTCCGTCGAGAGGGACTCGTGATGGCACCGTCGTTGAAGGGCCGGGTGGCCGTGGTCACCGGAGCCAGCCGGGGCATCGGCCTCGGTATCGCCCGGGAGCTGGTGGAGCGGGGTGCCAAGGTCTGCGTCACGGCCCGCAACGCCGAGCCGCTGGCCGAGGCGGTCCGCGAACTCGGCGGCCCCGACCACGCGATCGCCGTGGCGGGCAAGGCCGACGACCCCGCGCACCAGGCCGAGACGGTGGCCCGGACGATCGAGACCTTCGGGCGGCTCGACCACCTGGTCAACAACACCGGCATCAACCCGGTGTACGGCCCGGTCCTGGACGTCAGTACCGAGCAGGCCGCGAAGATCCTGGGCGTCAACCTCCTGGCCCCGATCGCCTGGACGAAGCTGGCGTACGACGCCTGGATGCGCGAGCACGGCGGTGCGGTGGTCAACGTCGCCTCGCTGGCGGGCCTGCGGGCCGCGCCGGGGCTCGGCATGTACGCCGTCTCCAAGGCCGCGCTGATCCACCTGACGGCGCAGCTCGGGTTCGAACTCGCCCCCGGCATCCGGGTCAACGCGGTCGCGCCCGCCATCGTCAAGACCAGGTTCGCCGAGGCGCTGTACGACGGCCGGGAGGAGCGGGTCGCCGCCGCCTACCCGCTCGGCCGGCTCGGCGTCCCGCAGGACGTGGCCGGCGCGGTCGCCTTCCTGCTCTCCGAGGAGTCGGCCTGGATCACCGGCCAGACCCTGACCCTGGACGGCGGCGTCTCGCTGGTCGGCGGGCTGTGAGCCTCGCCGGGCGTGGCGTGGTGGTGACCGGCGCCGGGCACGGCATCGGCGCCGCCCTGGCCACCGCCTTCGCCGCCGCCGGTGCCCGGGTGGTGGTCAACGACCTCGACGCCGGGGCCGCCCGGGCCGTCGCCGGCCCGATCGGGGCGTACGCAGTGCCGGGTGACGCCGCCGACCCGACCGGGCTGATCGCCGCCGCCCGCGCGGAGCTCGGCGCGATCGACGTCTACTGTGCCAACGCGGGCGTCGGCACGGCCGGCGGCGCGGATGCCGGCCCGGCGGCCTGGGCCACGGCCTGGGACGTCAACGTGATGGCCCATGTCCGGGCGGCCGAACTGCTGCTCCCGGACTGGCTGGAGCGCGGCGAGGGCCGGTTCGTGGCGACCGTGTCGGCCGCCGGGCTGCTCACCATGCTCGGCTCGGCGCCGTACGCCGTGAGCAAGCACGGCGCCCTGGCCTTCGCCGAGTGGCTGGCCGCCAGCTACCGGCACCGGGGCGTCCGGGTGCACGCGGTCTGCCCGCAGGGCGTCCGGACCAGGATGCTGGACGAGTCCGGCCACGCCGGGCAACTGCTGCTGGCCGACGGGGCGTTGGCACCGTCGGCGGTGGCGGAGGCGGTGCTCCGGGGGATCGCCGAGGAGCGGTTCCTGATCCTGCCGCACCCCGAGGTGGCCGACTACTACGCGACCCGGGCGACCGATCCGGACCGCTGGCTGGACGGGATGAACCGACTCCAGCGGCAACTCGAGAAGGAGTGAACGCGATGCGGGCATGGCAGGTCGGCGAGCTGGGCGAGCCCGGTGCGGTGATGCGGTTGGCGGAGGTGGACCAACCCTCGGCCGGTGAAGGGCAGTTGCTGGTCCGGGTGCGGGCCGCCGCGGTGAACTTCCCGGACGCGCTGATGTGCCGGGGGCACTACCAGGTGCGGCCGCCACTGCCGTTCACGCCCGGGGTGGAGCTGTGCGGCGAGCTGGTCGGCGGCGCCCGGGCCGGGGAACGGGTGATCGGGACACCGCTGCTGCCGGCCGGGGCGTTCGCCGAGTACGCGCTGATGGACGCCCGGACGGCGTTCGCGGCCCCGGCGGCGCTGGACGACGCGGAGGCGGCGGCGCTGCACATCGCCTACCAGACGGCCTGGTTCGCGCTGCACCGGCGGGCCGCCCTGCGGGCCGGCGAGACACTGCTGGTGCACGCGGCGGCCGGCGGGGTCGGCAGTGCGGCGGTGCAGCTCGGCAAGGCGGCCGGGGCGACCGTGATCGGTGTCGTCGGCGGTCCCGAGAAGGCCGTGGTGGCAAGGGAGTTGGGCGCCGACCTGGTGATCGACCGGCGGTCCGAGGACTTCGTGGCGGTAGTCAAGGAGTTCACCGGCGGACACGGCGCCGACGTGGTCTTCGACCCGGTCGGCGGCGACGCGTACACCGGGTCGGCCCGCTGCGTCGCCTTCGAGGGCCGGATCGTGGTGGTCGGCTTCGCCAGCGGCACCATCCCGACCCCCGGGCTGAACCACGCCCTGGTGAAGAACTACTCGGTGCTCGGGCTGCACTGGGGCCTGTACGGCGTGCGCGAGCCGGCCGCAGTCGTGGCCGCCCACGCGGAACTGACCGCGCTGGCCGGGAAGGGCGTGGTCCGGCCGCTGGTGAGCGAGCGGCTGCCGTTCGACGGTGCGGCGGACGGTGTCCAGCGGGTGGCCGACGGCACCACCACGGGGCGGGTGGTCGTCCTCCCGTGAACCCCGCCTGGCGTCGGCACGGGCCGGCCGTGCCGACGCCAGGGTCAACGGCGGTGCAGCGCGAGGCGGGTGGCGAGGCCGCCGACCTGGTCGCCGCGATCGCGGTCGGCCACCGCGAGCGTGAGTGAGCAGGGCGTTCAGGGGCTGGGAAGGATGCGCAGCCGGGCATGACCGCACCCGGGCGGGCCCTAGAGTCGGCAGGGACGGGGCAGGCAGGCACACGGCACAGAGGGCGAGACGACAGTGCAGTTCGGAATTTTCAGCGTCGGGGACGTGACCCCCGACCCCACCACCGGGCGGACGCCGAGCGAGCACGAGCGGATCAAGGCCATGGTCGCCATCGCGCTCAAGGCGGAGGAGGTGGGCCTGGACGTCTTCGCGACGGGTGAGCACCACAACCCGCCGTTCGTGCCGTCCTCGCCGACCACCATGCTCGGCTGGATCGCCGCCCGTACCGAGCGGATCATCCTCTCCACCGCCACCACGCTGATCACCACCAACGACCCGGTCAAGATCGCCGAGGACTACGCGATGCTCCAGCACCTCGCGGACGGCCGGGTGGACCTGATGACGGGCCGCGGCAACACGGGCCCGGTGTACCCCTGGTTCGGCCAGGACATCCGCCAGGGCATCCCGCTCGCGATCGAGAACTACGCGCTGCTGCACAAGCTCTGGCGCGAGGACACGGTGGACTGGCAGGGCCGCTTCCGCACCCCGCTGCAGTCGTTCACCGCCACCCCGCGCCCGCTGGACGGTGTCCCGCCGTTCGTCTGGCACGGCTCGATCCGCTCGCCGGAGATCGCCGAGCAGGCCGCGTACTACGGTGACGGCTTCTTCGCCAACCACATCTTCTGGCCCAAGGAGCACTTCCAGCAGTTGGTCGGCCTCTACCGCGAGCGCTACGCCCACTACGGCCACGGCACGCCCGAGCAGGCCATGGTCGGCCTCGGCGGCCAGGTGTTCCTGCGCCGGAACTCGCAGGACGCCGTACGTGAGTTCAGGCCCTACTTCGACAACGCGCCGGTGTACGGGCACGGGCCGTCGCTGGAGGAGTTCACCGAGCAGACGCCGCTGACCGTGGGCAGCCCGCAGGAGGTCATCGAGAAGACCCTGACCTTCCGGGAGACGTTCGGCGACTACCAGCGCCAGCTCTTCCTGATCGACCACGCCGGGCTGCCGCTGAAGAGCGTCCTGGAGCAGCTCGACCTGCTCGGCGAGGAGGTGATCCCGGTGCTGCGCAAGGAATTCACGGCCGGCCGGCCCGCCACCGTGCCGGACGGTCCCACCCACGCCGCCCGAGTCGCCGCGGCCGCCGCGACCGTGGAAGGCCCCGAGAACTCGCGGTTTCGAGATCACGGAGGACGGTGAACTCGCAGGCTTCGCCGGGGCTGGCGACAGACAGAAGTACGGATGCGCCCAGCACCAGGAAATACGTGAATCGTCCACAAGGACGCCGCCGTCCGGGCGGTAATCGACGGAGCCGACAGGCCGTCAGGTCGCGAGTGCGGCGTTACGAAACCAGCAGTGGACGCCGGGTGACAGACAGGGCCGACCGATCCTCGACGGTTCGCTCCGGCTGGCTGATCTCGGCCCAGACGGCGTCGAGAGACAGGCCGAGGGTGTCGGCGATCGCTGCGATGGTCGGGAAGGCGGGGGTGGCCACCCGGCCGGATTCGATCTTCCGCAGGGTCTCCGGCGAGATGTGCGAGGCGAGCGCCACGTCCAGCATCGAGCGGCGGCCCCGGGCTCGGCGGAGCAGGGCGCCGAGGCGCTGTCCGCGTTCTACCTCGGCGGGGGTGAGCGGCAACCTGACCATGACCCCATTCTAATACCGGTACAGTTAGACCGGTATAGTTATTGGACGTCCATGAGAGGCCCCCATGATCCAGATCCTGAACTCCGCGCAGCTCGAGCGGGCGAGGGACACCGGCGCCCTGGTCGGAAACATCCTGCACACGCTCAAGGAGCGCAGCACGGTCGGGACGAACCTGCTGGACATCGACCAGTGGGCCAAGGAGATGATCACCGAGGCAGGAGCACAGTCCTGCTACGTCGATTACGCGCCTTCCTTCGGGCGCGGCCCGTTCGGGCACTACATCTGTACGGCCGTCAACGACGGAGTGCTCCATGGGCGGCCTCACAACTACACGCTGGCAGACGGGGATCTGCTGACTCTCGACCTCGCGGTCGCCAGGGGCGGGGTGGCCGCGGACGCCGCGATCAGCTTTCTGGTGGGCGAGGCCAGGCCGGCGGAGAGCGTCGCGATGATCGAGGCGACCGAGCGTGCACTCGCCGCCGGCATCGCCGCCGCCAAGCCCGGGGCGCGCATCGGCGACCTCTCCCACGCCATCGGCACGGTCCTCAGCGAGGCGGGCTACCTGATCAACACCGAGTTCGGCGGCCACGGCATCGGCTCGACCATGCACCAGGACCCACACGTCGCGAACACCGGACGGCCCGGCCGCGGATACAAGCTGCGCCCCGGACTGCTGCTCGCCCTGGAGCCCTGGGTCATGGCCGACACCGCCACACTCGTCACCGACGCCGACGGATGGACGTTGCGCAGCGCTACGGGCTGCCGCACCGCGCACAGCGAGCACACCATTGCCATCACCGACAAGGGAGCTGAAATTCTCACCCGACCGTAGGGGGGAAGGCGAACTCGTAAGGGTCGTTGATCGAGTGATCGGAGGTCCGCCGAGGAAGCCGTCACTGTAGGTGGCTGCTGCCCTCACCCCTGGAAGCGGATCGACGCTGCCTGGCGCATCCGCACGCGCTGCCGCTCCGTCGTGAAGGCGGCCCCCCTTCCCGAACGGCCCCGGCCTGCCGCGTGGCGCTGCCGGCCTCAGCAGCGAGGCGCCCTGCTCGCCGAGGTGGGTCGGGGCGGAACAGCGGTACTCGGGCAGGTCCGAGCCCGTTCCCAAGCCGCCCACGGCAGTGTCCAGCAGCGTGCGGACCTGCCCGTACGTCCGGCGGGCCGGCAGTGTCGCCGACCTGCTCGTCACGCTGGGAGCCCAGCTCGCCGGACCGACAGCCGCCGACGCCCGCGCCTCGAACGGCCATCTGGTCCGGTGGATCCGCGAGCACGTCGATGGCGGGCTCGGCGATCCTGAGCTGTCACCCGAGACCATCGCCCGCGCGCACCACCGGCTCTTCGAAGGAGAAGGGGTCACGATCAGCCGGCTGTTCCCGCAGCGCCAACTGGAAGACCGCGCCCGGAAGTTCGCCCGGCGAGCCGTGGCGCACCGACGGTGTCCGTGGTCGCCCGGCGCTGGGGGTTCGTCAACCCGGCGCATTTCAGCCGGGTCTTCCGCGCCGCCTACGGGGTGTCGCCGCGGGAGTGGCGCGCGCTGCGGACCGCCGAGGCGGTCGACAGTGCCGGCGTCTTGGGGATCCGTGCCCCGGAGGCTGGTGCTCAGGGCGACGGGGCCGGCAGATCCGCCAGCGCGGCCAGGGAGTTGCGGTGGTGACCCGGGGTGCCTAGGGCGAGCTGGTCGGCCTTGGCACGCTTGAGGTAGAGGTGCGCCGGGTGTTCCCAGGTCATCCCGATACCGCCGTGCAGTTGGACGCACTCCTCGGCGGCCCGGACGGCCAGCGCGCCGCAGTGGGCCTGGGCGACCGCCACCGCGACGGCGGTGTCCGGGCTGTCGGTCGCGAGTGCGTCGGCGGCGTACCGGGCCACCGCTCGTCCGCCGACGGTCTCCAGCCAGAGGTCGGCGAGCCGGTGCTTGAGCGCCTGGAACGACCCGACCTGGCGGCCGAACTGCCGACGCTCCTTCAGATAGGCCACGGTGGTGCTCAGGCACCACTCGGCCAGGCCGAGCTGTTCGGAGGCGAGCAGCCCCGCGCCGGTGAGCAGCGCCTGCCGGACCGGTCCGTCGTCGGAGGTCAACCTGCGGGCCGGGGCGCCGTCCAGAGTCACGTCGGCGAGCTGCCGGGTGAGGTCGAGCGAGGTCCGGCGGGTCACCGTGGCGGTCTCGACCGCGTACAGGCCGCCGTCGGCCGGGACCAGCAGGACGTCGGCCGGGAGGGCGTCCGCCACCGAGGTGATCCGCCCGGTGAGGGTGCCGCCCGGGCCGACCGCGACGGTCGGCAGCGGCCCGCCCGGGGCGGTGGAGAACGGTACCGCCAGCGTGGCGGTCAGGGCCCCGGCGGCGACGGCCGGCAGCAACTCGCCGTCCGCGCAGGCGAGCAGCGCCGTGAGGCCGAGCACCGAGCTGCCGAAGTACGGCACCGGCGCCACCGAGCGCCCCAACTCCTCCAGCACCACCGCCACTTCCCGCACCGAGGCCCCGGCGCCGCCGAGCGACTCCGGCACCTGGAGCCCGGCCACGCCCAGCCCGACCGCCAGGTTGCGCCAGAGCGGCAGGTCGTACGGTTCGGGGCCCTCGCAGCGGGCCAGCACCGCCGGGGGCGGGCAGTGGTCGGTGAGCAGACCCCGGACGCTGGAGCGGAGTTCCTCCTCGATCTCCGAGTAGAGCAGGTCGCTCATCGGGGGAGCTCCTTCCACGGCAGGTCCTTGTCGGTCCGGGGTTCGGCGGGCAGGCCGAGCACGCGTTCGGCGATCACGTTGCGCAGGATCTCCGAGCTGCCGCCCTCGATCGAGTTGCCCTTGGCGCGCAGGTAGCGGTACCCGGCCTCGCGGCCGGTGAAGTCGACCACCTCGGGGCGGGTCATCGTCCAGTCGTCGTAGCCGAGACCCTGCTCGCCGAGCAACTCGACCTCCAGGCCGCTGAGTTCCTGGGCCAGCCGGGCGAAGGCGAGCTTCATCGCGGCGCCTTCGGGCCCGGGCTGACCGGAGGTCAGCTGCTGGCGCAGCCGCTCGCCGGTCTGCCGGATCACCTCGGCGTCCAGCCAGCCCCTGAGCAGCCGTTGGTGCAGCTCGTGGGTGCGGAGTTCGGGCCGGGCCCGCCAGGTGTCGGCGACCACGCCGATCAGGCCGCCCTCGCGCGGGGTCGCCTGGCCGCCGATCGCCACCCGCTCGTTGTTCAGGGTGGTCTGGGCGACCTGCCAGCCCTCGCCGACCGCGCCGATCCGGTGCGCGTCGGGGATCCGCACGCCGGTCAGGAACACCTCGTTGAACTCGGCCTCGCCGGTGAGTTGGCGCAGCGGCCGGACCTCCACCCCCGGGTCGGTCATGTCACAGACGAAGTAGCTGATGCCCCGGTGCTTCGGCACGTCCGGGTCGGTACGGGCGAGCAGGATCGCCCAGCGGGCGGCGTGCGCGATCGAGGTCCACACCTTCTGGCCGTCCACCACCCAGCTGTCGCCGTCCCGGACCGCCCGGGTGCCGAGCGCGGCCAGGTCGGAGCCCGCGCCCGGCTCGCTGAACAGTTGGCACCAGACCTCCTCACCGGTCCACAGCGGGCGGAGGAAGCGCCGCTGCTGCTCTTCGGAGCCGTAGCGCAGGATGGTCGGCGCGGCCATCCCGAGCCCGATGCCGATCCGGCGCGGGTCGTTGTCGGGCGCCCCGGCGGCTGCCAACTCGGCGTCCACCACGGCCTGTTCGGCGCGCGGAGCACCGAGGCCGCCGAGGCCGGGCGGGAAGTGCACCCAGGCCAGCCCGGTGTCGAACCGGGCCCGCAGGAAGTCCAGCCGGTCGGTGCGGGCGGGGTCGTGCTCGGCGAGCAGGGTGCGGGTCAGCTCCCGGACGTTCATCTCAGACCTCCCGGTAGCGCTTGAGCTCGCGGCGGGCCAGCGAGCGGCGGTGCACCTCGTCCGGGCCGTCGGCCAGCCGCAAGGTGCGGTTGCCCGCCCAGAGCTGGGCCAGCGGGGTGTCCTGGCTGACCCCGGCCGCGCCGTGCGCCTGGACGGCCTTGTCGAGCACCCACTCGGTCATCGCCGGCACCGCGATCTTGATCGCCTGGATCTCGGTGTGCGCGCCCCGGTTGCCGACGGTGTCCATCAGCCAGGCGGTCTTGAGTACCAGCAACCGGGCCTGCTCGATCCGTACCCGGGACTCGGCGATCCACTCCTGGACCACCCCCTGGTCGGCCAACGGCCGCCCGAACGCGACCCGTTCGGTGACCCGACGGCACATCAGCTCCAGGGCCCGTTCGGCGATGCCGATCGCCCGCATGCAGTGGTGGATCCGCCCCGGGCCGAGCCGGGCCTGGGCGATCGCGAAGCCGGCGCCCTCCGGGCCGATCAGGTTGGCGGCCGGCACCCGGACGTTCTCGAACAGGATCTCGGCGTGCCCGCCGTGGTCCGCGTCGCCGTACCCGAACACGGTCATCCCGCGCCGGACCGTCACCCCTGGGGTGTCGCGCGGCACCAGGATCATGCTCTGCTGGCGGCGCGGGTCGGCGGTCGGGTCGGTCTTGCCCATCACGATGAAGATCTTGCAGTCCGGGTTCATCGCCCCGGTGATGTACCACTTCCGGCCGGTGACCAGGTAGTCGTCGCCGTCCCGCTCGATCCGGGTGGTGATGTTGGTGGCGTCCGAGGAGGCCACCTCGGGCTCGGTCATCGCGAAGGCCGAGCGGATCTCGGCGTTCAGCAGCGGCTCCAGCCACTGCTTGCGCTGGGCCTCGTCGCCGAACTGGGCGAGCAGCTCCATGTTCCCGGTGTCCGGCGCGGCGCAGTTGAGCGCGGCGGGGGCCAGCAGCACCGAGCGGCCGGTGAGTTCGGCCAGCGGCGCGTACTGCAGGTTGGTCAGGCCCGCACCCAGCTCACCGGGCAGGAAGAGGTTCCACAGCCCGCGCGAACGCGCCTGGGCCTGGAGCTCGCGCACCACCGGCGGAATCGACCACTGCAGCCGGGCCGGGTCGGCGAGTTGGGCCGCCAGTACCGGCTCGGCCGGGTACACCGCCTCGTCCAGGAAGGCCAGCAGCTGCCCGCGCAGCTCCTCGGTCCGGGCGTCGTAGGAGAAGTCCACGGTCAGTGCTCCTTCAGCGAGGTGAGGCCGAACTGCACGAAGAGCGGTACGAGTTCACCCACCCGGTCGAAGCCCCGGCCGACCGTGCGGCCCTGGCTGTACCGGTAGTGGATGCCCTCCAGCACCACGGTGAGCTTGAACGAGGCGAAGCCGACGTACCAGCCGAGCTTTGAGACGTCCCGCCCCGAGGCCGTGGCGTACCTGCCGACCAGTTCGGCGGTGCCGGGGAAGCCCGGGGCGAGCGCGGCGCCGGGCAGTATCCCGTCGTACTGCCGGGCCAGTTCGGTGTACATCACCAACAGCCCGAGGTCGGTGAGCGGGTCGCCGAGGGTGGACATCTCCCAGTCCAGCACGGCGGTGATCTCGTCGTCGGGGCCGACCAGCACGTTGTCCAGCCGGTAGTCGCCGTGCACCAGGGCCGGGGCGGGGGAGGCCGGCCGGGTCTCGGTGAGGGCCTGCCGCAGCTCGGCGACGCCCGGTACCTCCCGGCTCCTGGACGCCTCCAACTGCCGCTCCCAGCGCCGGAGCTGACGCTCCAGGAAGCCCTCGGGCCGGCCGAAGCCGGCCAGGCCGACCGCCGCCGGGTCGACGGCGTGCAGCGCCACCAGGGTGTCCACCAGGCGCAGCCCCAGCCCGTGCACCCGCTGCTCGCCGAGCGCGGCCAGCACCGCCGGGTCCCGGTGCGGGGTGCCCGCGACGTACTCCATCAGGTACCAGGGCGCGCCGAGCACCGCCGGGTCCTCGACCAGCAGCAGCACCTCGGGCACCGGTACGGCGGTCGGGCCGAGCGCGGCCAGCACCCGGTACTCGCGGGTCATGTCGTGCGCGGTGGCCAGCACGTGCCCGAGCGGCGGCCGTCGGAGCACCCAGCTGCCGGTGCCGTCGGTCACCCGGTAGGTGAGGTTGGACCGTCCGCCCTCGATCAGCTCGGCGTGCAGCGGTCCGCGCACCAGGCCGGGCAGGGCGGCGTCCAGATGGGCCCGCAGGCGGTCCGGGTCGAGGCCGGGCGGGCCGGCGTGGTCATCGCTCAAGGGAGCTCCTCACGGGTGGGCCGGGCGACTGACTAAGCGCTTGCTTAGCATTGCCCGCCGCACCGCCGGTGTCAACGCTCCCCGTGCAGCACGACGGCCGCCCCGGGAGGTCCCGGGGCGGCCGTCGGTCCCGCCGCTACCGCCCGCCGACCTTCGCGGCCACCCGGTCGCCGAGGTCCTTGTCGACGTTGCGCCAGTACTCCAGCGCCCGGGCCAGCACCGGCGCCGAGACGCCGTTCCTCAGGTGCCCGCTGATGTTGCCGACCAGCCGCTCGCGCGCCGCGTCGTCCAGCACCTGGCGCACCATCGTCCCGGCCTGCCCCCAGTCGTCGTCCTCCGCGTGCAGCGGGTACGCCTCGCGCACCATCCGCCCCGCCACGTCCCAGCCCAGCGGCGAGCCCCACAGTTCCGGCTGCGCGGCCGGGCCGCCGTAGGAGTTCGGCGCGTAGGGCGTCTCGGCCCGCGAGGCGTCGAACCGCATCGGGCCGTCCTTGGCGTACGAGTGCACCGGCACGTGCGCCCGGTTCGGCGGCAGCTGGGCGTAGTTGGGGCCGATCCGGTACCGGTGGGTGTCCGGGTAGGAGAAGATCCGGCCGAGCAGCATCTTGTCCGGCGAGACCCCGATGCCGGGGACCAGGTTGGACGGCTCGAAGGCGGCCTGCTCGATGTGCACGTGGTAGTTGTCGGGGTTCCGGTTGAGCGTCATCCGGCCGACCTCGTGCAGCGGGTAGTCGCCGTGCGGCCAGACCTTGGTGAGGTCGAAGGGGTTGAAGCGGTAGTTCCACGCCTCGTCGAACGGCATCACCTGCACGTACAGCGTCCAGGACGGGTGCTGCCCGTTCTTGACCGTGTCGTAGAGGTCGCGCAGGTGGGCGTCCGGGTCCTCGCCGGCCAGCTGGTCCGCGTCCGCCTGGGTGAGGAAGTCGATGCCCTGGTCGGTCTTGAAGTGGTACTTCACCCAGAACCGCTCGCCGCCCGCGTTCACCCACTGGTAGGTGTGCGAGCCGTAGCCGTTCATGTGCCGCCAGGTCTTCGGGATGCCCCGGTCGCCCATCAGCCAGGTGACCTGGTGGGCGGACTCCGGCGAGAGGGTCCAGAAGTCCCACTGCATGTCGTTGTCGCGCAGGTGGTTGTCCGGGCGGCGCTTCTGCGAGCGGATGAAGTCCTGGAACTTGATCGGGTCCCGGACGAAGAAGACCGGGGTGTTGTTGCCGACCAGGTCGTAGTTGCCCTGTTCGGTGTAGAACTTCAGCGCGAAGCCGCGCGGGTCGCGCCAGCTGTCGGGGGTGCCGAGGTCGCCCGCCACGGTGGAGAACCGGGCCAGCATCTCGGTCCGCTTGCCGGGCTGGAACAGGTCCGCCTTGGTGAACTGGCTGACGTCCTGGGTGACCTGGAAGAACCCGTAGGCACCGCCGCCCTTGGCGTGCACCACCCGCTCGGGCACCCGTTCGCGGTTGAACTGGGCCATCTTCTCGATCAGGTAGTGGTCGTGCAGCAGGATCGGGCCGACCGGTCCTGCGGTCAGCGAATCCGAGTCGCTCTCGACCGGGACGCCGGCGTTGTTGGTGGTGTACGGGACGCTTGCTTCGGACATGGGGAAGGGCCTCCTTGAGGTACTCGCGTACCGGCCGGCCGGCGGTCGGCCCCGCTGCGGCCGGTTCCTACTCGAACACCGACCGCGCCGGCCCGCTACTCGGCGGCCCAGACCGTCCGGTCGCCACCGACCCAGGCCACCAGGTCGGGGTCGTCCAGGTCGGGGTCGGCCACGCCCGCACGGCGGACGAACTCCGCCACGTCCCGCTCGTCGGTGGCCTTGCCGACCAGGCGCCCGTAGATCTCCACCCGCCGGTACGGCCGGGCGCCCCTGGTCGGGGCCCGGACCACCACCGGCGGACGGAAGATGTCGTTCATGCCTCAAGTGTCGCGCGATCGGCACCGGAGCAGCAGCCGGTGGCGGTCAGCCCGCGCTGTGCTCGCGGACCACCTCGCGGGCGGGCTTGTCCTCGCGCAGGCCGAGGAACCGCGGGTGGCGCAGCCGGCCGTCCCTGGTCCAGCCGGTGAAGGCGAGCTGCGCGACCAGCTCCGGGGCGACCCAGTGCGGGTGCCGTTCGGGGACGGGGTCGGCGAACGGGGAGTCCGGGCGGGCCAGCTCGTCCAGCCGGGCCCGCAGGCGCACCAGGGTGGCGGTGTCGAAGCCGGTGCCGACCTTGCCCGCGTACCGCAGCCGCGGGCCCTCGTAGTGGCCGAGCAGCAGGGCGCCGAAGCCGGTCCTGGCGCCCGCCGGGTCGGTGAAACCGCCGACCACCAGCTCCTGGGCGGCCGAGCACTTGAGCTTGAGCCAGTCGGGGGAGCGGCGCTGCAGGTAGGGCCCGTCCGCGCGCTTGGCGATCAGTCCCTCCCAGCCCCGGGCGCAGGCGTCGGCGAGCGGCACCGGGCCGGTCACCTCCCGGTGCAGGGTGTACCGCAGCGGACCGCCGTAGTGCACCGCCCGGCGGAGCACCTCCTTGCGCTCGCGCAGCGGCAGCCCGGTGGTGTCGTAGTGCTCCAGCTGGAGCAGGTCGAACAGGTAGTACGTGACGGTCACCCCGCTGGCCCTGGCCCGGGCCGGGTCGTGCAGCTGCATCCGGCGCTGGAGCAGCTCGAAGCTGGTCCGTCCGTGGTCGAGGGCGACGATCTCGCCGTCCAGCACGAACCGGCGGACCGGCTGGGCGGCGAGCGCCTCGACCAGCTCCGGGTAGCCCGCCTCCAGCGACTTGCCGGTGCGGGAGAACAGCCGGACCTCGTCGCCGTCGCGGTAGGCGAGCGCCCGGATGCCGTCGAGCTTGCGCTCCAGCAGCCAGCCGGGACCGAAGGTCCGGCGCTCGCTGGGGGTGGCCAGCATGGGACTGAACTGTTGCAGAGTCACCCCTCCAGAGTGCGCCGGGAGCGCGGCGGACGGGAGGTCAGACGAGCCGGTGGCCGCCGTCCACGTGCAGCACGGTGCCGGTGACGAAGGGGTTGCCCAGCGCGTACAGCACGGCCTGGACCAGGTCGTCCGGGCCGCCCACCCGGCGGGCGGGGTTGCGTTCGGCGACGCCGCGCAGGAAGGCGTCCTTGCGCTCGGCCAGGCCGTCCCAGGCGCCCGAGTCGACGATGCCGGGGGAGACCGCGTGCACCCGTACGGGTGCCAGCTCGACCGCCAGCGCCTCGACCAGGAAGGCCAGCGCGCCGTTGGTGGTGGCCATCACGACCCGCTCGGGGGCGGGGCGCCAGGCGGCCACCCCGGAGAAGAAGGTGAACGAGCCGCCCTCGTTCACCTGCCCTGCCAGGTGCTTGGCGAGCAGCAGCGGGCCGATCACCTTGGCCGCGAACGCCCGCTGCACGGCGGCGAGTTCGAGGGTGGCGACCGGGCCGTTGGCCGGCATCGCGGCGGTGGACACCAGGTGGTCGAACGGGCCGACCCGCTCCGCCAGCGCGGCGATCGAGGCCTCGTCGGCCAGGTCCAGCGGCTGGACCAGGGCGGGCCCGGCCAGCCCGGCGGCGGTGTCCGCCAGCTTGGCGGGATCGGGCCCGGCCAGCACCAGGTCGGCGCCGGCGGCCGAGGCGGTGCGGGCGATCGCGCGCCCGATGTTGGAGCCTGCGCCGACCACGACCAGGCGGCGTCCGTCGAGGTTTTCCTTGCTCATGGGGTGTCTGTCCTTGTCCGTTCCGGGTGATGCCACGATCCTGCGCCCACCTGCGGTGATACGTCCAAGACATGATTTCTGGGGCAGCCATAAACTGTCTGCATGGCAACCCTGCGGCAGCTCGAGTACCTGGTCACCGTCGTGGACACCGGATCGTTCACCCGCGCCGCCGAGCTGCTGCACGTCTCGCAGCCCGCGCTCTCGCACCAGGTGCGGGCGCTGGAGCGGGACGCCGGCGGGCGGCTGCTGGAGCGGCTGCCCCGGGCCGTCCGGCTCACCCCGATGGGGCGGGCGATGCTGCCGCACGCCCGGGCCGCGCTGGCCGAGGCCGACCGGGCCCGGGCTGCCGCCCGCCGGGCCGCCGGGCTGGACGGCGGCGAGCTCCAGCTCGCGGTGGTCTACTCGGTCACCCTCGGGGTGCTGCCCCCGGTGCTGCGGGCCTGGCGCGAGCGGCACCCCGAGGTCCGGGTCCGGCTGCTGGAGTTCCCGCACACCGAGGCGCTGACGGCGGCCATGGCGGCGGGCCGAGCCGACCTGGCGATCGGGCCGGTGCCGGGCGCCTGGGACGGCCCCGTCCAGGAGTTGGGTACCGAGGAGTTCCTGCTGGTGCTGGCCGCAGACGACCCGGCGGTGGCCCCGGGGGCGGACCGGGCGGCGCTCGCCGACTTCGCCGACCGGGACTGGGTGCACTACGCCCCCGGCAACGGCCTGGCCGAGCTGCTCGACCGGGTCTGCGCGGCGGCCGGCTTCCGCCCCCGGGCGGCGGTACGGACCGAGCAGACCGCCGCCGCCCCGCTGCTGGCCGCCGCCGGGCTCGGCCCCGCGCTGGTCCCGGCCGACCTGCTGCCGCCGGGCTTCGACGGCCGGGTGCTGCGCCCGGAGCCCCCGGTACGCCGGGCGCTGGCCGCGTACTGCCGTCCCGACCCCGATCCGCTCACCTCGGCCTTCCTCGCGGTACTCGGTCGCCACGTCCGGGTGGGAATCCCGGCCCCGGGCGACGAAGCTGGAGGTGCGGGGGTCGGTACGCGCTGAGGAGGCCCGATGGCCAGGGCGATGTGGTCGGGGACGTTGAGCTTCGGGCTGGTCACGGTGCCGGTGGCGCTGTACTCGGCGACCGAGGACCACTCGGTGCGGTTCCGCCAGCTCCAGCGCGGCACCTCCGACCGGGTGCGCAACCAGCGGGTGAACGAGCGGACCGGCGAGGAGGTCGAGTACTCCGACGTGGTCAAGGGCTACGAGCTCACCGAGGGCGAGTACGTGGTGATCGAGCCGCACGAACTGGACGAGCTGGCGCCCGGGCGCTCCCGGACGATCGAGATCATCGGCTTCGTCGAGCTCGGCGAGGTGGAGCCGATCCTGTTCGACAAGACCTACTACCTGGGCCCGAAGGGTAAGGAGTACACCAAGGTCTACGCCCTGCTGCGGGAGGCGCTGGGCCGCACCGGCAAGGCCGGCATCGCCAAGTTCTCGATGCGTGGCCGGGAGTACCTGACCGCCGTGCACGCCGAGGGCGACACGCTGACCCTGCACACCATGCACTTCGCCGACGAGATCCGGGATCCGCGCCAGGAGGTGGACAACCTGCCGGAGACCGATGTCACCGTCCAGGAGCGGGAGTTGAAGGCGGCCGAGCAGCTGGTCGAGATGCTCGCGATGGACTGGGACCCGAAGGCGTACCGGGACGAGTACGAGGACCGGGTGCGCGAGCTGGTCGAGGCCAAGGTGGAGGGCAAGGAGATCGTCCGCCCGGAGAGCACGGTGGCCGCCACCAACGTGGTCGACCTGATGGACGCGCTGAACCGGAGCATGGCGGCGGCGGGCGGCACGCCGAAGCCGGCCGAGGCCGAGACCGGGGAGGACGGGCTCGACGGGCTCACCAAGGCACAACTCTACGAGAAGGCCAGCGAGTTGAAGATCCCGCACCGCTCCACCATGACCCGGGACGAGCTGCGGCAGGCGGTGCGGCAGGCGACCGCCCCCGCCGGCGGCAAGCGCCGGCTGAAGGCGGTCTCCTGACCGGCTCCGGTGGGGTCAGGGGTGTCCCAGCCAGACCGTGGTGACGTTGCAGAACTCGCGGATGCCGTGCCCGGCCAGCTCGCGGCCGTACCCCGAGTGCTTGACGCCGCCGAACGGCAGCGCCGGGTGCGAGGCGGTCATCCCGTTGAAGAAGATCCCGCCCGCCTCCAACTCCCGCAGGCACTGGTCGCGTTCGCCCGGATCGGTCGTCCAGACGTTCGAACTCAGGCCGTACGGTGTGGCGTTGGCCAGCGCGATCGCCTCGTCCAGGTCGCGCACCCGGTAGAGCGCCGCGACCGGCCCGAAGGTCTCCTCCCGGTGCACCCGCATCGCCGGCGTCACGTCGGTGAGCACGGTCGGCGGGTGGTACCAGCCGCGGGCCGGCAGGGTGCCACCGGTCTCGGCGGTCGCCCCGTGCGCCAGCGCGTCGGCGACCAGCGCGGCCAGGTCGTCCCGGCCCTGCCGGGTGGCCAGCGGGCCGAGGTCGGTGTCCGGGTCCATCGGGTCGCCGACCCGTAGCGTCCGCATCGCCTCGCCGAAGGCGGCCGCGAACTGCGGGTACACCTGCTCGTGCACGATGAAGCGCTTGGCGGCGATGCAGGACTGGCCGTTGTTCTGGATCCTGGCCCGGACGGCGGTGCTCACCGCGGCCGACAGGTCGGCGCTCGGCAGCACCAGGAACGGGTCGCTGCCGCCGAGTTCCAGCACGCTCTTCTTGAGCGCCTCCCCGGCCGCCGCGCCGACGGCCCGGCCCGCACCCTCGCTGCCGGTCAGTGTCACGGCCGCCACCCGGGGGTCGCGGACCAGCTGCGGCACGGTGTCCGAGCCGACCAGCAGCGCCTGGAAGCAGCCCTCGGCCGCACCGGCACGGCGGAACAGGTCGGCCAGCGCGAGCGCGGTGCGCGGCACGTTGGAGGCGTGCTTGAGCAGTGCCACGTTCCCCGCCATCAGGGCGGGCGCCAGGAACCGGACCACCTGCCAGAGCGGGAAGTTCCACGGCATCACCGCCAGCACGGCCCCCAGCGGGCGGTACCTGACGTAGGCCAGCGCGGCCCCGGAGTCGGCCACGTCCGTCGCGTCGGGGTGCTCGTCGGCGATCAGCGCGGCGCCGTGGTCGGCGTACCAGCGCAGCGCCTTGGCGCACTTGGCCGCCTCCGCCCTGGCCTGGGCCAGTGGCTTGCCCATCTCGGTGGTCACCGTCCGGGCGATCCGCTCCTGCTCGGCGTCCAGCAGCGCCGCCGCCCGGCGGAGCAGTTCGGCGCGCTCCTCGAAGCCGGTGGTGCGGTACGTCCGGAAGGCGTCCGCCGCCTTGGCCAGCGCCAGTTCGACGGCGTCCTGGCCGAGCTGGTCGAAGGTCTCCAGGGTCTCCTCGGTGGCCGGGTTCACGGTCGCGATCGGCATGGCCTGCCTCCTGGGGTCGGGGTCACGCCGGGTGCTCGGCGATCCGGGTGGCGGCCTCCCGGGCCCGGGCGCCGGTCCTGGTCCGGCCGGGGGCGACGTGGCGGTAGGGGAAGCGGCGCAGGTACTCCGCCTCCAGCTGACCGGAGCGCAGGGTGTGCCGGTGGAGGGCCTCCTCGGAGCCGTACAGGAAGGTCTCGTGCCGGGTGCGGTGCAGCTGCTCCAGCTCGTGGAGCAGCACGTCCGTCTCCAGGTCGGTGGCCGGGATGCCGCCGGTGCGGGTGTCGGAGTGCAGCATGGTCCCTCCTCCTCGGTTGTCGCCCCCGTTCTACCGAGTGCCCCCGTGCGGGCGGCGGAAACCGGGCAAACCGGTCGAGGAGCTGCCAAACCGGTTTCCGGGCGGGCCGGACGGGGGACCAGCAGCCGTATGGACCCCGTCCGTGCACTGGAGCGGATCGCGTACCTGCTGGAGCGCGAGCACGCGACCGAGTACCGGGTGCGCGCCTTCCGGCAGGCCGCAGCCTCGGCCCGGGCGCACCTGGCCGAGCAGCCGGACCCGGCCGCGCTGGCCGCCGGGGCGAGCCGGCTGCCCGGGATCGGCCCGACCACCGCCAAGGTGATCGCCGAGGCGGTGGCCGGCCGGACCCCGGCCTACCTGGCCGAGCTGGAGACCAGGGCCGACGTGCCGCTGGCCACCGGCGGCGAGGAGCTGCTCGCCGCGCTGCGCGGGGACTGCCACCTGCACTCCGACTGGTCCGACGGCCAGGTCCCGATCGAGACCATGGCCAGGACCGCGATCGAGCTCGGCCATCGGTGGGCGGTGCTCACCGACCACTCGCCCCGGCTCACCGTCGCGCACGGCCTGAGCCCCGAACGGCTGCGCCGCCAGCTCGACGTGGTGGCCGAGCTGAACACCCGGCTGGCCCCGTTCGAACTGCTCACCGGGATCGAGTGCGACATCCTCGACGACGGCTCGCTCGACCAGGAGGACGACCTGCTCGACCGGGTGGACGTGGTGGTCGGCTCGGTGCACTCCAAGCTGCGGATGGACCCGCTGCTGATGACCCGTCGGCTGCTGAACGCGGTGCGCAACCCCCGGCTCGACATCCTCGGCCACTGCACCGGGCGGCTGCTCGGCGACAAGCCCCGGCCGGAGTCCCGGTTCGACGCCGAGCGGGTCTTCGCCGCCTGCGCCGAGGCGGGCGCCGCGGTCGAGATCAACTGCCGCCCCGAGCGCCGCGACCCGCCGTCCCGGCTGATCGCCCTCGCGGCCGGGGCGGGCTGCCTGTTCTCGATCGACACCGACGCGCACGCCCCCGGGCAGCTGGCCTGGCAGCCGTACGGCTGCGCCCGGGCCGCCGCCGCGGGCATCGGCGCCGAACGGATCGTCACCACCTGGACCGCGAAGCGACTGCGCACCTGGGCGGACACCCGGCGCACCCCGGGGAAGCGCTAGATGCCCGAGGTGACGCTCACCGAGGTGGAGGGCCGGCGGCTGCGGCTCACCCACCTGGAGAAGGTGCTGTACCCCGAGACCGGCTGGACCAAGGCCGCCGCCCTGCACTACTACGCGAACATCGCGCCCCGGCTGCTGCCGCACCTGGCCGGGCGGCCCGCGTCCTTCCTGCGCTTCCCCGAGGGCGTCCAGGGCCAGCGGTTCTGGGCCAAGCGGGTGCCCGCCGGGGCGCCGGACTGGATCGGCACGCTGGATGTCGAGCACCGCGAGGAGACGCTCCGGCACGTGGTGGTCGCCGATCTGCCCACCCTGGTCTGGGCGGCCAACCTCGGCGCGCTCGAACTGCACGTCCCGCAGTGGCAGCGGGAGCCCGCCGAGCACGACCGCCTGATCATCGACCTGGACCCGGGCCCGGGCACCTCGATCGTCGAGTGCTGCACCGTCGCGCTGGCCGCCCGCCGGCTGCTGGCGGCGGACGGGCTGACCGCCTGGGCCAAGACCTCGGGCTCCAAGGGCCTGCACCTGCTGGTCCCGCTGCAGCCCACCCCCGAACGGGTCGCCACCGGCTACGCCCGACACCTGGCGGTGCGGCTGCGGAAGACCGACCCGGCGCTGGTGGTGGACCGGATGGACAAGTCGCTGCGCCGCGGCAAGGTCTTCGTCGACTGGTCGCAGAACACCAGCGCCAAGACCACCGTCGCCCCGTACTCGATCCGGGCCGGCGACCGCCCGCTGGTCTCCACCCCGGTGAGCTGGACGGCCGTCCGGGACTGCCGCCGTCCCGAGGAGCTGGAGTTCACCCCGGAGCAGGTGCTGGCCCGCCGCCGCGACCCGATGGCCGAGCTGGCCCACCCCCGCCACCGGGGGCGGCTGCCGGAATGACGGGCGGCCACAACGATGCAGCAACGCTGCGAGTTTCCCTCGGTCTGCCCCGGCGCGCACGGTGGATGGGTGACTTCACCATGGCACCGGCGCTGCTCCGAAGACCAGACCGGCGAGGGCCGACCGGAGGCCGGAGCGCCGGGTCAGGGCCTGCGTGCACTGCTGCACCGGGTCGCCCTCGGCGACGAAGCGGCGTTCGGGAAGCTCTACGACGTGATCGCCGGGCCGGTCTTCGGTGTGGTGCGGCGGGTGGTGCTGGACCGCGCCCAGGCCGAGGAGGTCACCCAGGAGGTGCTGCTGGAGATCTGGCGCGGCGCCGCCCGCTACCGGCCCGAGCGCGGCCAGGTCCTGCCGTGGGTGCTGACCATCGCGCACCGACGCGCCGTCGACCGGGTCCGCGCCGCGCAGGCCGCCGCCGACCGGGACCGGCGGGAGGCCGCCGCCGCGTACACCTGCCCGTACGACGAGGTGGCCGAGCGGGTGGAGGTCCGGGCGGACCAGGAGCTGGTCAGGCGCTGCCTGCGGGAGCTCACGGAGGTGCAGCGCCAGTCGATCGCGCTGGCCTACTACGGCGGCTACTCGCAGGCGCAGGTCGCCGAGCTGCTCGGCACCCCGCTCGGCACGGTCAAGACCCGGACCAGGGACGGGCTGATCCGGATGCGGGACGCCCTGACCGCCGAGGCGCGGCGGGCACCGGGCCGTCCGGCCGCGCTCCGGCGCCGAACGGTCTGAGCAGGTGCCACACCCGGGCCAAGCGACGCGGGAACGCTGCGAGTCGCCCGACCCACCGCGGGGACCGACGGTGGGGACGGGGGCATCGGCCTCCCGCACCGAACGGAGCGAGCTCATGGACCTTCGCGACGAACTTCCCCTCGACCACCGGCTGGCCCGGGTCTACCGGTACGGCGCCGGGCTCTGCGGTGCCGCGCTGCTGGTCTTCGGCTGCCTCGGTCTGGCGGACGGGCTGGCCTTCTTCAGCACCGACGGCCAGCGCGTCGCCGGGCTCTCCAGCAACGGCCTGCTGAGCCTGGTCTCGATCGTCACCGCGGCGGTGCTGATCACCGGCGCGGTGATCGGCGGCAACACGGCGTCGACGATCAACATCGTGGTCGGCACCCTCTTCGTGCTCAGCGGTTTCGTCAACCTCACGCTGCTGGACTCCGGCGCCAACTTCCTCGCCTTCGGGATCTCCAACGTGATCTTCAGCTTCGTGATGGGCTTCGTCATCGCCACCTTCGGGATGTACGGCCGGGTCAGCTCGAGGCTGCCGCGCGACAACCCGTACTGGCAGGCCCGGCACCCGCACGCGGCCGCCCCGGCTCCCCTCACGACCACCACCAGGCGCAGCCTCGGCTGACCGTCCACCGTCCACACCAGGAGTTCCCTCGTGCACCGACCTCTGCTCCGGGCGATCGGCGCCGCGACCGCGCTGTACGGCCTGGCGGTCACGGCCCGGCCCGCCCTGCTGGCCGGGCCGTCCGGACTGGCCGGCCCGGACGGCTCGGTGCCCCCGGCCACCGCCACCTGCCTCCGGCCGCTGGCCCTGCGGGACGCGGCCTGCGGCCTGGCCATGCTGCTGGCACCGGACGACCGCAGCCTGCGCACCGCCACCTTGCTCCGGATCGCCTCGGACTTCGGTGACGCGGCGCTGCTCTCCGGCACCCTGCCCGGCCGTCGGCACCGCCTGATGGCGCTCGGCGTCTCGGTCGGCTGGGGCGCGCTGTCGGTGGCGGGCCTGCTCGACTCCCGGCCACCGGCGCCCGGACCGGGCCCGGTCCCCGCCCACCACTTCGTCACGGCGCCGCCCGAGTGCGGTCGCCCCAGGAGGTGAACGTCGTGACCGCTCCGCTGACGGCGCACGAGCAGCTGCTCCTCGCCAGGATCGAGGAGACCCTGCGCCGGACCGACCCGGTGCTCGACCGGCGGCTGAGCCGTCGCCCCGGGCGCCTGCGACGGCTCGCCTGGCGGCCGCGGATGCTCGTGCTGGCCGTCGCCGTCCTCGCCACCCTCGCCGTGGCCTCGGCCCTGTGCGCTGCCGCCGGCGCCCTGTTCGCCGCCGCGCCGGCCGTGCTGGCCGCAGGGGCGACGGCCCTGACCTTCCGTCAGCTCGCGCGCCTCCAGTGCCGCTGAGCGGACCTTCCCCCGGAGGAACCCATGACCGTCACCCCCCTCCCGGCGCGCCCGCCCGCCGGTGAGACCCCCGAGTGCGAGGCGTCCAGCCGCCACCCGCTGCCGGTGCTCGGCTGCGCGGGGTTCGCGGCCGGCCGGCCGGCCGGACGGTGACCGTGACCGGTGCGCCGGGCGAGCCGGTGGGTGCCCCCGCCGCAGGCGGCCTTACGCTCCCAAGCGTGCCCGAACCCACCGGAGTCCCGCCGCTTGCCGAAGCCAGCCTGACCACCGGCGGGGTGGCCCGGCGCCTCGGTGTCTCGCCGACCACCGTGCGCTCCTGGGAACGCCGTTACGGCATCGGCCCGGCCGAGCGGGAGTCCGGACACCACCGGCGCTGGAGCCCGGCGGACGTCGCGGTGCTGGAGGCGATGTGCCGGCTGACGGCCCGTGGGGTGCCGCCCGGCGAGGCGGCCAGGCTCGCGCGCGGCGCGGCACCCCAGGGGCCGGAGCCCGAGGACCCCGGCGGCCGGTCGGCGCCCGGAGGCAGCAACGCACTGCCGGTCGGTCAGGTCCGGCCCGAGTGCCGGGGCCTGGCCCGGGCGGCCGTCCGGCTGGACACCGCCGAGGTCTCGCTGATCCTGCGTCAGGTGACCGACGGGCTCGGCGCGGTGACCGCCTGGACCGAGGTGATGATGCCCGCCCTGCGCGCCGCCGGCCGGAAGTGGGCCGCCGAGGGCGAGCGGTACGTCGAGGTGGAGCACCTGCTCTCCTGGCACGTCTCCACCGCGCTGCGCCGGGTCGCCGACCGGCCCGGGCAGGCACCGCAGGGGCCGCCCGTGCTGCTCGCCGGGATGCCCGGCGAGCAGCACACCCTCCCGCTGGAGGCGGTCGCCGCCGGACTGGCCGAACGGGGCCTGCCGTACCGGATGTTCGGCCCTGCCGTACCGGCCGAGGCGCTGCTGGAGGCGGTCCGCCGGACCGGTCCGGCCGCCGTGATGATCTGGTCGCAGAGTAGGCCCACCGCCGACCGGGGGCTGGCCCGCCGGACCGCCGAGACCGCCTGGGGCGGGCGCGGCGCCCGGAGCCGGCCGGTGGTCCTGACGGCCGGCCCGGGCTGGACCGGCACCCCGACGGGGCCGGGACTGCTACGCCCGCGCGACCTGGCGGGGGCCCTGGACCGGATCGGACGGCTGCTGACCGACTGATCCGTCCCATCCGATCGCCGGTCCGCCCCGAATACCGGTCGGCGGTCGGCAGCGCGCCGCAACGCCGGAAGGAGCACCCGATGGTCAGCGTGGAGCGCAGCATCACCGTGGATCGGCCCGCCGAGGAGGTCCTGCGGTACCTGGCGGACTTCGGCCACACCCCGGAGTGGGACCCGGGCACCGAGAGCTGCGTCCGGGTGGACGACGGCCCGGTGGTCCGGGGCAGCCGGTGGATCAACGTCTCCCGCTTCCGGGGCCGCCGCACCCGGTTGACCTACCGGCTCGAACGGTACGAGGACGACCGGCTGGTGTTCGTCGGGGAGAACCGCACGGTGACCGCCACCGACGACATCACCGTCCGCGCCTGGGACGGTCGCACCGTGGTGGTCTACCAGGCCCACCTGCGGTTCAAGGGCCTGGCCCGGCTGGCGGCACCCTTCCTGCGCCCCGCGTTCGAGGGGCTCGCCGACGGCGTCGCCGAGCAGCTGCCGCGCGTGCTCCGGACGCGCTGACGGCCGTTCAGGGGCCCGGCCGGGCCCCTGAACGCAGGTCAGACCAGGGTCTGCCAGTAGTACCAGAACCGCTGCAGGATCATGATCGCGATCACCGCGTACCAGAGCACCGGCACCGCCCAGTGGTAGCGGGCGGCCTCCCGGACCACCGGGCGCAACGCGCCCGGGACCCGGATCACCCCGGCCGTCAGGTTGTGCAGGGTGGTGTACCAGAACAGCGGGATCATCGCGGCCCAGACCACCATGCAGTACGGGCAGAGCGCGCCGATCGAGTACAGGGTCTGCGTCATCAGCCAGGTGACGAAGCCGATCCCGAACAGCGTGCCGAGCTGGAGCCCGAGCCAGAACCAGCGGGCGTACACCGCGCCGGCCAGGATGCCCGCGCCGACCGCGACCACCACGGCGAAGGCGGCCAGGCCGATCAGCGAGTTGGGGAAGCCGAACACCGACGCCTGGTCGCTGAGCATCACCGAGCCGCAGCTGATGATCGGGTTGATGCTGCAGCTGGGGACGTAGGACGGGTCCTCCAGCAGCTTGATCTTGTCCAGGGTCAGCACGGCCGAGGCGAACAGCCCGAGCAGGCCGGTGACGACGAACAGCCGGCCGAGCCGTCTGCCGGCCGGGACCGGCGTGGTCACTTGGCCCCCGTGGTCTGCTGCACCAGGGCCTTGAAGGCGTCACCGGTGATCGGCTGGTTGCCGGGGAAGACGTTCAGCTGCTTGCCGTCCAGCTGGACGGTCGGGGTGCCGCTGACACCGCTGTTGTCGAAGGCGGTGGAGACCTTGGCGGCCCAGGGCAGGTAGGTGCCCTCGTTGACCGCCTTGACGAAGGCGTCGGTCTTCAGCCCGGGCACCTGGCCGGCCAGGTCGAGGATGGTGTTGACGTCGCCGAAGCCGTCCTTGCGCTCGTCGGGCTGGTTGGCGTAGAGCACGTCGTGGAACGCCTTGAACTTGTCCACACCCTCGTTCAGCGCCGCACCGGCCGCGTTCAGCGCGGTCTTGGAACCCTTGCCGCCGAGGTTCTTGTCCAGGAAGGTGGCGAGCTGGTACTCGATCTTGTAGGTGCCGTCGTCGGCGAGCTGCTGCATGGTCTTGCCCGCGCTGCTCTCCAGCTTCTCGCAGATCGGGCAGCGGAAGTCCTCGTAGACCTTGAGGGTGTGCGGGGCGTCGGCCTTGCCGTAGGTGACCAGGGTGCCGTCGGGGCCGGACGCGTTGGCCGGGACCACCAGCGGGCCGCTCGCCGCGCTGTCGGTGGCGGTGGACCCGCCGCTGTCGCTGCCGCTCACGGCGAACGCCACGCCGCCGATCAGGGCGAGCACGGCGACGGAGGAGACGCCGATCACGATCCGGCGGCGGCGCTTCTCGGCCTGCACCTCGCGGGCGCGCTGCTCGTGGAGGCGGGAGGTGGCGGACTGCTTCTTCTGCTGGTTGCTGCTCATGACGGTGGGTCGAATCCTGTCGCTGCGCGCGCGGAAGCCGCGCGGGTACCCGGTGGGAGGCCCTGGGGGCGGTCGGACGGCCTGCGCGCAGGGGTGCGTCAGCAGGCCGGTGCGAGTACCGGGGGGCCACGCCGCAGAGCGGGGCGGAGCAGGATGTCGTCGGCCGGCACCAGGGCCCGGCTCGACTCGGGGATGGGCAGCCGCAACACCGGGCGGGCCGGGCGCGGGGCCGGCAGGCGGAGGAACCGCCAGACGCCGGCGAGCAGTTCGCCGAGCAGCCGGGTGGAGGTGGCCTGGCCGGTCAGCGCGGCCTCGCCGTGCCGCAGGGCCCAGGAGGCCAGCAGGGCGACCAGCAGGTGGCCGAGCAGCACGGGCAGCCCCGCCAGCGGCGCGGGCGTGGAGCCCGGGCTGAGCAGGAACTCGCCGATGGACCCGCCGGAGCAGACCAGCGGCTCGAAGCCGGCCAGCGGCCGCGGCCCGGTCGGCCCGGTACAGGTGAGCTGACCGAGGTCGAACAGCACCCCGACGGCGAGCTGGGTCGGCAGCAGGACCGCGAGGATCCGGCCGAAGCCCCACCCCGCGCGGAGCACCGCGAACGCCAGCAGGAAGGCGGCCAGACCGGCGAACGCCACCACCGAGACCGGCAGCGGCCGGCCGGTCAGGACGACCTGGCCTAGGGCGGCGAGCGGCACGACGAGCGCGGCGAACACCGCCGCGCGCACCGTCCTGGTCTCCTGACTGCCCTTCATGACGACCGAGTCTGCCACAGCCGACATATGGCCGAGGTGAGCCTGTGAGCGGCCTCACCCGGCGGGCGGCGGGGGTGGTGCTCCGTCCACGTAGGATGGTCCGATGCCCATACCCAAGGCCGAACTCCACCTGCACGTCGAGGGCACCCTCGAACCCGAACTGGCCTTCCGGCTGGCGGAGCGCAACGGGGTCGCGCTGCCGTTCGGGAGCGTGGCGGAGCTGCGGGCGGCGTACCGGTTCGACGACCTGCAGTCCTTCCTCGACCTCTACTACCGGCTGATGGACGTGCTCCGCACCGAGCAGGACTTCACCGACCTGGCCGAGGAGTACCTGACCCGGGCCGCCGCGCAGGGCGTCCGGCACGCGGAGATCTTCTTCGACCCGCAGGCGCACACCGCGCGGGGCGTGCCGATCGAGACCGTGATCAACGGCCTGGGTGCCGCGCTGGACCGGAGCGAGGCCGTGCACGGCGTCAGCACCGGGCTGATCCTGTGCTTCCTGCGCGACCTGAGCGCCGAGTCGGCGCTCGCCACCCTGGAGTCGGCGAAGCCGTACCTGGACCGGATCACCGCCGTCGGCCTGGACTCGGCCGAGGTCGGCAACCCGCCGTCCAAGTTCACCGCCGTCTACGAGCGGGCCCGCGAGCTGGGCCTGCGGGCGGTCGCGCACGCGGGGGAGGAGGGCCCGCCCGGGTACGTGTGGGAGGCGCTCGACCTGCTGGGGGTGGAGCGGATCGACCACGGGCTGCGCTGCCTGGAGGACGAGGAGCTGGTGGCCCGGCTGGTCCGGGACCGGATCCCGCTGACGGTCTGTCCGTTCTCCAACGTCCGGCTGCGCTGCGTCGACACCCTGGCCGACCACCCGCTGCGGCGGATGCTGGACGCCGGGCTGGTCGCCACGGTGAACTCCGACGACCCGGCCTACTTCGGCGGCTACGTCGGCCAGAACCTCACCGAGACCGCCGCCGCCCTCGGGCTGACCGAGCGGGAGCAGTACACCCTGGCCCGGAACTCCTTCGAGGCGAGCTTCCTGGACGAGCCGACCCGGGCCCGCTACCTGGCCGAACTGGACGCCTGGGCGGCGACGGTCCCGGTCTGACCCGGCGTCGGCCGCCGGGTGGTGAAAACTCCCGGCGGCCCCGCCGGCCCGGCTGCCATAGTGGCCGGATGCGCCTGATCAAGTACGGCCACGCCTGCGTGCGCCTGGAGACCGACGGACGAGTACTGGTGATCGACCCGGGGACGTTCTCCGAGGCCGAAGCCCTGGACTCGGTCTCGGACGTGCTGCTGACCCACGAGCACGCCGACCACGTGGACCTCGCCGAGCTGCTGGCGGCCCGGAAGCGGAACCCCGGGCTGCGGGTGTACCTGTCGCCGCAGGCCGCCGAGCAGCTGCCCGAACTGGGCGACGCGGCGGTGCTGGTCGAGTCCGGGCAGCGGTTCACCGCGGCCGGCTTCACCGTGGACGTGGTGGGCGGCGCCCACGCCGAGGTCTACGACGGCCTGCCCGGCTGCGCGAACGTCGGCTTCGTGGTGGACGGCGACCTCTACCACCCGGGCGACTCGCTGTTCGTCCCCGAGCAGCCGGTCACCACGCTGCTGGTGCCCGCCGCCGCGCCCTGGCTCAAGCTGGGCGAGGCGCTGGACTTCGTCCGGGCGGTCCGGCCGGTGCGGGCGTTCCCGATCCACGACGCGTTCCTGAACGAGCTCGGCCGGGACAACTTCGACGGCTGGATGGACTTCAAGGGCGGCACCGAGTACGTCCGGGTCCCGCTCGGGGAGTCCGTGACGTTCTGACGCCCGGTCAGCCGGCCGCGTCCAGCCGGGCCCGCTGATCGGCCGTCAGGTCGAGGTCGACCGCTGCCAGGCTCTCCTCCAACTGGGCCACCGAACTCGCGCCGACCAGCGGGATCACCGGGATCTCGGCGCCGATCAGCCAGGACAGCACCACCTGGTTCGGGGTCGCGCCGGTCTCCGCCGCGACCTCGCGCAGCGCGGCCAGCCGGGTCGGGGTTCCCGCGTGGTCGAAGCCGGGGGTGAGCGGCCGGTCGGTCCTGGCGTACCCGCCGCCGAGCAGCGGCGAGTACGCGACCAGCGTCAGCTGCGGCTCGGCGCGCAGGTAGCTGAGCAGCTCGCCGGTCACCACGCCCTGGGTGCCGTCGGCCGAGCGCAGGCTCGGCCGGTCGGTGCGCTGCCGCAGGTAGCTGTGGTGGGCCTGGACCACCTCGTACCCGGGCAGGCCGGCCCGGGCCGCCAGGCCACGGGCCCGCTCGATCCGCCAGGTCCAGTGGTTGCTGACCCCGAGCAGGCTCACGGTGCCCTCGCCGACCAGGGCGGCGAAGCCCTCGACGGTCTCCTCCAGCGGCACGGCGGTGTCCTCGATGTGCGCGTAGAGCAGGTCGAGCTTCTCCACGCCCAGGCGCTCCCGGCTGCGCTCGGCCTGCTCGCGGATCACCGCGGCGGACAGGCCCTCCACGTTCCGGGAGAAGGTGGTGGCGGGCTCCAGCGGCCGGGCGCCGAGCTTGGTGGCGATGGTGACCTCCGCGCCGATGCCCCGGCTGCGCCGCCAGCGGCCGAGCAGCGCCTCGCTCTCGCCGCCCTGCGAGCCGTGCACCCAGAACGCGTAGTTGTTGGAGGTGTCGACGAAGGTGCCGCCCGCCTCGACGTACCGGTCCAGGACGGCGAACGAGGTGGCCTCGTCGGTGTCGGTGCCGAACCGCATCGCGCCCAGGCTCAGCACGCTGACGGTACGGCGGTGCTGCGGGTCGGTGCCGATCGTGCGGTACTTCATGGCGGCGCTCCTCCGGACGGCCCGGGGGTTCCGGGCTGGTGACGGGGAGTCTGCTCGTTGGAGCGCACTCCAGGTCAAGCAGGGCCGGGCGAGGGTCCGGGAGCTCCGGCCGGTTACGGGTGGGGCGGGGAGTGGAAGGAGTGCAGCGGCGGATCCGGCCGAGGCCGAGCTGACGGTCAACGTCCGCAGCTACACCCCGGCGGTCCGGGCGGCCGCCCTGGCCGGGATCGAACGGATCGTCCGGGCCGATGCGGCCGCCTCCGGGGCGACCCGGGAGCCGGAGTTCGCGCCGCTGGACAGCTTCCCGGTGCTGGTCAACGACCGGGCGGCGGTGGACCGGGCCAGGGCGGCGCTGGTGGCGCGGTTGGGGGAGCGGTCCGTGGTGGACCCCGGCCCGGTGACCGGCAGCGAGGACGTCGGCGCCTTCGGCGCGGCGGCCGGGGTGCCCACCTGCTACTGGCTGCTCGGTGGCACCGATCCGGCCGAGTACGCCCGCGCCGAGGCGGCCGGCCGGGTGGCCCGGGACATCCCGTCCAACCACTCGCCGCACTACGCGCCGGTGATCGAACCGACCCTGGACACGGGCGTCACCGCCTTGGTGACGGTCGCCGCTGGCCTGGCTAAGCACCTGACGGCGGCTCAGTAGGTCGAGGTGACCTGGCGGGAGACCCGGGCGGTGTCGTCGTCGTCCGAGGTGACCGACGTGGTGATCGAGCTGGCCAGGTAGGCCAGCGCGCCGATCACGATGAACACCACGAGCAGCCCGCGCCCCGCACTGCTGAGCACCAGCGGCCGGGTGGCCGAGACGGGGCCGCCACCGACCGGGGAGTCGACGGCGGTCTCGCCGAACAGGCCCTTCGGGTAGGCCGAGCTGAGCATCAGGTAGTACGCCTGGTAGCGGTACCGGTACCGGACGATGGCCGCGGTCGCCTCGAACAGCGGGCGCGGCATCCGGCCGAGGAACAGCACCACCAGCCAGCTGATGAACGAGACCGCCCACCAGCCGAGCCCCAGCACACCCTGGATGATCGCGGCCGGGATGACCAGGATGATGCGGAAGAACACCGCCAGGCGGTTCAGCTCACCGGGCCGGACCTCGATCCGGACGGGGTACTCGGGGGCGTCGAACCGGAACGGCGGGTATGCGTCCACCAGCAGCATCAGGTACGCCTCCACCCGGGTGGAGTACCCGACGTACCCGGTCAGGTAGCGGGCCGCGAACTCCGGCAGGCGCCCGGTGAACAGCGCCCCGAACCAGCCGATCACCACCACGAAGAAGGCCGCGATCGAGAGCAGCCAGACCACGATGAACTGCGGGATCAGCAGCAGCATCCGGAAGAACACGGTGAGCCGGCTCTGCTGTTTCGGCTCCGGCACGTCCAGCGCCGGAAGCCACTCACGGCCGGGCGCCGGCAGCGTGGCGGATGCGTCCCACATGGTGTCTCCCTGAGGCTTCGTCAGCAGTCCCTGCTCCGAAGATCCCAGGCGCACCCGCCGCCCGCCCGCCGGGCTGGACCGAACGGGAGCCGGTCAGGCCCGGCCCTCCAGCTCCAGCAGCTGCTGCTTGCGCTCCAGCCCGCCCGCGTAGCCGGTCAGCGAGCCGTTCGCCCCGATCACCCGGTGGCAGGGCCGGATCACCAGCAGCGGGTTCGAGCCGTTGGCCGTCCCGACGGCGCGGGCCGACCTGCGGGGGAGCCCGGCCTGCTCGGCCAGCTCGCCGTAGGTGACCGTCCGGCCGTGCGGGACCTGCTCCAGGGCGGCCCACACCCGGCGCTGGAAGTCGGTGCCGTGCGCGGTGAACTCCAGGTCGAAGATGGTCGACTCGCCCGCGAAGTACGCCCGCAGCTGCTCGGCCACCTCCTCGAACGCCTGGGCCTTCTCGATCCAGCCGGGCTGCACCACGGCCGCGTTCCGCTGCCCCGTGGTCATCGACACCGAGGCGAGCGCGGTGCCGCCCCTGGCGGTGGCGGACTCCTCGCCGACCAGCAGCAGCTCGCCGAGCGGACTGTCGAGGGTGGTCCAGACGGTGATCACGGTCTCTCCCAGGGATCGGGGTGTTCGTACCTGCCCCAGTCTGCCGGGTGGCCGAGCGGTCGACCGGCGGAAATCGGACGCCACGTTGGCAGGGGTCACCGGGCGGGCCGGCGGGCCCCGGCCACCAGAACGGCCCCGGCGGCCGCCGCCACCACCCCGGCGGCGAGGAAGCCGCCGTTGGAGCGCCAGGAGAGCACCGACCAGCGCGACTGCGCGGACAGCAGCGAGCCGGTGCTCAGCCAGGACGCGGTCGAGAGCACCGAGAGCGCGGAGCCGATCGAGCCGAGCGACAGCACGCTGCCGACCGACCCGACCGACAGCACGGAGCCGACCGATCCGACGGAGAGCACCGAGCCCACCGAGCCGATCGACAGCACGGAGTCCTTGGACCAGAGCGAGAGCGGCGAGTCAGCGAGTATCGACATACTCCGATCGTAGTGCTGGGACGAGGGTCTGACGGTGCGTCAGTGACGTGGGGTCATCACGTCCACATATGTGGAAGGCATACGTAATTTAGGATAACTATTGACCTGCTGGACCGCTGTCAGCACCATGATGGGCGGCTGCCTCTCCCCCACTGCTCTGGAGGTACGTTGTCCACAAGAAATCTCGTCGCGCTCGCCTGCGCGACGACGGTGCTGCTGGCGGCCGGCGGGTTCGCGGTCGAGGCAAACGGCCTGGCACCCAACGGAGTTCAGCAACAGGCCGGCGGTTCGCCGGACCTCTCGAAGGCCAACCGCCGGGCACCCGTGGCCGGCCTCTACGACTGGTCCAAGGCAGGCTACCGAGGCGGCGCGGACCTGCCCGGCGCCGCCGACACCAATCCGGACGGCGCCTGTCAGATCACCCCGGCCGAGCTGGCCGCCCAGTTCGGGGTGCGCCCCGACGACGGGGCGGACGACTCGGCCGGGCTGCAGGCCGCGATCGACCAGATCCGGACCGCCTGCTCACCGGGTGCGAGCTACACCAAGCTGTCGCTGATCACCCTGCCGGCCGGGGTGCTCCAGGTGTCGAGGCAACTCGGCGTCGACGCCGACTACCTGACCATCCGTGGCGCGGGCAGCGGGGCCGGCGGCAGCCGGATCGTGTTCCGGCCGGACGCCGACACCCGGTACGACGCGCTGACCCCGGACGGGTCGGACTGGGACGAGGACGGCATGACCTCGGGTTCGGCCAAGGGCGGTTGGATCTGGCCCGGGCGCGGGCTGTTCCGGGTGCAGTCGCGCGGGGTGAACAGCGCCTACGCCAGTGAGTACGCGGCGGCGCCGGCCAACCGGAAGGACCTGTTCGAGGGCACGGTCAACGTGCACTGGAAGGCGGGCCTGAAGCTCCGGGAGAAGACCGGTGACGCCGGGTTCGCGGCCCGGACCGGCGACACCGTGGTGCCGCTGGCGAGCAGCGGTGCGCTGACCAACTTCCAGGTCGGCGGCCTGGTCAACATCCGGGCCGCCAACTCGCTGAAGTTCTACGCCCAGCAGGACATCCAGCCCACCGACGGCACGCTGCAGAACATCCACATGCGGCAGCAGATCTTCACCGTCACCGCCGTCGACACCGTCAACCGCACCATCACGCTGGACAAGCCGCTGGAGTACGACGTCCCGGTCACCTCGACCTCGGACGGCTCGGCCCCGATCGAGGGCGTGGTCTACGACTCCAAGGCCGCGCCGATAGTGGACCCGGTGCTCGGGGTCGGCTTCGAGAACTTCGCGCTCACCCAGGACATGCCCGGCCTGAACCAGGCGGACGCCGTGCACAACTACGGCAACATGTCGCCCGCCGACGAGATGCACGGCATCGTCTTCAAGTGGGCCGCCAACTCCTGGGTCCGGGGCATCCGGACCGAGATGACCGGGTCGCACCCGATCGTCACCGAGGAGGCGTACCACCTCCAGATCGTGGACAACCAGCTGGACGGCTCCTGGAACAAGGGCAAGGGCGGCAACGGGTACTTCCGGGGCTCCCGGGTCTGGGACTCGCTGTACGCGGGCAACACCTCGCGCAACCTGCGGCACTTCACCTTCCAGTGGTCCGCCTCCGGCAACGTGGTGATCGGCAACGACTTCGACTCCGACGTCAACCTGCACGGCGGGTGGGAGCGGAACAACCTGATCGAGCTCAACACGGTGACCGTGCCGTACGAGCACCGCTCCGCCAACTGCCGTTCCAACTGCGGGGAGGAGGGCGGCGGGGCGCCGGACGCCTCCAGCTGGTTCCCGATCTGGTGGGGTGCGGGTAAGAAGGCGGTGAAGTGGTCCGGCTCCAGCGGGCCGCGCAACGTCTTCTTCAACAACACCATGACCAAGCAGGTCACCGCCGGTGGCGCGTACACCCCGTACTACGCCGACCACCAGCGGATCTACCAGTTCGGCTGGAGCGGTACGGCCTGGCAGCACCTGGACACCGGGGGCACGCCGATCCCGGACTGGGCGAGCCGGGAGCAGCTGGACTTCACCGGCGGGCACGGGGTGGACGCGAGCCGGACCGACCCGGGGGCCTCGCTCTTCCTCAAGTCGGTGAACGGGAGCACTCCTTCGCCCTCGCCGTCCTCGTCACCCTCGCCGTCCTCCAGCCCCAGCCCGACCGTGAGTCCGTCGCCGAGCCCGAGTCCGAGCCCGACGGTCAGCCCGTCGCCGACCGGCACCGGTTGCCTGAGCGCACGGACCGTCAAGGGGTCGAGCTGGAGCAGCGGCTACGGCATGGACGTCTTCGTCAAGAACAACTGCGCGGTGAAGAGCACGAGTTGGACGGTGGAGTTCGACCTGCCCACCGGGACCACGGTCGCCAGCAGCTGGTCGTCCACCCGGACCCAGAGCGGCCGGCACTACACCTTCGTCAACGTCGGCTACAACGGCGCGATCGCCCCCGGTCAGGAGCAGAGCTTCGGCTTCAACGCCGCGGGTCTCGGCCTGCCGTCCAACCTCACCGCCCGCTGATGGGAGCCGCAGGGATGCGCATAACAGTACTGGGCGGCTTCACCGCCGCCGCGTTGGCCGCCGCGAGCCTGCTGGCGCTGCCCGCGCACGCGGCGGCGCCGAAGCTGACCGCGAAGGTGGTGCAGGGGTCGGTGTGGAGCACCGGCTACGGGGCCGACGTGGTGGTGACCAACAACGGCGATGCCGCTTCGGCGAGTTGGACGGTGGAGTTCGACCTGCCGGCCGGGACCACGGTCGCCAGCAGCTGGTCGTCCACCCGGACCCAGAATGGTCAGCACTACAAGTTCGTGAACGTCGGCTACAACGGCACGGTGGTGCCCGGGGGCACCCAGAGCTTCGGGTTCAACGCCGCCGGTCTCGGCCTGCCGCTGAACTGCACCCTCAACGGGGCGCCGTGCAGCGGTGGTTCGCCCACCCCGAGCCCGACGCCTACGCCCACGCCTACGCCCACGCCCACGGTTTCACCCACACCCACACCCACCCCGACGCCCACGGGCCCGGCCGGTTCGGTGGTGGACGTCTCGACCGCCGCGCAGCTGAGCGCCGCGCTGGCGGCGGCCACGCCCGGCCAGACCATCCGGCTCGCGCCGGGCGAGTACCACGGCGCGTTCGCCACCACCCGGCCCGGCACTGCCGCCCAGCGGATCACGCTGACCGGCCCGCGCACCGCCGTGCTGGTCAACGACGGCCCCTCGGGCGACCCGCCCGCCTGCCCGGAGCCCACGCCCGGCTGGGACTCCGGCTACGGCCTCTGGCTGGCCGGGGCGCCGTACTGGAACCTGACCGGCTTCACCGTGAAGGACTCCAAGAAGGGTGTGGTGCTGGACAGTTCGCACCACGTGACGGTGGACGGGCTGTACGTCCACCACGTCGAGGAGGAGGGCGTGCACTTCCGCCGGTCCTCGGCCGACGGGGTGATCCGGAACTCGGTGATCGAGTACACCGGACTGGTCCAGCCCGGGTACGGCGAGGGGGTCTACCTCGGCTCGGCGGGCTCGAACTGGGGCTGCCACGGCAACTCCGGCGGGGCGGACCGGTCCGACCGGGTGCTGGTGGAGAACAACCGGATCGGCCCGTACATCGCGGCCGAGCCGATCGACGTCAAGGAGGGCACGTTCGCCGGGGTCATCCGGGGCAACACCTTCGACGGTCGCGGGATCAGCGGTGAGAACTCGGCCGACTCCTGGATCGACGTCAAGGGCATCGACTACCTGATCGAGGGCAACACCGGCAGCTTCGCGGCCCCGGGGACCTTCGCCAACGGGTACGAGACGCACAACCCGAGCAGCACGCCGTCGTTCCCGAACGGCTGCGGCAACGTCTGGCGGGGCAACACCTCGGACCTGGACGGGGTCGGTGCCTACGCCATCAGGATCACCTCGCCGTCGAGCTGCTCGGCCCGGCCCAACGTGGTGTACGCCTCCAACACCGTCACCAGGGCGGTGAGCGGCCTGACCAACGTCCCCGTCACGCCGTAGCGGGACGGGGACGCCGGCCGGGTGGTCGCTACCTGATGCCGTGCCGGCGGAGCGTACCGGCGAGGGCGGTGGTGTGGGACACCACCGCCCTCGCGACGCGTGCCACCTCCTGCTCGGTGGCGGCGCCGACCGGCATCGAGCAGCTGATCGCGTCGGTGGCCGGGATCCGGTAGTGCACGGGGGCGGAGACGCAGCTGACGCCGGGCGTGCCCTGCTCCCGTTCCAGTGCCCAGCCACGGTCCCGGGAGCGGGCCAGTTCGGCGTGCAGTTCGGCGCGGTCGGTGACGGTGTGCGGGGTGAGCGCGGGGAGCTCGTCCGGCAGTATCGCGTCCACCTCGGCGGTGGTGAGCTCGGCGAGCAACGCCTGCCCCAGCGCGGTGAGGTGGGCCGGCAGCCGGCGGCCCACCCGGGAGACCACCCGGACGGTGTCGCGGGCCTCCCGGCTGGCCAGGTAGAGCACGTAGGCGTCGTCCCGGCGGGCGAAGTGCACGGTGTAGCCGGTCTCGGCCCGGAGGTCCTCCAGGGTCTCGTTGGCATACGGCAGGGCCGGGTCGCGGTCCAGGTACGCGGTGCCGGACAGCAGCGCGTGCGGCCCCACGCCGAAGGAGGAGCCGCTGTCGTCGGCCTCCACCCACTTGAGCTCGCGCAGGGTCCGGATCAGGGCGTGCAGGCTGCTGCGGGGGTAACCGAGCCGTTCCTGCAGCTCGCTGACGGTCAGTCGGCCGGGGGAGGCGGCCAGTGCCTCCAGGATGCGCACGGTGCGCTCGGCCGACTTGACCGTCGAAGCGTCCGGTTGGGCAGAGGGCATGTCCACCATCCAGATAAGTGCCGCAGGAGTGTTGACCGTCATAGTAACGGACGCTAACTTTCCCTTGCAGTGCTGCCACATTCTCAGATTCTGTCCATATACGTAGACGGGACGTCGATGCTCCGCAGATCCGCAACCACCCTTGCGGCCGTTCTGGCCGCCGCCGTGGCCCTGACCTCCCTGACCGCGTGCGGCTCCGGCTCCGGTGACGGCCAGGGCGCCACCGACCACAAGGCGCCGCTGGAGATCTGGGTGCGCAAGCCCCCGGGCTCCAACACGGAGAAGACCCACCAGCAACTGGCCGCGAGGTTCACTGAGTTGACCGGTGTCCCGGCCCATGTCACCGCCCTGTTCGACGACTTCGAGACCAAGCTGCAGCAGGCCGCGGCGCAGAAGAAGCTGCCGGACCTGATCGTCAACGACACCGCGCAGCTCGGCACCCTGGTCAAGCAGGGCCTGGTCCGCGAGGTCGACCGCCCCGCCACCAAGGGCGGCGACCAGCTGATACCCGCGTCCTGGGACGCGGCCAAGGGCGCCGACGGCAAGTACTACGGCGTCCCGTTCTCGGCCCAGACCTTCGGGCTGTTCATCCGCAAGGACTGGCGGGAGAAGCTCGGGCTGGCCCAGCCCACCAGCTGGGACGAACTCGACGCGCTGGCAACGGCGTTCACCACGCAGGACCCGGACGGCAACGGCAAGGCCGACAGCTACGGCTACGTGGTCCCCGGCTCCACCAAGCGCGGCTACCTGGACTGGTACTTCTCCAGCTTCCTGTGGTCGGCGGGCGGCGACTACTTCAGCAAGGACGGGAAGACGCCCGCGATCGCCGACCCGGCCTCGGTGCTGGCGGCCCAGCGGCTCAAGGACCAGTTCTGCACCGCGAAGACCGTGGTGCCGGGCGCGGCGACCGCCGAGACCACCCAGGCCCACCCGCTGTTCGAGACCGGCAAGGGCGGCATCTACTTCACCGGCCCGTACAACATGGCGCGGTTCGACAAGAGCCTGGGCAAGGACAAGTACGAGGTGATCGCGCTGCCCGCCGGTCCGGGCGGGCGGAGCGTCTCGCTGGCCGAGGGCGAGAACGCGTACCTGATGGCCGGGTCGAAGAACCGCACCGGGCAGCAGAAGTACGCCGAGTTCCTGGTCTCGGTCGAGGGGCAGACGATCGGGATGGCCGGTGACACCGACGGCAACGTGGTCCGGCTGCCGGTCAACAAGGGCGTGGACCTGGCGGCCGTCCGCAAGGACCAGCGCTGGCTGGTCTTCGACCAGGTCTTCCGGGAGGCCGGCCGGTACGCGCCGGTGGTGAAGGAGTGGACCCCGTTCCGGCAGGCCTCGGCCGAAGCGCTGAACGGCCTGGTCGCCGACTGCGGCTCCGACCCCAAGGCGGTGCTCAGCAAGCTGGCGGGCGCCTTCGCGGCCGAGCTGACCAAGCAGGGAGCCGGCTCCTGATGAACCTCGGACCGACCGTCGGGTGGCCGAACCGTCGGGGCCGGCTGACCCCCTGGCTGTTCCTGGCCCCGGCGCTGGTGCTGTTCGGGCTCTTCAAGTTCCTGCCGATGTGGCGGGCGGTCGGGATGAGCTTCCACGAGGTCCGGCCCTACCTCGGCGACCGCTGGGTCGGCGGGGCGAACTACCGGCAGGTGGTCACCGACGAGGCGTTCCTCGACGCGATCGGGCACACCCTGCTGCTGGCGGTCGGTCAGACCGGCGGCTCGGTGCTGCTCGGACTGGCGCTCGCCCTGGTGCTGGAGGGCACCTCGCGGCGGCTGTGGCTCGTCCGGACGGCGGTGTTCCTGCCGACCGTCACCGCGATGGCGGTGGTCGCCGAGGTCTGGCGGATCCTCTACTACCCCGCCCCCGACGGCGTGGTGAACGGCCTGCTGAGCTGGGTCGGGGTGGGGCCCTCGCAGTTCCTGAACAGCCCGGACAGCGCGCTCTGGTCGGTCATGACGGTCGGGGTCTGGCGCGGTGCGCCCTACGACATGATGATCTTCCTGGCCGCGCTGGCCGGAGTGGACCGGACGCTCTACGAGGCCGCCGCCGCCGACGGTGCGGGGGCGTGGCGGCGGGTCTGGCACGTCACGCTGCCCGCGCTGCGGCCCGCCTTCGTCATCCTGCTCACGCTGGCCGCGATCCGCAGCCTGCGGGTCTTCACCGAGATCTACCTGCTCACCAACGGCGGGCCGAACGGCTCGACCGAGGTGCTGATGACCCTGATCTACCGACTCGGCCTGGAGCGCGGCGAGTTGGGCGTGGCGGCGGCCGGCTCGATGGTGCTGCTGGTGGTCTCGGTACTGCTCACCCTGCTGGTCAGGCTCGGCGGTCGCCGAACCGGGAAGGCCGCGACATCCGGAAGGGCCGCGCCATGAAGCACCGTCAACTCGACACCGCCCTCGGCCTGGACGCCCGGAACGGCCCGCTCGCCCTGATCGGCAAGCTGGTCCTCTACGGGCTGCTGGTCCTGGTCTTCGCCGGGCCGCTGCTCGCCCTGCTGGTCAGCGCGTTCAGCCCGGTCAGCGACCCGACCAGGCTCACCCTGCTGCCGACCGACCTCACGCTGGCCAACTTCCGGGCCGCCTTCGACCGGGACGTGCTGCGCTACCTGCTCAACTCCTTCCTGGTGGTGGGCGGCGGCCTGCTGCTCCAGGTCGGGGTGAGCATCTCGGCCGGCTACGCCCTGGCCCGCAAGCGCTTCCCCGGGATGCGGCTGGTGCTGCTGCTGATCCTGTCCACCATGATGCTGCCGGAGGAGGTGCTGGCCATCCCGCTCTCGCTGGTGCTGTCCGACCTCTCGCTCACCGGCAGCCTCTTGGGCATGATCGTCCCGGTCGGGGCCTGGGCCTTCTCGATCCTGGTGACCGCCGAGTTCATGAAGGAGATCCCGCTCGAACTGGAGGAGGCCGCCCGCCTGGACGGCGCCGGTGACCTGCGGATCTTCTGGTCGGTGGTGCTGCCGCTGTGCAAGCCGGCCCTCGGCGTGATCGGCATCTTCGGCTTCACCATGATCTGGGACCAGTACCTGCTCCCGCTGCTGGTCGCCACCGACGCCAGGCAGTTCACCCTGCCGCTCGCGCTGCGCACCCTGCGCGCCGACGAACAGGTCGGCGTCGGGGTGCTGCTGGCCTCCGCGCTGCTCGCCCTGCTGCCCAGCGTGCTGGCCTTCCTGGCCATGCAGCGGCAGTTCATGCGCGGGCTCACCTCCGGCGCGGTCAAGGGCTAGGACCGACCGGCACCCGGGGGCCGGTCCCACCCTCAACCAACGTTCTGATCAGGAGATTTCATGCGCCTGCACGGGCTTCTGTCGTTCCCCCTGACCCCGTTCACCGACGACGACAAGGTGGACCTGGCCGTCTTCGCCGAGCACCTGGAACAGCAGGTGGCCGCCGGGCCCGCCGCGCTCTTCGTGGCCTGCGGCACCGGTGAGTTCACCGCACTGGCCCTGGACGAGTACCGCGACCTGGTGGTCACCGCCGTCCGGGTCGCGGACGGCCGGCTGCCGGTGGTGGCCGGCTGCGGCGGTGGCCCCCGGATGGCCCGGGAGTTCGCGGTGGTGGCCGCCGAGTGCGGCGCGGACGGACTGCTGCTGCTGCCGCCCTACCTGGTCACGTCCACCCCGGGCGGGCTGGTCGAGCACGTCCGCTACGTCGCCTCGGCGACCGCGCTTCCGGTGGTGGTCTACCAGCGCGCCAACGCCGTCCTGGACGAGGCCGCCGCGCTGGCGCTGCTCGACCTGCCGACCGTGACCGGGATCAAGGACGGCCGGGGCGACGTGGACGCGATGCTCCGGCTGGTCACCGCCGTCCGGACCAGTGGCCACCCGCGGGCCGCCGAGTTCGGCTTCCTGAACGGTCTGCCGACCGCCGAGCTCTCGGTCCAGGCGTACCGGGCGATCGGCGTGGAGTGCTACTCCTCGGCCGTGCTCTGCTTCGCCCCCGACCTGGCCACCGCCTTCCACCGGGCGGTCGAGCGGGGCGACCAGGACACCGTCCGGCTGCTGCTGGCCGAGTTCTACCTGCCACTGGTCGCACTGCGCGACCGGGTGCCCGGGTACGCCGTCGCGCTGGTCAAGGCCGGGGCCCGGCTGGCCGGCCTCGCGGTGGGCCGGGTCCGGCCACCGCTGGTGGACGCCTCGCCGGAGCACGTCGACGAGTTGGGCCGGATCCTGGCGCGCGGCCGGGCCGCCCTGGCCACGGTGGTGGAGTGACCGTGCGGATCAGGGACGTGGTGGTCACGCCGATCGCCTTCGCCGACCCCCCGCTGCTCAACTCGGCCGGGGTGCACCAGCCCTGGGCGCTCCGGGCGGTGGTCGAACTGCGCTGCGGCGACGGCCTGGTGGGCCTGGGGGAGACCTACGGGGACGCCCCGCACCTGGCGCTGCTGCGCGCGGTCGCCCCGGCGCTGACCGGGCTCGACCCGTTCGACACCAACGGGCTGCTGCGCCGGATCCGGGCGGTGCTCGGCGACGCGGACGCCCCCGACAAGCACGGTCTGACCGGCGGTTCCACTCCGCAGAAGACCGCGCTGCGGGTGCTGAGCCCGTTCGAGGTGGCCTGCCTGGACCTCCAGGGGCAGCTGGTCGGCCGCCCGGTGGTGGATCTGCTCGGCGGCCGGGTGCGGGACGCAGTCCCCTACTCCGCCTACCTGTTCTACAAGTGGGCGGGTCACCCCGGCGCGGCCGGCGACGAGTACGGCGCGGCGCTGGACCCGGACGGGATCGTCGCCCAGGCCAGGCGGATGGTCGGGCAGTACGGCTTCGGCTCGATCAAGCTCAAGGGCGGGGTGCTGCCGCCGGAGCAGGAGGTCGAGGCGGTGCACGCGCTGCGCGCGGCCTTCCCGACCCACCCGCTCCGGATCGACCCCAACGCCGCCTGGACGGTGCAGACCTCGCTCCGGGTCGCGGCCGAGACCGAAGGGCTGCTGGAGTACCTGGAGGACCCCACCCCCGGCATCCCCGGAATGGCCGAGGTGGCGCGCGGCGCGGCCATGCCGTTGGCCACCAACATGTGCGTGGTCAGTCCCGCCGACCTGCCCGAGGGCTTCGGACAGCGGGCGGTGGGCGTGGTGCTCGCCGACCACCACTACTGGGGCGGCCTGCGCCGCTCGGCCGAACTCGCGGCCACCTGCCGGACCTGGGGCGTCGGGGTCTCGATGCACTCCAACAGCCATCTGGGGATCAGCCTGGCCGCGATGACCCACCTGGGTGCCGCGCTGCCCGAACTCACCTACGCCGCCGACACCCACACCCCCTGGCAGTACGGCGAGGACGTGCTGGCCGAACCGCTGCGGATCGTCGACGGCGCCGTCCGGGTACCGGACACCCCTGGCCTGGGCGTCCGGCTGGACCCGGACGCGCTGGCCCGGCTGCACGAGAACTACCTGCGCTGCGGCATCCGGGAGCGCGACGACACCGCGTACCTGCGCAGCATCGACCCGGGCTTCGAGAAGCGGCGGCCGCGATGGTGACCGTCTCGGCGCACGCCTACCCCTGGGACGTGCTCGGCGACCCGGCCTTCGCCGACCGGGTGAAGGCCGCCGGGCTGGACGCGGTGACGCTCGCCGTCAGCTACCACTCCACCCGGGCCGCCACCCCGCAGCACCCGCACCGACGGCTGGTGGACGCCCGGTACGCCGCGCTCTACCGGCCGGTCCGACCGCAGGCGTGGGCCGGGCGGCGGCTCGCCCCGCTCGGCCCGGACTGGCTGGCCGAGGCCGACCCGGCGGGCGAGGCGATCGCGGTCCTGGCGGCGGCCGGCATCCCGGTGAACGCCTGGGTGGTGCTCGCCCACAACACCCGACTCGGCCTGCTGGCACCGGAGTCGACGGTGCTCAACTGCTACGGCGAGCGCTACCCGTACGCGCTCTGCCCGAGCCACCCCGAGGTGCGCGAGCACTGCGTCACGCTCGCCGTCGAGGCCCTGCGCGGACTGCCCGCCGGGGCGCTGGGCGGGGTCTCGCTGGAGTCGGCGGGGCAGTTGGGCGCGAGCCACCTCGGCTGCCACGAGAAGACCGACGGCGCCTACCCGCCGACCGCGCTGCGGGCGCTCTCGGTGTGCTGCTGCCCCGGCTGCCGGGCCGGCTGGGGCGGGCTCGACCCGGTCGAGGTGACCCGGTTGCTGCGGGTGGCGGTGGAGCGCGAGGAGTGGCTGCCGGCGCCGGTCGCCACCGCCCTGCTGGCCGCCCGGCAGACCTCCGCCAACCGCCTGCGCCGCGAAGTGGTGGCGGCTGTAAGGGAGTTGCTGCCCGGTGTGCCCGTCACCCTGCACGCCCACCCCGACCCGTGGGCCACCGGCCCGTCGCCCGGCCTGACCCCCGCCGCGCCCGCCGAGGTGGACGCGCTGCTGGTGCCGTGCTGGCCGACCGCTCCGGCCAGTGCCGAACTGGTCAAGCGCGCGGCCGAGTTCGGCCGTCCGGTGGACGCGTACGTGACCCTGCTGCCACCCGCCGACCCGGCCGGACTGCCGGCGCACGTCCGGCGCCTGCGGGCGGCGGGCGCCGAGCGGCTCAGCCTGTACCACCTCGGGCTGCTCCCCACCCGGCAGCAGCCGCTGCTGGCGGAGCTGGCCGGGGAGTTCCGCAACCATCGTTTCAGTCAAGGGAGTTGACGTTCATGCAGGTCCTGCTGACCGGAGCCGCCGGGGGTGTCGGCACCATGCTGCGTGAGCTGCTGCCCGGCCACGGGCACACCCTGCGGCTCGCCGACCTGCGGCCGATCCCGGGCACCGACTCCCTGGTGTTCGACCTCCGCGACGGTGCGGCGGTACGGGAGGCCGTGCGCGGGGTGGACGCGGTCGTCCACCTGGGCGGGATCTCGGTGGAGGACAGCTTCGCCAACATCCTGGGCGCCAACATCCAGGGCAGCTACGAGCTGTACGAGGCGGTTCGGGCCGAGGGCGTCCGGCGGGTGGTCTACGCGAGCAGCAACCACGCGGTGGGTTACACCCCGCTCGACTCGTCCGGACCGATCGGCACCGACATCCCCAGCCGGCCGGACACCTACTACGGCCTGTCCAAGGTCTTCGGTGAGGGCCTGGCCTCGTTGTACGCCGACAAGTACGGCGTGCAGACGGTGTCGATCCGGATCGGCTCCTGCTTCCCCGAACCGCGCGGCCCGCGGATGCTCGCCACCTGGCTCAGCCCCGCCGACTGCGCCCGACTGGTGCACGCCGCCCTCACCGCCCCCGACGTCGGCCACACCGTCGTCAACGGGATCAGCGCGAACACCCGCGCGTGGTGGGACCTCTCCGGCGCCCGGAAGCTCGGCTACCGGCCGCAGGACGACGCCGAGGCGTTCGCGGACCGCCTGCCACCGCTGGACCCCGACAGCGCGGACGCCAGGCTGCTGGGAGGCTGGTTCACCACGCTCTGATCCGGACTCCGAAGCGGCGGTGCCCCCCCGGGCGTGCGGTAACTTCCTACTCCTGCATCGGATGATCAGGACCGGAGGAAGCCATGAGCCGCCAGTTGCCCGTCGGACCGGGTGGGCAGACCGCCGCCCAGCCGTGGAACCGGCAACGGCTGCGCAGCAACAACGAGTGGCTGCTGCTTGAGCGGCTGCGCACCGACGGCCCGTCCTCCCGGGCCCAACTGGCCCGGGACACCGGGCTGTCCAAGCCCACCGTGTCGGCGGCGCTGGCCACCCTGGAGCAGGGCGGCCTGGTCCGGGAGGCGGGCGTGTTCGCCCCCGAACGCGGCCGGACCGCGCTGCTGTACGAGCCGGACCCGGCGGCCGGCCACGTGCTCGGCGTGGACATCGGCCGGGGCCGCCTGCGGGTCGCGGTGGCCGACCTGACCGGGGAGCTGATCGCCCGTCGGGACGTCCCCAACCACGGCAGCTCGGCGGACGAGGTGGCCGACGCGGTGGTGGCGGCCGCCCGGGAGGCCACCGCGGAGGCCGGGCTGACGGCGGACCGGATCGTGCACGCCGTGGTCGGCACCCCGGGCGTCTGGGACGAGCAGCGGCGCAGCGTCCGCTACGCCGGGAACCTGCCGGGCTGGGGCCGGCCCGGGCTGTTCGACCGGATCGCCGAGGGCCTGGCCACCACCGTCACGGTCGGCAACGACGCCAACCTGGCCGCCCTCGGCGAGTACGCCTTCGGCGCGGGCGCGGGCGGCCGGGTCTTCGTCTACCTGCTGGTCGGCACCGGCCTCGGGGTCGGCGTGGTGAAGGACGGCGAGCTGGTGGCCGGGGCCCACGGCGCGGCCGGCGAGATCGGCTCGCTCCCGGTCCCGGGGCAGCGGGCCACCCTGGAGGACACGGTCAGCGCGGCGGCGGTGGTGCGGTCAGCCCGGGAGCTCGGCCTGACCGGACCGCTGACGGCGGAACAGGTCTTCCAGGCCGCCAGGGACGGGGTGCCCGCCGCCGTCGAGGCGGTGCAGGGCGAGGCCGAACGGCTCGCGTACGCCGTCGCGCTGGTCTCGGCCGTGCTCGACCCGGACCTGGTGGTGCTCGGCGGCGGCATCGGCTGCAGCGCGGACCTGCTGCTGGAACCGGTGGAGCGGGCGCTGCACGACCTCACCCCGCTGCGGCCGAAGCTGGTCCCGAGCCGGCTCGGGCACGAGGCGGTGCTGCTCGGCGCCGTCGCGACGGCGCTGGACACCGCCAGACCCGAGGTGTTCGAGCGCCGCACGGGCTCCTGACCGGCCCGGCCCGACCCGTTCGGGTTCTGCCGAGGACTGGTCTGGACCTCCGGCCGATGGCGTACGCTTCCGAAAATATCGGTGCGTCCGACCCGTCCGATCCGCCTGTTACGACGCCACACCCGCCCGGCCGCACAGCCAGTCAGGAGACCAGGACCCTTGACCGCGATCCCCGGTACCGAGTCGGCCGAGCCGACCGAATCGGCTGAGCCGAACGTGTCGTCCGTGTCGTCCGACTCGGAGCAGCGGGACGGGGAGCGGGAGTCGGCCGAAGGTGACGCCGGTTCGGCGGAGCGCCCCCGCGAGTCGCTCCGCGACTGGTTCCGTCGGGTCTCCGAGGAGTACGGCCCCGCGCTGGCGGTGTTCGGCCTGCTGAAGCTGACCGGGTTCACCGTCTTCATGTGGCTGCTCACCTGGTCCGGTGAGTACCTGACCAAGACCCCCCGGTTCGGCGGCGGCGCCCGGCCCTGGGACGTGGTGGCCGGCTGGGACGGCTGGTGGTACCGGCAGGTGGCCGAGAACGGGTACGACCCACGGCTGGTGAAGATCGGGCCGCCCCCCTTCGAGTACGACCAGAACTCGGTCGCCTTCTTCCCGCTCTACCCCGGCATGATGAAGCTGGTCTCCGCCGTCACCGGCCTCGGTTCCTACGGGGCGGGCATGGTGGTGTCGGTGGTCGCCTCGTTCGTGGCCGCGGCCGGGATCTACGCCGTGGCCGCCAGGCTGTTCGACCGTCGGGCGGGTCTGATCGCGGCCGCCGTCTGGGCGGTCTTCCCCGGCTCCGGCGTCGAGTGGGCGGTCTACTCCGACTCGCTGTTCGTCGCGCTGGCCGCCTGGTCCTGCTGGTTCGTGCTGGAACGCCGCTGGCTGGCGGCCGGCGTCACCGTCTTCATGGCCGGCCTCAACCGCCCCACCGCCGCCGCCCTGGTGATGGCCCTCGGGGTGGCCGCCGTGATCGCCCTGGTCCGCCGCCGGGACGGCTGGATCGGCCCGGTCTCCGCCGTCCTGATCGCCCCGCTGGGCATCTTCGGCTACCTGGCCTGGGCGAACTGGCGACTGGGTGACTGGAGCGGCTACTTCAAGCTCCAGAAGGGCGGCTGGCTGCACTTCTTCGACTACGGCGAGCACACCTTCAACGTGGTGCGCACCATCCTGCTCGGTCGCGGCGGGTACGCCTTCACGTACCCGACCGAGGACATGATCGGGCTGGTGCTGGTGGTGCTGCTGCCGATCCTGATCTTCCTGCTGATCCGCCTGCGGGTGCCGGTCTTCCTGCTGGTCTTCACGCTGGTCACGATCGTGCTGGTGCTCGGCAGCGCCCAGATCTTCGGCAACACCTCCCGCTACCTGTTGCCCTGCTTCCCGCTCTTCCTGCCGATCGCGGTCGCGCTCCGGCGGGTGTCGCTGCCCTCGCTGATCGCGGTCTTCGGCGTCACGGCGGTGGCCAGCGGGTGGTACGCGGGCTACGTGCTGTTCGAGCTGGGCATTCCGTAGGCCGGCCCGTGGCCCTGCCGCGCGTCCGGGTCGCCGTGTGAACGGAGGCGGGTGGGGTAGGCGCGGGGGAGACGACGAACGGAGGGTCCGTCATGACGATCCCGCCGAACGACCCCGTGCCACCGATCCCCACCCCACCGCCGGGCCCGGGACCCGGCCCGGAGCCCGGGCCACTCCCCGGCCCCCTACCCGCGCCGGAGCCCGACCCGGTGCCCCCGGTACCGCCCGGGCCGGAACCCCGCCCGCCGTGGCCCACGCCGGAGCCCGGCCCGCGACCGGGACCGCTACCGGGGCCGGGGCCCGCCCCCGAGCCGGTGACCTGAGCGGGGTCTGAGCCGGGTCTGAGCCGGGTTGGGTCGGTGGAGGCTGCCGTGCAGGTGCAGCGGGTGCACGTCCCCGTGGGCCGGTGACCTGATGGTGCCCGTCGCGGCCCGGGGGGTGCTGTTCGCGCACGGGAGCGGGAGCTCGCGGCACAGCCTGCGCAACCGGGCGGTCGCGGCGACCCTCCAGGAGGCGGGCCGGGCACCCTCCTGCGGGATCTGCTCACCGCGCCGGAAGAGGCGGTGGACGCCCACACTCGCGAACACCGCTTCGACATCGACCTGCTGACCGCCCGTCTGGTCGCAGCCGTCGACTGGCTCGCAGCCCGCCCCGGCACCACCGGTCTGCCCCTCGGACTCTTCGGCGTCGGCACAGGTGCCGCAGCGGCCCCGCCAGGCCCGGACGGTGGCCGCGCGCGGCGGACGCCCGGACCGAGCCCGCGACGCACTCAGGCTGGTCCGGGCGCCGGTGCTGCTGCTGGTCGGTGGCCACGACCGGGACGTGCTGCGGTTGAACCGGGCCGCCGCAGTGCGCAGTTGACGGTTCCTCACCGGTTCAGGTGATCCCCGGTGCCACCCACCTGTTCGAGGAGCCGGGCACCTGGAGGCGGCGGCGGGCGCCGCGCGGGCCTGGTTCCGCGAACAGGTGGGTGGAGAGGGTGGGCGGTGAACGGGCCCTGCCCCCGCACCTGTTGCAAGGTCGATACGCTCCAGGGGCTGCCGACCCGCAAACTCCTATGATCTGATGGGCAATGCTGTTGCTGCTCATTCAGTTGGCGCCGGGGATGCCGAGCGGAGACAGTCCGGTTCGCAGCAGGGGGCGTTGATGTCGCAGCAGATTGTGGTGGATCCGGTCGGTCTTCGGGCTGAGGGGTTGGGTTTGGTGGCGGTCGGTGAGGATTTCTCGGCTGCGGTGAAGGATTTGTCGGCGAAGTTGGAGGCCCTGGAGAAGGGTGATACTCCGCCGTGGGGTGATGATGATCTGGGTGAGAAGTTCGGTGTGGTGTATGAGGGTCTGCGGGATGGGATGAAGGAGTCGATGGCTTCTTTGGGGACGCGGATTGGGGAGATCGGGCAGAAGTTGCAGGGGATGGCGGCGGGGCACGAGGCGAACGAGTCGGCGACGGATGGGTCGTTCCGGGCGTTGGAGGGTTCGCAGGGGATGGTCGGGGGTCGGGTGGACGCGTTGTACCGGCCGCAGGTGGTCTGAGGTTCGGCCTGTCGGTCTGTGTGTTGGTTTCTTTTGTTTTTGGGTTTGTTGTGGGTTTCGTGTTGTCGTGATGTGGTTTTTGTTACGGGGGGTTTGGCGAAGTGTCGCTGATGTTGCCGGACAGTGTTGAGTGGGTTCTGGAGATGCTCGGCTTTGATTGGCCGAAGGCGGACGAGGACAAGCTCATGGAGTCCGCGCAGGTGTGGCGGGATTTCGCGGACACGGTCGATGAGTTGCATTATCGGGCGGCGGGTGCGGCGAACAATGTGCGTTCGGCGAATTCGGGTGATTCGATCGAGGCGTTCGGTAAGGCGTGGGAGAAGTTTTCGGCGGGTGGTAGTGGCGGGTATTTGGCGGATGCGGCGGCGGCGTCGCGGTTGATCGCTGCGGCGTTCGATGCGGCGGCGATGATCGTGATTGCGTGCAAGATCGCGGTGATCGCGCAGTTGGTGGTGTTGGCGGTGGAGATCATCGCTGCTCAGGCGGCTGCGCCGTTCACGTTGGGGTTGTCGGAGTTGGGTGCCGCGGGGGCGGTGCAGGCGACGAAGATGATTGTTCGTCGGTTGTTGAAGGAGCTTCGGGACGCGTTGGTGGAGGCGATCCTGGAGACGTTGAAGGAGCCGGTGGTTTCGGCTGTGCAGGCGATGATCAGTGATCTGATCGCGCAGACGGTGAACCAGGGTTTCGGTGCGCAGGACGGTTTTGATCTGGGGCGGACCGGTAAGGCGGGGGCGGAGGAGTTCAAGACGGCGGTCGCGAACTCGGGTCAGACGTTCACGGAGGCGTTGCGGGACGGGGTGGGTTCGCGCGCTGGTGGTCATGCGCGTGGTGGGTTGGACAGTGCGGCGGGGCACGGCGGTGGCGACGCGGACTCCTCCGGCAACAGCGACAGCAGCGGCAGTAGTGGTGGTGATGCGTCGAACAGCGGCGACAGGTCACCGTCGGGCAGCACGCCCTCCCCGGGCAGCAGCCCGTCGTCGGGCAGCACACCCTCCAGCAACGGCAGCAGCCCGTCCGGCAGCAGTCCTTCGTCGGGTGACAGTCCTTCCTCTCACGGTCCTTCGGGTAGCAGTCCGTCCTCGCACACGCCCAGCTCGTCGCCGGACGGTTCGGCGGGCCGGGCGCCCGGTACGTCGCCGGAGGGTTCGTCGGGCCGGGATGGGTCCGGTTCGAGTGAGGTGCCGCGTTCGGCGCAGCAGGGTCCGTCGCCGGTGTCCGGCGAGCGGGGTTCGGCGCCGTTGGACCCGTTCGGGACGCGGGTGGGTGGTGAGGCGAACACGCCGTCGGGGGATGCGGGTTCGGGCCGGCATCCCGCAGGCGACGGTGCGACGCCGGGCCGTTCCGACGACGGCGGCGGCCGCACCAGCACCCCGTCCCCGGAGGGCCGTTCGGGGCCGGACTCGCAGCAGTCCTCCCGCACCCCCGACCACGACACCAGCACCCGCCCCGACAGCACCCCCTCCCGCACTCCGGACCACGACCCTCGTCCGGACAGCGCGCCTTCGCGTACGCCTGACGGCGACGGCGGTACTCGGCCGGACAGCACTCCGTCGCGTACGCCTGATGGCGACAGCGGTACCCGGCCGGACAGCACCCCCTCCCGCACTCCGGACCACGACCCTCGTCCGGACAGCGCGCCTTCGCGTACGCCTGACGGTGACGGCGGTACCCGCCCCGACAGCACGCCGTCCCGCACGCCTGACCACGACACCAGTGCTCGTCCGGACAGTGCGCCTTCGCGTACGCCTGATGCTGATACGGGTACTCGTCCCCACTCGTCGTCCCCGGAGGGTCCGTCGCGGACCCCGGATCATGATCCCGGCACTCGTCCGGTTGCGGCCGAGCACACGCCGTCCCCGCGTGGTGACGACAGCCGTCCCAGCTACGGCCCGGTGCGTCCCAGTGAGCCGACGCCCAGTCACACCCCCGCGCAGGCGGACATTCCCGCGCCCCGGCACGAGAACACCCCGACCCCGGCCCGTCCGGACGCCGCACCCCAGCCCACCACCACTGCGACGCCGGAGGTGCGGACTCCCGCCCACACCCCGACCTCTGACCACGGGTCACCGGAACCGGCCCCCACCCGGGTCGACCCGCGTACCGCCTACGCCGACCCCACCGGCACCGGCACGGACGGCACCCCGGCCACGGCTCCGCGTCTGAACACCGCCGGTGGGGCCACCGCCACCGCCACACCGCCCCAGGCCGGCCCCGACCACCGCCCCACCCCGCAACCCACCCCCGACACCACCCCCACCACCCCGGGCGCGGCGCCCGGTGGCGTGCCCGGCGGAGTCCCGCACACGGGAACCCCCACCACCTCCAACCCGGCCACCCCCACCACCAGCCGGCCCACCGCACCACCTACCACCACCACCGGACCGGTCCAGCCACAACGCCGCCCCGACCACGACAGGCCCACCCTGGGCCCGCGCCCCGCCGCCGACCGCAACCCCACCAACCGACCCGACCCCCGCACCGCCTACGCCAACACCCCCACAACCCGCCCAGACATCGGCTCACGCCTGGACCCCACCGGAGCGAACCCCACCCGCCCCAACACCACCCGACCCGACACCACCCGACCTGACATTCCGTCACGCCTGGATCCCACCGGGTCGAACGCGACCCGCCCCGACACGGCCCGCCCGGACGGCACCCGTCCGGACATCGGCTCCCGCCTGGACCCGAACCGCCCCGAGGGCACCCGCCCGGACACGGCCCGGCCCGACGCGACACGTCCTGACATCGGTACGCGCCTGGATCCCAGCGACGCGAACCCCACCCGCCCGGACACCACCCGCCCCGACGACACGCGCCCCGACATCGGGTCCCGCCTGGACCCCGACGGCCCCGACCACACCCGCCCCGACGACACCCCGGGCAACACACCGCACCGCCCCGCCACCGCCGACCGCCCCACCGGCACCCCCGGCGGCATCCTCGACCCCACCGAACGCGACCACCAGCGGGTCAACGACGCCACCCCGCACAACCCGGACGGCACCCCCGTCCGCCACCCCGACCCCAACGACGGCAACTGGCCCGCCGCCATCAACGGCGACGACCCCCACGCCCCCGGCCGCAACAACAACTGCGTCGACACCGCCCTGGCCACCGTCGACACCTTCGACGGCAACCCCACCCCCGCCGGCGCCCGCACCCCCGACCACGACACCCACGGCAACCCCACCGACCGCGGCGAACGCAACGGCCGCGACCGCATCGAGAACGCCCTCGGCACCAAATTCAACGACATGGGCGACGGCCCCCAAGCCTTCCACCGCATCGAGGACACCCTCCGAAACAGCGGCCACGGCTCCCAAGCCGTCATCATCACCACCGACAACGACGGCCGCTCCCACGCCTGGAACGCCGTCAACCACAACGGCACCATCACCTACATCGACGCCCAGACCGGCCAACACAGCGACAAGCCCCTCCACAACGGCGACAACGGCGTCTTCGCCATCCCCCTCGACCCCGACCGCAACCCCACCACCCCCACCCACCACACCGACCCCGACCACAACCCCGAACACGACCGCCACGCCCCCGAAGAACCCGCCGGAGCAGACGACCCGAGTGCCGCCGACGCGGATCGGGAGCGGGTCCGGAAGCAGGTCGAGCGGGCCAACGAGGCGGACGGGGAGTGGCTGAAGAAGCACTACAACGTCGACGGCCACCGCATCCGGATCGGGATGAAGGACGAGAACGGGCACGAGATCCCGCAACTCCGGTGGGTCGACGGTGATGCGGACAATCCCGGGAAGTGGATCGCGGCCCAGGACGCGCCGCCGCCGCTCGCCGAGGACTACAAGGGCGACGCCGTCGACCTCTCGGCCTCGCCGGCCGATCGCGAGCGGATGCGCAGCATCGAGGGGTCGATCGAGCGTCGTGAACAGGCGCTGGCGGCGGACCGGGCGGCCGAGGACGCGCTGAAGGAGGCGAAGGAGAGGCACGAGCAGAACCCCGGCGATCCGGATGCGAAGGCCGAGTACGACAGGCTGCACCAGGAGCACAAGGCCCCGCACCACGAGATGGGCAAGGCGGGTGAGGAACTGGGCGACCGCGCGGCCGAGTTCCACGCCATTCCGGCGACCTACCCCGATGCCGAACGGATCGACGACCGGAAGGACGGCAACAACCGGTTCGACCAGATCTGGCGTCGGGAGGACGGGGGCTTCGTCGTGGTCGAGGCGAAGGCGCCGACTGCCGGACTGGGCGACCGGAAGGCCCTGGACGGGCGTCAGGTGATGCAGGGACACCCGGAGTACTTCAAGGCGATCATCAACCAGATGAAGAAGCGCAAGGACGACGACGGGACCGAGCTGCGCCTCGCCAAGGAGCTCGAAGCGGCCTGGGCGAGCGGAAAGCTCGACTATGTCCTGGTTCAGGCCAAGGTCAAGGACGGCCAGTACGATGGCTACAAGATGAAGCAGTTCGACATCGACATCGAGCCCTAGGGGGGTAGTGCGAATGACGACGACTGTGGCTCGCCATGTGGTGGAGAGCGGCAACCTCGCGAAGGCGGTCGGGGTGCTCGCCGAGGTCCTCGACGAGGAGCTCGCGGTGGAACCGCTGACGGCGTGGCACCTCAGCAGCGCGGTGGACACCGCGCTGATCCTGGCCCGGAAGCTCGGTGTGCTGGACCCGGAGGCCGAGGAGCTCGGCACCTGGAACGCCTACGTGCGGGCGATGCAGGCGAGTTCGGGCATCTTCGCGGCCGCGACCGCCGACGGGTCGGTCGAGTGCCGGATCGGGCGCGAGGTGCGGCAGATCCCGGCGACCGGGCCGAAGTTCTACACGGACGCAGGTGCGTGGCTCGACGCGTTCTGGCTGGCCGTCATCTGCCGGGAGCGCACGCGGCTGGACATGCTGAGCGCGGTGCCGGTGGACGTGCTGCGCGGGTCGGGCGCGGTGTTCGACGAGTACGTCTACGCGTGGGTCGAGGCGTTGCAGGCTTACTGGCGCCGCACGCCGGACCTGACGGAGAAGCTGCTCGCGGCGATCGACGGTACGGACCCGGACGTCGCCCGGGTCGCGGACCGTGAGGTGCTGCTCAAGCTGCTGTACCCGCCGCTGGCCGCCTTCTATCAGTTCCTGCGGCGGGACCAGGAGAAGTTCGACGCGGCGCTGCTGCAAGGGCTCGAACTGCACCGGGAGTTCTGGTCGGCCGACGAGGAGCGCGCGGGGGACCCGGACGGCTTCGTCTCCCTGCCCCTGCTCGGCATCGCCTGCCTGGCGTACGACAACGACGTCCCGGTGGCGGTCGAGTCCGGGTACCTGCCCAAGCACCTGCTGCGCCGCAGCTGGTTCGGCGAGTACCAGACCTGAGCCGTCCGATCGGTCAGCGGGCCTGCCGGTGGCGGGCCCGCCGGCTCCGGCGATCCCCGGCCTCGGCGAGCACGGCGGCCCTGGCGTCCGCCCCGGGGTCGAAGGGCGTGGGGGAGAAGCGGCCGCCGGCGGCCCGGACGTGTCGCTCCCAGTCGTCCTGCCAGAACTGCACCGTCCACCCCGGCCACAGCTCCGGTGTCTCGTACGCCTGCGGTGAGTTGGGCAGGGACCACCAGCCCAGGCGGCGGTGTTCGGGGTCCAGGTGGAGGCCGGCGTTCACGTGCAGCCGGCACACCTGGTGCTCGGGTGCGTCCGCCAGTCGGTCGAGCAGGGGAGTGCCCTCGCGGACCGGGTGGTCGAAGGCGTCGGAGGCGACGTGGCAGTGCCGGTCGCCGACCGTGACCAGCACGCCGCCCGGGTCCGGGCCGGCCAGGTCCTCGTCCCCGGGGGCCAGGAACGGGGCCACCGCGAGCGCGGAGTCGCGGCAGCGGACGTACTCCGGCTCCAGCCCGACGTACCCGCGCAGTTCGGCCGCGCCGTCGTACAGCCAGCGGACCTCCCAGCCCGGCCAGGCGGCCCGGATCAGCTCGAAGGTGGCCGTGCGGTGCCGGAGTTGCGTGCTCGGGCCCTCCCAGCCGAAGAACAGCAGCGCCTGTCGGCCGAGGTCGAGCAGGATCCCGCCCTGGGCCGTGTCGTCGTCCAACCACCAGCCGTCCCGGCGGAGTTCGGGGAGCATCGCGAGCACGGCAGCCGGCCCGTCCAGCAGGTCGAGGTCGAGTCCGACCGCCCAGCCGGTCCGGTACAGCTCGTGCGGGCCGTGGTCGCGGACCACGATGACGTTGGCTCGGTCTCCCATGAGGACAGGATGACCAGTGCCGGGGGCGGCCGGCCACCTCATTTCGGCGGGCCGGGCCGGAGGGGTGTCAACTCCGTTCCAGGAAGACCGGGTTGGTGAGTGCGGCCATCGGGCCCCAGGGCAGGTCGGGCCCCATGCTGTTGCCCCTGCCCGGGGTGCCGTCCGGCTTCGGGAGGCGGACCTCGGCGCGGACGTAGGCGGCCAGCGAGGCGGTGGTGCGCCAGGTGAGGGTGGTCTCGCCGGAGGCGGGCAGGGTCTGCTGGCGGAGCTGGCCCTCGTCGGTGAGCAGGCGGGCGGTCCCGTTCGGCACGCCGGCCACGGTCAGCCGGACGTCCACGGGGGCGTCGGCGGGGAGGGTGAGGCGCTCGCCGATCCCGGCCTGCCGCCCGTGGCCGGTGGCGGTGAGCTCCAGCCGGACGGCGGTCGAACCGGCGATCCAGCTGCGGCCGGCCCGCAGCCCGGCCAGGATGTGATCCCGGGTCAGGTCCTCGGCCAGCACCACGGTGTGCGGGGCACCGATCGGTTGCGGGCTGCTGTGCGCGTCGCTGCTGCCGATCGCGGGCAGCCGGCGCCGCCCGTGCCGGACCGCCTTGGCCAGCCGGGCGTCCCAGCTGTCGAGGGCGGACTCGTCGTCGTACGTCCAGGGGCCGTTCCACACCTCCACGGCGTCGGCGTCCTCGTAGCCGAACTTCCACTGGCAGGCGACGTACGGGCAGTACGGGTGCGCGGGCACCACCAGCCCGCCGTGGGCGCGGACCTGGCGGGTGAACCGCTGGTGCGCCTCGTCCCTGGCCCGGTACCGCCAGTCCACCCACTGGCCGGGCTCGACGCCGAGCGCCAGCCAGTGGCCGTTGCGGGTGGTCACCTCCTCGCCGGGGATCACCAGCAGGTCGGGGCCGGCCAGCGGGCCCCAGACGCCGTGCGCGGAGGAGGTGTTGTGCTCGGTGGAGACGATGAAGTCCAGGCCCGCCGCCCGGGCACCCGCCGCGACCTCCTCGGGCAGCCGGCGGCCGTCCGAGTGCACGGTGTGCAGGTGGCAGTCGCCCCGGTACCAGGCCCGGCCGCGCCCACGGGCCCGCTCCGCCGGGTAGGCCGGAACGAAGGCCGGCCCCGGCGCGCCGAACCGGAACGTCACCTCGACCCGGTACGCCAGCCCCTGCGGCGCCACCTGGTACGGACCCAGCACCACGTGCCAGCGCCCGGGCCGGACGGCCCCGGGCAGGTAGCCGGGGGTGGCCTGCTCCCGGCTGATCGCGAACTCGGTCCGGAAGCCGCCCGACCAGCCCCGGAAGCCGGGGCCGCCGAGCTCGGTGCCGCGCTCGTCGAAGATGCCGATGTCACAGGAGTTCCCCGGCGTCCCGGCCGGCACCGGCGGCCGGTCGTACTCGTACCTGACCGCCAACTCCCGTACGCCGGAGGGAACGTCGACCGGAAGGTGGACGAAGTCCGCTGCCCCGGTCGCCAGCCTGCCGGTCAGCACCACCGTCCGCTCGGACTCCGCCGCCTGCCCGACCCCCGCCGTCCCGGCACCGAGCGCCACGCCGGTCACCCCCGCCACCGCGCCCGCCCGCAGCACATCCCGTTGCCCGATGCCGTCCATCAGCCACTCCTCCGTAGACCCGAGACCCGCCGCAGGCATCCCTACCCGGGCGGGTGAACCCCCGGTGAGCCGGGGACCACCAGCGGAAGACGATCCGAGGTGCGGCAACGGCAGAGCGGGCGCGCGGTCGGTGAACTGCCGACCGCACGCCAGCCGTTGGTGTCGCCACCGGTCCGGGACCGGATGGATCGTCAGGCCACGACCGGGAAAGCGTCGACGTCCGGCTTGAGGAGCTGGCCGGGCTTGGGGGCGACCAGGTCGACCAGGTACGAGGTGACCTGGGCGTTGAGCGCCTTGCTCTTGCCGATCGCGCAGTGCTCCACCAGGTCGACGCTGACCAGCACGGCGTTGCCGAGCTCGCGCTGCATGCTCTGGGCGAACTTGTACTGGGTGGCCGGGTCGTAGAGGTTGCCGATCACCATCACCGGGTTCGCGGTCCGCTTGTTCCACGGGCCGGTGTACCGCTCCACCTGACGGGCCGGGGCGGGCCAGGTCGAGCAGGCGGGGCCGTCGAAGGCCTGGTAGCGGCCGAAGGTCGGCGCGCCGAGCTCCCAGGCCCGCGCGATCAGCGGGAACAGCTTCGGGTTCGACGGGTACGGCTTGTCCTGGCAGTTCACGCCGTAGTACGAGTCGTCGCTGCTGTACGGGGTCTCGGGCAGGGCCTCCCGGAGCGCGGTCGGCACCAGCACGGCCAGCGCGCTCGCCTCGTTCGGGGCGGCGGACCGGGCGGCGACCGACGGCTGGGCGTTGATCGCCTGGTCGAGGGCCTGCAGGGACCTCGCCAGCGGAGCCTGCCGGCTCTGCGAGTACAGGGCGTTGGCGACCTGGCTGGTGAAGGTGCTCAGGGTGACCGTGGAGCCGTCCGGCAGGGTGACCGGGTCGGTGCGCAGGTGGTCGCGGATCGCGTCGAACCTGGCCCGGGGGTCACCGTCGGCAAAGGCGCACCGGGGCGTGCCGGCCGCCTTGCAGTGCGACAGGAAGGCGTCCAGCGAGATCTCGAACCCGTTGGCGCGGCGGCGGTCGTACTCCAGGCCGTCGGCCAGCCGGAGCTGGGGGTCGACGTTGCCGTCGACGATCAGCGCGCGGGTCTTGGTCGGGTACATGTTGGCGTAGGTGGCGCCGATCAGGGTGCCGTAGGAGAACCCGACGAAGTTGAGCTTGGCGTCACCGACGGCCTGGCGCATCCGGTCCAGGTCGCGCACCACGTTCTGGGTGGACATGTGCTTGAGCAGCGCGCCCGCGTTGCGTCCGCAGGCGTCGGTGTAGTCCTTGGTGGCGGCCAGCGTGCCGGTGATCTCCGCCTGGGTGACCGGCACCCCGGTCATCCGGTCGAAGACCCCGTTCGCCTCCTCGTCGGTGCCGAAGCACCGGAGCGGGTTGCTGCGGGCGACACCGCGGGGGTCGAAGCCGACCAGGTCGAAGCTGTCCATCACCCGGGGCTCGAACCGGGTGGTGGTGGCCCACAGGTAGCCACTGCCGCCGGGGCCGCCGGGGTTGATGAAGAGCGAGCCGATCCGCTTGGCCGGGTCACCGGCCCGGCGCCGCATCATCGCGATGCCGACCGTCTCGCCGTTCGGCTTCGCGTAGTCCAGCGGAACGGGGTAGACGGCACAGTCGTAGATCAGCGGATCGGGTTTGGACGGGTCCGGGTTGCACGGGGTCCAGGTGACCGGCGCGACCTTCGCGGCGGAACTCTCCGCCGGGGCCGCGGTCGCCGTGGCGGCGGTGCCGGCGAGCAGGACGAACGCGCTGGTGAGTGCCACCGCGAGGGTCGATATGCGTACGCGTTGCAAGGGGCCTCCTCTGTCGCTGCAAAACCCGCCCAGACTGACAGGTCACGATCAACAGGGGAAGACCCCGGATGAGCTATGGATTTCGGGCAACAGGTGCGCCCGACCCGGTGGTTGACGGTCCGTCGGCGGGTCGGCCCGTGCCCGGCGGCCCGGCGGCGGCAAGTTCTCCTACCCTCGCTGCATGACCGAGAACGAGATCAAGCTCAAGGCCATCGCCGCGCTCACCGCCCTGCGTGGCGGAGTCGGCACGGACTACGCCTCGGAACTGCTCGGTGAGGTGGTCCCGGACTACTTCGTGGTGCCCGCCGAGGCGGACGCCAACGAGATCGGCCGGGCCGTCCTGGGACAGCTGTCGAAGCCGCTGAGCGCCCTGATCACCGGGTTCGTGCTGGCCTTCGAGGCGGTCGCGGACGGCTACGAGGAGACCGATCCCGAGGTGACGACCGAGCAGATCCTCCAGGTGCTCGCGCTGGAGATCGCCGCCGAGACGGACTGACCGGCCGGGGTGCACCCGGGAGGAACGTGACGGCTGGTCAGGGCAGCGGTGGCGGGCTGTGCGCCTATGATCATTCCATCCGCGCAGCCCCGGCACCGGAGAGGGAACACCCATGGCCGACCAGCGAGTTGTCATAGTCACCGGCGGCGGCAGCGGGATCGGTGCGGCCACCGCCCGCCTGCTGCGCGCCTCCGGACACCAGGTGGTCGTCTCCGGGCGGCGGCCCGAGCCGCTGCACCTGCTCGCCGAGCGGACCGGCGCCGTGGCGCACCCCTCGGACACCACCGACCCCGACCAGGTGGCGGCGCTGGTGGAGACGGCGGTGTCCCGGTTCGGGCGGCTCGACGGCCTGGTGGTCAACGCCGGGATCGGGCGGCCCGGCGCCGTCGGCGACCTCTCCCCGGCGGACTGGGACGAGGTGATGCGGACCAACGTCACCGGCCCGTTCCTGCTGCTCCGGGCCGCCCTGCCGCACCTGCTGGCGTCCGGCGCGGGCGCGGTGGTGGGCGTCGCCTCGGTCTCCGCGCTGCGGAACGGGTCCGGCAACGCCGCGTACGCGACCTCGAAGGCCGCGCTGCTCCAGCTCTGCCGCTCGCTCGCCGTCGACTACGGCCACCGGGGGCTGCGGGCCAACGTGGTCTGCCCGAGCTGGGTCAGGACCGAGATGGCCGACCGGCCGATGACCCGGCTGGCCGAGCGGGCCGGGCTCGGCGGCCCGGACGGTCCCGGCGGCCCGGACGGTCTCGACGCGGCGTACCAGGAGGCCACCCGGCTCAGCCCGGTCCGGCGGGCCGGGGAGCCGACGGAGGTCGCCGAGGCGATCGGCTGGCTGCTCTCACCGGCCGCCAGTCTGGTCAACGGTGCCGTGCTGGCGGTCGACGGCGGGGTGTCCGCGCTCGACCCGGGAACCTTCGCCTTCGACTTCCGGATCGAACCCCGCGACGGTGGCGGTGCGGCCACGCCCGGCGCCGCCCGCCCCTGATGCACAGATACCAGGGCCCCGCGACGCTCGAGTGGTGGTCCAACCCCCTGACCTGCCTGGGCAGTTTCCGGGTGAGCCTGACCGTCTCGGCGGCCGGCGACGGCTGGCGGGGCGTCGCGGTGCCGGACCCGGACCGGTCGGACCGGGCCCGGGAGGGCTTCGACTTCCTGCTGCTGGTCGACCCGGTCTTCACCCTGCGCTTCCCGGACGACCGCACCGTCCCGGTCGCGGTCACCGCCGAGGACGGCCACCTGGTGCTCGGCCCCGTCGAGGACGGTGGACGCGGCGGGCACCGGGTTTGAAACGGCGCGGCGCGGACAGGCGCGAGGCATGATGCCAATGGATCTCGCAGTGCAGACGCAACTGGCCGAAGCGGGCCTCGGCGCGATCTGGCTGGTGGTGGCCGGGGCGGTGCTGGTGGTGGTCATCATCCTGGCCTTCGTGCTCGGCCAGCGCCGTAAGGACCGGGAGCCGCCGCCGACCGGCATGCACCGCCGACGTGACCGGCGCTGACGCCCCCCGACAGCCCGACGACGCGCCCGGCCCGGCTCGGCGAGCGGGGCGTCCGTCCCGCCCACGGCGCAGCACGGTGGCGGGGAACAGCCCCCAGCAGAGCCCGCACCGGAGCAGGACACCCCCGGCGACGGCCCAGGCGCCCCAGTCCAGGCCCGCGACCCGCAGGAGCAGCAGCGCCGCAGAGGTGGTCAGGGCGAGCAGCACGGGCCCGAGCGCGACCGGGTGGGCGACGGCCGTGGCCATCCGGGGTTTGACGTGCTCCCCGGCGAGCAGCCGGTGGCAGGAGAACCGGGGCGATCGGGGTGCCGACCGCGAACGCGCCGACGCGCCGAGCGTCACCACCGTGACGTACAGGGTCCGTGCGAGCCCGGCGAACCGTTCGGTGAAGGGGACCGTGAGCAGAAAACCCAACATGATCTGCGCCTGGTCCGGGCGATCCGCACCCCCTGAAGCAAGTCGCCCCACCGTGGTCGGCCCGCTCCTCGGCCGTCTGGTCCCGGCCGGAGTCCTGGGGCAGCGCGGAGGTGACCGGGGTGGACGGCCCTGCGCCGGCTGCCGGTGGTCGCCCGTCCGCTCCGACGGCTGGTGGCGCGGAGAGTGGGCCCGGACGCTGCGTGCAGTGCCGCTGAGCTGGGGGTGAGGGTCTCCCGGGTGCGGTTTAACGGGGCCCGGACGGGGGACGAGAGCAGCGCGGGGTGTTCGGGCCCGGCCCGGCTCCGTCCGGCGGTCGGTGTGACGTCGGCACCTCACGCACGGTCATCGTGCCGGGAGCAGCGCAGCCGGCGCAACGGTGCGGCGGTCTCCCACCCACTGATCGGTGCGTGTCGCCCTCCGGGTCGGCGGGTCGTCCCGAACCGACCGGACGGGCGGCGCGCGGGACGTCCGGGGAGCTGACCTCCATGGGCACTTCCGACACCATCACCACACTGTCCGTCGAACTGCGGCGGCCCAGCCGCCAGGAGATGCGGGCCCTCGGCAAGACCCGGGCCCGTGCCCTCAGCGACGCGCTGTTCACCCGACTGGCGGCCCTGGAACGCGAGTCGGCCGCGTACAGCTACGTGCGCGGCACCGTCATCGAGCTCAACATGCCGCTGGTGCGCTTCGTGGCCGGCGGCTTCCGGCACGGGTCGGCCGACCCGGAGGACATTTTCCAGGTCGGGACGGTCGGCCTGATCAAGGCCGTGGACGGCTACGACCGCCGGCGCGGCGTGGAGTTCGCCACCTACGCGATCCCGACCATCGCCGGCGAGATCAAGCGGTACTTCCGGGACACCAGTTGGCCCCTCCGGGTGCCGCGCAGTCTGCAGGAGCTCTACCTCCGGGTGGTGCACTGCTCGGACCGGCTGGAGCAGACGCTCAGCCGGCTGCCGACGCCGGACGAGATCGCCGAGGAGCTCGGCCTCGACCCGGCCGAGGTGGTCACCGGACTCGCGGTGGGCTGCGCCTACCGGGCCAACTCGCTGGACGCGCTGTCGCAGGACCAGGACGACTCGAACGGCCGCAGCCTGGTCGACCGACTCGGCGTGTACGACCGGGAGTTCGACCTGACCGAGTTCAAGGAGGCGGTCCGGCCGCTGATCCGGGAACTGCCGGAGCGCGAGCGGACGGTGCTGGCGCTGCGGTTCTGGGGCGACTGCACCCAGGCGGAGATCGCCGAACGGATCGGGGTCTCCCAGATGCACGTGTCGCGCCTGCTGTCCGGCATCCTGACCGGCCTGCGCGAGGGGCTGGCCGACGAACCGGATGAGCCGGCCGGTTCCGGATAGGCGCCGGGACGGACGTGCGGACCGGTAGGTGGGAGCGTGCGCCAGTCCCCTTCGCTACAGGTCGAACTGGACGGCCGGCCCGGTTCGGTACGCGCGGCGCGGTCGGCGACCGCCGGCTTCCTGCGCGAGCTCGCCGACCGGGGCGAGGGCCGGCTGGGCGCGCACACCCGCGAGGACGCTGAGCTGGTGGTCGCCGAGCTGATCGGCAACGCCTGCCGGCCCGCAGCGGGACCGTGCCGGCTCACCGTGCTGGTGTCGCCCGGGGGCACCGTGGCCGTGGTAGTCGAGGACAGCAGCGCCCGACTGTGCCGGACGCCTGCCGGGCCCGGGCCGCCGCGCCTCGGGCTGACGGTGGTGCCGGTGCTCGGGCAGGGCGTGCACGTCCTGCGGACCGGCGCCGGGAAGATGGTCACCACCACCGTGCCCGACCGCTGAGGGCTGGCCGCTCAGGCGGTTCTGACGACGGTGCCGGCGGCCTCCAGCGCGGAGACCTCGTCGGCGGGTGCGGTGGTGTCGGTGACGAGGGTGTGCAGGAGCGTGGCGGGGCCGACGTGGGCGAAGGCGGTGCGGCCGAGCTTGCCGCCGTCCGAGGAGGCACCGGACGCCACGGGGCAGGTCCGACTCCTCGCGGTCCTGGCGCTGATGGTCATGCTGTGCGAGGGCGCCGCCAACGACTGGAGCGCCCTGCACCTGAGGGACGTTCTCGGCGCCTCGGCCGGCACGGCCGCCTACGCGTACGGCACCTTCGCGGCGGCCATGACCGTCGGCCGACTGCTCGCCGACCGCCTCGCCTCCCGGTTCGGCTCGATGGCGATCCTGCGGTACGGCGCCGCCACGGCCGCCGTCGGCAGCACGCTCGTGGCGCTCGGCCCGTGGCTGTGGACGGCGTTCGCCGGCTGGGCACTGTTCGGCCTGGGCCTGTCGGGCTGCGTCCCGCAGCTGTTCAGCGCGGCCGGGCACGCCGACCCGGCCGCAGCCGGCGCCAACGTCTCCCGCGTCGCGGGGCTCGGCTACGTCGGCATGCTCGCCGGCCCCGCCGTCATCGGCTGGCTGGCCCACCTGGTCGCCCTGAACCACACCTTCGTCCTGCTGACCCTGCTGTGCGCCACCACCGCCGTCGCTGCGCGAGTCCTGCGTACCGGACCCGACCGTACGCGTCGAACCGAGACGGTCGCAGCGTCACCCGCCACCAAGGAGCGGACACCGGCCGGGCCGGCACCGGCTCCCGCCCCTGACCTGCCGTCGGCAGCAGGACTCCCCGCCATGTCCACCGACCGCCCCATCGTGCTGTTCGACCTCTTCGGCGTCATCGCCCGCCACCAACGACCCGGCGCCCTGGGCGAGATGGCCGCCCTGGGCGGCGCCCCCACGGATGCGTTCGCCGCCGCCTACTGGGCCTGCCGCCGGCCGTACGACGCCGGACGGTTCTCGGCGGCCCAGTACTGGACGGCCGTCCTGCACCGGCTGTCCCTCTCCGCTCGCCCCGACCTCATCGAGAAGCTGCGGCTCGCCGACATCGACAGCTGGTCACGCGTCGACGGCCAGATGGTCGCCTACGTGCAGTCCCTGCGGGACGTCGCCGAGGTCGCCCTGCTCTCCAACATCCCCGCCGACCACGCGGACGCCTTCCGCGCCGCCCAGCCCTGGCTGCACGACCTCGACCACGTCGCGTTCTCCGGGGGGATCCACGCCGCCAAGCCGGACCCGGCGGCCTTCCGCCACTGCGTCGCCGCCCTGCACGCGGCCCCCGCCGACTTCCTCTTCGTCGACGACCGCGAGGAGAACGTGCGCGCCGCCCAGGCCGTCGGCATGAACGGACACGCCTTCACCGGACACGACGAACTGGCAGCAACCCTCCAGACCTGGCTGCCGACCCGCCGACCCAGCCTGACGGCGCGTCACTTCGACGCTGCGCCGCCGCCTTCGGTCGCGGTCGGCCTCGGCTGGGCGGACCAGTAGTGGGCGGCGTGGGCGAGTGCCGGGCCGTCCAGCTCGGCGACCAACCGCTCGAAGAGGCGGACGGCAGCGGGGCCGCTCCAGTCCTCGGTCAGCACCTCGGGTGGGAGCCCGGGGTCGCGGAACGGCAGCTTGCGCCAGTGGTCGACCACCGAGAGGTAGGTGACGAAGGCGTGCTTGCCGTCGACGGCGGAGTCGGCCGCGAGGCGGTCGCCCTCTCCTGCGTACTCCTGGATGAACTCGCGGTAGCGCCGGTCGATCTCGGCGAGGTCCCAGCCGTTTCGGACCATGGTGGTGAGCTGCTGCCCCCCGAGATAGTCGCCGACGAAGACGGCGCACTGCTCGGTGAGATCCAGTTCGGCGATGGCGCGTCGAGCGGCCGGGAGCATCCGCGCGGGGGCTATCCACACCGCCGAGCCGATGTTGCCGAAGCCGAGCGAGGTCAGGTGCGCGGTCAGCTGGTGGCGCACCGCGCGGGCGGACTCCGGCACGGAGAAGTTCACCAGGCACCAGCCGTCGCCGAGATCGGCCGGCTGCCGCGCGTGCCAGATCACCTCGTCACCGGCCGCGAGCGCCTCCAGCGCGGCGGGTGTCAGGGCGTAGCCGCGCAGGCCGGAGCGGGTCTGCGACTCCAGCCATCCGCGCTTCTTGAGCCGGAAGACCGCCGTCCGGACGCCGGCAGCGTCGAGGCCCGACTGGGCCAGGAGTTCCACCGCGCCCGCGATCGGCATCCAGTTGCCCATGGGGCGGACGACCGCGCCGAGGAAGCTCACCAGCAGGGTCCGGGAACGGCGGGCGGCTGCCGGGGGCCGGGCGCTCTTCGTCTCGCTCATCCCGTCCAGTATCGCCGAGAGGGTCATTCATGATCGCACCGGGCCGCGCAGTGCGGTGACCCACTCCCGGGGCCACGGCACGCTCGCGGCACCGCTGCGGTGGTCGCGGTCGATGTGCGCGGTCACGTAGCGGCCGTGCGCGGCCCGGCGACGCTGCCGTCCCTCGAACCGCTCGCCCCAGACCTCGAAGGCGAAGGTCATCGAGGACGCGCCGATGCGGACCAGCTCCACGACCGCGCTGACGTCCTGGCCGAAGAAGAGCGGTGACTCGAAGTCCACCTCGTAGTGGACCCGGGGCGCCACCGGGAAGTACCCGGGCAGGCCCCGCTCGGCCATGAGCGTGGCCTCGGCGGCCTCCACGAATCGCACGATCGCGCTGTTGTGGTAGATGCCCGCCGCGTCGGTGTCGATCCACTCGATCCGGGTCCGGTGGACGCCGACCGGACCTTCGACCCCGGGGCCGGTCACCCGGACGCCGGGTCCGGCCCCGGCGTCCAGCGCAGGTGCACCTGGCCGGCGGCTCCCTCGCGCAGCAGCTCCAGTCGCGGCGGGATCCGGTCGGAACGGGAGGTCGGGGGCCTGCGGCGGCCCGCCTCCCACTGGATCGGCCACCGGGCGCCCGCGCCGCGGTACTCCTGTTCGGCGGCGGCCTGCAGGGTCCACTGCGGGTTGTAGAGGTGGGTGCGCCCGAGGGCACACAGGTCGGCCCGTCCGGCGAGCAGGATGGAGTTCACGTCGTCGTACGAGGAGATGGCACCGACCACGATCACCTTGACGCCGGCGGGCCCGGCCACCCGGTGGCGGATCTTGTCGGCGAACGGGGTCTGGTAGGAGCGGCCGTAGGCGGGCTTCTCGTCCTGGGTGACCTGCCCCGAGGAGACGTCGATCGCGGCGGCGCCGTGCTCGATGAACGCCCGGGCGATCTCCACGGCGTCGTCGTCGGTGTTGCCGTCCGGCACCCAGTCGGTCGCCGAGATGCGGACGGTCACCGGGATCCCGGCCGGGACGGCCCGGCGGACGGCGTCGAAGACCTCCAGCGGGAACCGCAGCCGGTTCTCCAGGATCCCGCCGTACGCGTCGGTGCGCCGGTTGGCGACGGGGGAGAGGAAGGACGACAGGAGGTAGCCGTGGGCGGCGTGCACCTCGACCAGGTCGAAACCGGCCCGCACGCCGCGCTCGGCGGCCGCGGCGAAGTCGGCGACCACCTTGTCCAGGTCCTCCCGGGTGGCCTCCCGGGGGAGGTGGCAGCCGGCGCCGTAGGGGATCGCGGACGGACCGATCACCTCCCAGTTGCCGTCGTCGAGCGGCTGGTCGATGCCCTCCCACATGAGTCTGGTCGAACCCTTGCGACCGGAGTGGCCGAGCTGCAGGCCGATCCGGCCGGTCGTGCGGTCGTGCACGAAGTCGGTGACCCGGCGCCAGGCGTCGCACTGCTCGTCGGTCCACAGCCCGGGGCAGCCCGGGGTGATCCGGCCCTCGGGCGAGACGCAGACCATCTCGCTCATCACCAGGCCCGCCCCGCCGAGCGCCTTGGATCCGAGGTGCACCAGGTGGAAGTCACCGGGCACCCCGTTCACCGAGGAGTACATGTCCATCGGGGAGACGACGACGCGGTTCGCCAGCCGGAGCGGACCGATCCGCACCGGCTGGAACATCGCCGGGGCCACCTCGGCGGCCCCTTCGTGCCGGGCGAACTCACTCTCCATCAGGGCGGCGAACCCGGCATCCCGCTCCCTGAGGTTGTCGAAGGTGATGCGACGGGACCGGGTCAGCAGGTTGAACGCGAACTGGGCCGGTGCCTGGCCCGCGTACATGCCGATGTTCTCGAACCACTCCAGCGACGCCTGTGCGGCCCGCTGGGTCGACTCGACGACCGGCTTGCGCTCGGTCTGGTAGGCCGTCAGCGCCTCGGCCACCGACGGGTGTTCGTGCAGACACGCCGCCAGTGCGAGCGCGTCCTCCATCGCGAGCTTGGTGCCCGAACCGATCGAGAAGTGCGCGGTGTGCGCCGCGTCGCCGAGCAGCACCACGTTGCCGTCGTGCCACCGCTCGTTCCGCACGGTCGTGAAGTTGAGCCACTTCGAGTTGTTGGTGAGGACCTGACGGCCCTTCAGCTCGTCGGCGAAGAGCTCCCGGATCCTCCCGACGGCGTACTCGTCCGAGACGCCCGGCGGGAGATCCCCGGTCCGGTCGAAGCCGGCCCGCCGCCAGACGTCCTCGTGCATCTCGACGATGAAGGTCGAGCCGGTGCCGGAGAAGGGGTAGCCGTGGATCTGCATGGTGCCCCACTCCGTCTGCTTGACGAAGAACTGGAACGCCTCGAAGACCAGGTCGGTGCCGAGCCAGATGTACTTGTTGCACCGCCGGTCCAGCGACGGCCCGAAGACGTCGGCGTACTTCGTCCGGACGGCGGAGTTGAGTCCGTCGGCGGCGACCACCAGGTCGTGGGAGACCCGCAGCCCGTCCACGTCCGGCACCTGCGTCCGGTAGTGGACGGTGACGCCGAGATCGGCGGCCCGCTGCTGCAGGATCCGGAGCAGCTCCTGGCGGCTCATCGCCGCGAAGCCCTGACCGCCCACGGTGAACCGGTGGCCGTCGAACTCGATGTCGATGTCGGTCCAGCGGGCGAACCGGCTCTCCATCGCGGCGTGGACGACCTCGTCGGCGTTGTCGATCCCGCTCAGGGTCTCGTCGGAGAAGACGACGCCGAAGCCGAAGGTGTCGTCCGGCGCGTTGCGCTCCCAGACGGTGACCTCGTGCGCCGGGTCCAGTTGCTTCATCAGGGCGGCGAAGTACAGGCCGCCCGGGCCGCCGCCGGCGATGGCGATCCTCATGCCCGGTCCTCCTCCACGCTGCGATTCGCCACACTGCGATCCTGCACGATCTGGCGGAGCCTGAAGTGCTGGAGCTTGCCACTGGGATTGCGCGGCAGTGCGTCGGTGAAGCGCACGTCGCGCGGGTACTTGTACGGGGCGATCTGCTGCTTGACGTGGTCCTGGATCTCCCGGGCCTTCGCCGCGTCGCCGACCACGCCGGGTCGGAGCACGACGAACGCGCAGACGACCGAGCCGCGCTCGGGGTCGGGCGCGGCGACCACCGCCGTCTCGGCCACGTCCGGGTGGGTGACGACCGCGGCCTCGACCTCGGGGCCGGCGATGTTGTAGCCGGAGGAGACGATCATGTCGTCGTTGCGCGCCTGGAACCAGAAGTAGTCGTCCTCGTCGCGCAGGAAGGTGTCGCCGGTGACGTTCCACCCGTTCACGACGTAGTTCGCCTGCCGCTCGTCGTCGAGGTAGCGGCAGCCGACCGGGCCGATCACGCCGAGCCGTCCCGCGACGCCGGGGGCGGCTTCCTCGCCGTCCGGTCCGAGGACGGTGGCGCGGTAGCCGGGGACCGGCCGACCGGTCGCTCCCGGGCGGATGTCCTCCCCGGCGGCCGAGATGAAGATGTGCAGCATCTCGGTGGCGCCGATCCCGTCGATGACCTTGATGCCGAGCTCGTCGCGCAGCTTCTCCCACAGCGCCCGGGGGATGTGCTCCCCGGCGCTGACCGCGGACCGCAGGCCCGAGAGCTGCCGTACCGCGCCGGACTTGACGATCTGTTGGTACGCGGTGGGTGCGGTGGCCAGCACGGTCACGCCGCGGTCGGCGACCAGCCGGGCGAGCTCCACCGGGGTGGCGGCCTCGGTGAGGAGGGCGCAGGCGCCCGCCCGGAGGGTGAAGACGACCAGCATGCCCAGGCCGAAAGTGAAGGCGAGCGGCGCGGTGCAGGCGACCAGGTCGTCGGGGCGCAGCCGCAGCACGCCCTTCCCGAAGGTGTTGTCGATCGACAGGATGTCGCGGTGGAAGTGCACGGTGATCTTCGGGGCGCCGGTGGTGCCCGAGGTCGGCCCGAACAGGGCGACGTCGACCGCGGCGGTGTCGACCGCCGGGAACTGCCCCGGCTTCCCCGCAGCCCGGTTGCCCAGGTCGTCGGCCGCGTCGCCGCCGTGGGCCACGACGGCCAGCTCCGGCGCGACCGTGTCCCGTACGGTGAACACCTCGTCGAGGAAGCGGTGGTCGACCAGCGCCACGGCCGGTCGGGTCTTCGCCACGATCGGTGCCAGCTCGCGTGCTCGCAGGGCGGCCATGGTGGCGACGGCGATGCCGCCGGCCTTCAGGACGCCCAGCCACGCGGCGACGGCCCAGGGGTTGTTGGGGGAGCGCAGCAGCACCCGGTTGCCGGGGACCAGGCCGAGGTCCTCGGTGAGCACCCGGGCGATCTGGTCGGCCCGCCGCTGAAGCTCGCCGTAGCTCCAGACCTCGCCGTCCGGCGTGCGCAGCGCGGGCCGGTCCGGGCCGAAGGCGGCCACCGGACGGTCGATCAACTCGACGGCGGCGTTGAGGTGTTCCGGGTACTGGAGCAGCTCGGTGGTGAACTCCAGCACCGGCCACTGTCCGGCCGGGGGCAGGTGGTCGCGGGCGAAGGTGTCGGTGTGGCCCGAGGGCAGCAGGCTCATCCCCGGCCCGCCTCGGACCTACGGATCATCCCTTCCTGGACGACGGTGGCCAGGTGGGTGCCGTCGGTGTCGAAGAAGCGGCCGGAGGCGAGCCCGCGGCCGGCCTCCGCCGCGTCGGCCTGCTGGGCGTAGAGCAGCCAGCCGTCCGCCGCACCCGGTCGCGGGGCGCGGTGGAACCACATCGCGTGGTCGAGGCTGGCGGTGACCAGACCCTCCTGCGCCCAGTGCAGGCCCAGGACCCGCAGCACCGGCTCCAGGATCGTGTAGTCGCAGACGTACGCGAGGGCCGCCGTGTCCCGCTGCGCGTCGGTGAGCCCGTCGACCGGCCGGAGGGCGTCGAACGGCTTGACCCAGACCGCCTGGTGGGGCACCTGCGCGCCCTCGACGGTCAGGTAGACCGGGCCCGGCACGTGGCGCATGTCGAAGCTTCGCCCGCTGGACCAGTAGGTCTTCGAGGCCGGCGTCATCGTCCCGCCGGTCCGGTCCGCAAGGTACTCGGCGGAGCCGGGCAGTTCGTCGGGGCCGGGCAGGTCCGCAGCACCCGGGAGGCCGCGGTCGTAGCTCGCACCGGGCTCGCCGGCCGCGAAGTTGGCCAGGCAGACGTAGAGCGGCTTGCCGTTCTGGTAGCCGCGCACCTGCCGGGTCGCGTAGCCCCGGCCGTCGCGCAGCAGCTCCACCTCGTAGCGCACGTCCCTGCCGATCTCGGCGGGGCGCATGAAGTAGGAGTGCATGGAGTGCAGCGTCTTGCCGTCGTCGACGGACCTCATGGCGGCCGCCGCGGCCTGGGCCACGAGGTCGCCGCCGTAGGCCTTCGGCCACGGGCAGGGCTGGGTGACCGCCGTGAACGCGAGGTCGAAGTGCTCCGCCTGCGCGGGGCGCAGGGTGACCGCAGTGGTGAACGCCTCGGAGGTGGTGTCGGTCATCAGGGCCGCTCCAGCCAGTCGCGCAGGTCCGCGTCCGGGACCTGGGGGAGGTTGACCACGATGTTCTCGGGGGTGCGGGTGGTCATCCAGGTGAGCGGCCTGTCGCGGTCGAGGTTGCACTCGACGTGGGGCATGAACGGCGGGACGAAGACCCAGTCCCCCTCCGCCATGTCGACGTAGTCCTCGAAGTTCCGGCCGAAGTAGATCCGGCCCCGGCCGGAGAGCACGTAGCCGCCGGTCTCGGCCTCGCCGTGGTGGTGCGGCACCGAGCGGTAGCCGCCCTCGTTGTGGACCTTGCCGAACCAGATCCTGGTGGCCGGGGTGTGCTGGATGCTGACCCCCGAGATCCGGGAGGCGCCGGCGGACTGCCCGGTGTCCCCGGGCTCCGTACCGGCCCGGGTCACCACCGGCACCACCAGGCCGCTCGCCGTGGCGTACATCGAGTTGTCGCCCTCAAGGACGGGGTCACGTGGCTGGGGGTCCATCGAAGCTCCTTGCCAGTGCGGGAGTTGGTGCGGAGAGGCGTCAGTCCGGGCGGTGTCGGTTGGTGCGGTGTCAGGTGATGCGGTGCCAGCTCGTGCGGTGTCAGCCCGTGAACTGCACGGTGTTGCGCAGCCTGCCGATGCCGGGGATCTCGGCCTCGACGACATCGCCGTCGGCGAGGAAGCGCTGGGGGTCCCGGGCCACCCCGACGCCGCCGGGCGTGCCGGTCAGCACGAGGTCGCCCGGGCGCAGCACGGTGAAGGTCGAGATGTACGCGAGCAGGTCGGCCGGGTCGAACACCAGCGTCCTGGTGTTGCCGCGCTGGACCTGCTCGCCGTTGACCCGGCAGATCACCTCCACCCCTTCGGCGGGGTCGATCTCGTCCGGTGTCACGACCACGGGACCGACCGGAGTGGAGGCGTCCCAGGCCTTCCCCTGGAACCACTCCGCCGTCCGGTACTGCCAGTCACGCACCGAGATGTCGTTCGCCACCGTGTAGCCGGCGATCCCGGCGAGAGCGGTCGACCGGTCGGCGCGGCGCAGGGTGGTGCCCACCACGACGGCGAGCTCGGCCTCCCAGTCGACCTGCAGGCCCGGCGGCAGGACGAGGTCGGCGTCGGGACCGGTGAGGCTGTCGGCGTACTTGGTGAAGAGCGTCGGGTGGGCCGGCAGGTCGCGTCCGGACTCCCGGATGTGATCGGCATAGTTCAGACCGCAGCAGATCACCTTGCGCGGCGCGGGCAGCGGAAGCACCGGCACAGCGCCGTCGATCGGCTCACCTGCCAGGGCGGCCGCCGGTACCTGTGACGTCGCCGCCAGGAACTCGGACAGGTCGGCGGCCGGCAGCGCCCGCCAGGTGTCCCCGTCGAGCACCGCGGCGCTGGTACCGGCCGCATGGGCGACGGTCGCGAGGCGCATGACCGTTCCTCTCCTTCGTACTGCCCGGCATCTTGTATTTCATTATTTCTACGACCGTCACGAGACTGTCAATAGATGTTACGGTGACGCCACCCAGTTCCCGTCCCGCAGGAGCTCTCCATGGCGACCGACCTGACCCCGGTTCCGGTCAACCCCGCATCCCTGCCCGCGCCCAGTGGCTACTCGCACGGGACGCTCAGCGGCAACACGCTCCACCTGGGCGGCCAGACGGCCCTCGACCGGGACATGCGGATCGTCCCGGGCGGCATCGTCGAGCAGTTCCGGCAGGCGTTCGGCAACGTCCTGGCGACGCTGGCCGAGGCCGGCGGCATCCCGCAGGACCTGGTGAGCGTGACGCTCTTCCTGACCGACATCGCCGACTACCAGGCGCACGGCAAGGAGATCGGGCGGGCGTGGCGCGAGCTGGCCGGCCCGGTCTACCCCGCGATGGCCGGCATCGGCACCACGGGGCTGTGGCAGCCCGAGGCCATGATCGAGATCCTTGGTGTCGCGGTCATCCCGGACGAGCGCCTGGTCCGGCCGGCCGGGGCCTGAACAGCCATCCGCCACCGAGTTGGGGCCGAAGCCGTTGGAGGCCGCCGTGCCGTCGTCCACCCCGCCGTCGTCCAACCCACCGTTCGCGGACCTGCTGCTGCGCGCGGGCCGCATCCACACCCTCGTCCCCGGTCAGGGGCCGCAGCGGGCGCTCGCGGTGCGCGGCGAGCGGGTGTTCGCGCTGTCGGCGGAGCCGGACGGGCTCGACCACCTCGCCGGACCGGCCACCACCCTGCTCGACCTGCCCGGCTCCACCGTGCTGCCGGCCTTCGACGACACGCACACCCACCTGATCGCGGCCGCCGACAGCGCCCATGACGTGGCCGTGGACGGCGCCCGTTCCGTTCCCGAGCTCCTCGACCTGATCCGCGCCCGGGCCGACCGGACGCCGCCGGGCGAGTGGATCCGCACCGCCGGGCACTGGCAGGAGCTCAACCTCGCCGAACGCCGGTTCCCGACGGCCGCCGAGCTCGACCGGGCGACCGACCGGCATCCGGTGCTCGTGCTGCGCGGGGTGCACAACCAGGTCCTCAACGGCTACGCGCTGCGCCGGTGCGGGATCGACGCCGACACCCCGGACCCGGTGGGCGGCAGCATCGGCCGCACGGCCGACGGCCGACCCGACGGCCACCTGCGCGGCGGCCTGGCCCTGATCCGGCCGCAACTGCCCGCACCCGATCCGGCGGCCAAGCTGGACGGCTTGCGCCTGGCCTCGCATGCCTACGCGGCGACCGGCATCGGTACCGTGCGCGACACCAACTCCTCCCCGGCCGACCTCGCCGCGCTCCAGCAGCTCCGCGCGAGTGGTCAACTCGGCTGCCGGGTTCGGGTGTTGCTCAGCACCATTGGCTTCACCGCAGTGCGGCAGGTCGAGGAGCTCCTCGACGGCATGGAGGCTTGGCGCCACCTCGACGATCCCTGGCTGCGGGTGTGGGGGGTGAAGTTCTGGCTGGACGGCGGGATCGAAGCCGGCGCGCTGGAGGCCCCGTACTGCCCGGCACACTGCCCGACTCCCGGCTACACCGGTCAACTCGCCTGGGACCTTACCGAGTTGGAGACGGCAGTGGAACGGGTGGTGCGACGCGGCTGGCGGGTCGGCATCCACGCCTACGGCGACCGCGGCGTCCGCACCCTCCTCGACCTGTACGAACGCGTACAGCACCGCGTCCCCGGCCTCCCGTACGGCACGCTGGTCATGGAGCACGGCGGACTCGCAGACCGGGAACAGCGGCGGCGGGCGGTGCAGTTGGGCATTCCGGTGACCATCCAGCAGCCGCTGCTCCACGACGCCGCCGCCATTCAGTCCGAGTACTGGGGCACGGAGCGGGTGGCCGCGCTGTTCCCCGCACGCGAGTGGCTGGACGCGGGCGCGGACATCTCGGCCGGATCGGACTACCCCGTCGGCGCCTACGGTGCCGCACACTCGCTCCACGGTCTGACGACCCGGTCGACGGTCGACGGTGTCCTCGGCCCGGAGCACGCCATCGACCGAGCGGAGGCGATCGGGCTGCACACCACCGCCGCCGCCCGCCTGACCGGCGAGAGCCACCTGCGCGGGCAACTCACCCCCGGCCGCCTCGCCGACCTCACGATCTGGCCCGACGACCCGACAACCGCCCCCGAGGGCACCCTCGACAGCCTCCGCCCCAGCCACACCCTCCTCGGCGGCTCCTTCGTCCACGGCGGCCCCGCAGCCGCCCGCCCTGCCGGACCTGACCGCCACTGAGTGGCTCGCCTGCGGGACCCTCGCTCTGCGGCGCCGGTGGCGTCACGCACAGCGCGCGATGCAGATCGGATCGCCCCCGACCTGCATTCCCCGGCCGCCTCCGTTGGCCCACGGGTCGTGTCTGAGGGGGGACTTGAACTCTCCACTCGGGCACCAGCTTCATTCTGCTCTGACCTGCGTAAACACGGTCGACACGCCACTAATTTGACGGTTCGCCATACCTGTGCATCGGGACCGTTCCTGGGTGTTTCGGGCCCCTGTTGGTCACCCGTTGGTCACGTGACCAACAGCCAGGACAGCAGGAGGCCCCGGCCATCTAGACAGCCGGGGCCTCCATCGCCAGAGAGGTTTGGTTAGACCTGGAACGTGGCAGCGAAACTGGCGAAAGCGGCCCACTGGTCAGCCGTGAAGACGAGGGCGGGGCCGTTGGGGTCCTTGGAGTCGCGGACAGGGACGAGGCCGTGGCTTGCGGCGAAGTTGAGAGCAGGCTCGACGCAGTTGCCTCCGTCGGTATTGCTGTAGGACGACTTCTGCCACTCAGCGTTCGTGAGGTCGATGTTCATGTGCGTGTTCCTCCGCCACCTGTTCGATGAGGTCCAGCGACGCGTCTGGGGTGAGCGCAACTGCCCGTGCTAGATCGTAGGACAGGTGGAGACTTGCAACGGTCTCCGCTTCCTCGGTCAGTGCCCCCGAATGTGTGCCTGAACCGCCCCGGGTTCGATAGAGATCTCAGATTATGGTTGTGACCTGCGGTTTTGTGGTGGTGAGGTAGTAGGTTTTCTCGTACTCGACGGGC
>NZ_JBIWML010000020.1:0-20794 GCF_044766665.1 Kitasatospora sp. NPDC101801
AGGCCGGCGTCGCAGTTCCCCGAGCCCCTGACCGTAGATGGCGCGCCGCATGCGAAAAGTCGGCGTCGCCCGCGCGGCGGAGCCGCACAACAGCACAGCCCCTGGCCGCCGCAGCGTCTGCCAAGGGCTCAGGCCACCGCCAGGGTCTTCCGGCCCGCGTGCATGACGCTGAGGTTGGCCTCCAGGCGGGTGGGGTCCTGGCAGAGCCAGAGGCGGACCGCGGCGCCGAGGATCGCGCTGGCCGAGCCGAGCCGGACGCCCGTCAGCTGGGCCACCCGGGCGGCGGCCAGGACCAGGAGGTCGGTGAGGGCGGCCGGCAGCCAGACGGTCTGCGCGCACGGCGCCGGCGGCGCGAGCGCCGCCAGCAGCCGGTAGGCGTCGGCCGGTCGGTGCAGCATCGGCAGGACGTCGAGCAGACCGTCCGCCACCACCTCCGACACGTCGCTCCGATGGCTCTGGGCGAGCCGACGGAGCAGCGCTCGCTCCGCAGCGGTGATTCGGACGGTCAGCATGACCTCGTCGCACTCAGGCATGGTGCGGCCCTCCTCGCAGTCGCGGCTTTCAGACGGGCTGAACGGGTACGGCGAACGGGTCGTCAGACTCCCGCGTAGGAGTGCTTCCCCGTGACGAAGATGTTGACGCCGTAGTAGTTGAACAGCCAGCAGGAGAAGGCCAGCAGCGCCAGGTACGCGGCCTTGCGGCCCTTCCAGCCGGCCGTGGCCCGGGCGTGCAGGTAGCAGGCGTAGAACACCCAGGTGATGAAGGACCAGGTCTCCTTCGGGTCCCACTCCCAGTACTTGCCCCAGGCCGCCTCGGCCCAGATCGCACCGGCCACGATGGTGAAGGTCCAGAGCGGGAAGACGATCGCGTTGATCCGGTACGAGAGCTTGTCGAAGGTGGCGGCGGCGGGCAGCCGCTGCCAGACCGAGGCCGGGGTGCCGAGCGGTCCTGTGGTGCGGCCGGCGGCGATCCGGCGGTCGTAGGTGTCCTTGCCGAGGTAGAGCACGGTGGCGATGAACGCCGCGTAGAAGGCGCCGCCGCAGAAGATCGCGGTGGAGACGTGGATCGCCAGCCAGTACGAGTGCAGGGCCGGGACGAGCTGCTCGGACTCGGTGTAGAGCACGGTGACCGCGAGGCCGAGGGTGAGGATCACCGCGACCAGCACCGGCAGGCCGAGCCAGCGGACCGGCTTCTTGGCGGCCAGCAGGCCCAGGTAGGCGACCACCATGGCGAGCGCGAAGGCGCAGGAGAACTCGTACATGTTTCCCCACGGCCAGCGCATCACCGAGAGGCCCCGGGTGAGCACCGCGCCGGCGTGCAGCACCGCGCCGAGCGCGGCCAGCGAGACCGCGATCCGGCCCGCCAGGTCGCCCTTCTCGCTGCTGCCCGCCGCGCCCGGACCGTCCACCTCGGCGACCGTGTCGCGGCCGCTGGTGACCACGGTGGCCCCGGCGTCGGCGAGTGCGGTGCGGGTCAGCGTGGTGGTGCCGCCGTCGGCCGAGGCGACCGTGACGGTGACCTTCTTGGTGCCCTTGGCGGGGGCCTGCGCGGCCGCGACGGCGGCGGCCAGGCCGGCCTGCTCGACCGAGCGGACCGCGACGGCGCCCTTGCTGCCGAACGTCCACTCGAAGATGTGGGCGAACATGGCGATGACGTACACGGCCATCGCCGAGTAGATCAGCTTGTTGGAGAGGTCGGCCAGGTGTGGGTCGACCGACGAGGCGAGATTCACCGTCTACTCCTTGGAGTCCTGTGCGGTGCGGGCAGGGTGATCTGATGGGTCGTCGTCGACGGCCGGGGCGTCGTCCTGGAGGTCGACCGCGATCTCGGCCAACTCCTCGGCGATCCTCGCGGACTCGCTCCGGGCCAGACCGGCGACCTCGACCAGGGTGCGGCCGTCGGGTCCGGCGGAGGCCCGCACCCAGACCCGGCGGCGCTGGACGAACAGCGAGCCGATCAGGCCGAGGATCGCGGCGACCGCGCCGAGCAGCGCGACCGCGTTGCCCGGACGGTGCGAGACGGTGAAGCTCGCCCACTGCTGGTAGCCCTCGAAGGTGAGGGTCCCGTAGCCGTCCGGCAGGGTCCAGGCCTGGCCGGGCTTGAGCCGGGCCCGGGCCGGGTTGCCGTCCTGGGTGAGCTGGGTGAGGTGCTTGGTGTCGAGCTGGTAGACGTTCTGCGGCAGGCCGGAGTCGGTGCCGAGGTCGCCCGCGTAGGCGGTGAGCACCAGCATCGGGTCGGCCGCGTCCGGGAACAGCGAGACCGGGCCGGTCTTCTCGAAGCTCTCCGGGGCGGTCGGCAGGAAGTAGCCGTTGAAGCCCAGCTGGGTCTTCTGGCCGTCCTTCTCGCCGTAGTCGTTGACCTTGAGCACCCCGGTCGAGGTGAGGTTGGCGTCCTGCGGCAGGAAGGCGGTCGGGCCCGAGTAGACCTTCTCGCCCTTGGCGTTCTTCACCGTCACCACGGGCGCGTAGCCGTGGCCGATCAGGAAGACCTTGCTGCCGCCGATCTCCAGTGGGTGGTTGACCTCGATGTCGCCCTTGGTCAGCTTCCCGGTGTCGCTGCCGGTCCAGTACCTGATGTGCGCGGTGAACTGCCGGGCACTGCCCGCCTGCGGGCCGCTGGTGGCGTACTTGGCGGTGAAGCCGTCCAGCTTGAAGCCGAACGGGTCCAGGTCGTTCAGCCCGTAGAAGGCCGAGCCGGTGAAGTCGTCCAGCTGGGTCGCGGTGTTGGAGTAGCCCTGCTTCTCGATCACCAGCTTGCCGCCCTCGCCACTGGCCAGACTGGCCCAGGCGAAGCCGGCCAGCAGGGCGAACAGCGAGAGGTGGAAGGCCAGGTTGCCGACCTCGCGCAGGTACCCCTTCTCGGCCGCGACCGCGCCGCCGGACAGGTGGGCGCGGAAGCCGCGGCGCTTCAGCTGCGCGTACGCGGCGGCGTTCACCGCCTGGTGGCCGGCCCCGGTGTGCCAGGCCGCGTAGACCGGCATCCGGGTCAGGTTCTTCGGCGCGGCCGGCGGCTTGGCCCGCAGCACGCCGACGAACTGCCAGGTGCGCGGGATGATGCAGCCCGCGAGCGAGACGAACAGCAGGATGTAGATCGCCGAGAACCAGGCCGAGCTGTACACGTCGAACAGCTGGAGCTTCTGGTAGACCGGGGTGACGGTGGGGTGCGCCGCCTTCCAGGTCTGCACCTTGAAGGCGTTGTGGCTGTTCTGCGGGATCAGCGAGCCGGGGATGGCGGCCAGCGAGAGCAGGAACAGCAGGATCAACGCGACCCGCATCGAGGTGAGCTGACGCCACGTCCAGCGCAGCCAGCCGAGCACGCCGATGCCGGACGGGCCGTCCTGCTCGGTGGGCGCGCTGCTGAGGCGTTCCGCGTCCGTCTCAAGGTCTGTCTGGGAACTCACGGGTCAGATTCCGATCGAGAAGTCGGCGACGTAGGACTGCAGCTCACGGACCATCGAGTCCCAGGCACCGGTGACGAGCAGCAGACCGACCACGACGAGCATCCCGCCGCCGATCCGCATCACCCACTGGTAGTGCCGCTTGACCCAGCCGAAGGCGCCGAGGGCCCGGCGGAAGGCCAGCGCGGCCACCACGAACGGTAGCCCCAGGCCGAGGCAGTAGACCGCCATCAGGAAGGCGCCGCGCCCGGGTGAGGCCTGGTTCCACGCCAGCCCCTGGATGCTGGCCAGGGTCGGCCCGACGCACGGGGTCCAGCCGACACCGAACACGATGCCGAGCAGCGGCGCCCCGGCCAGGCCGATCACCGGGCGGCGGTGCGAGCGCACCTCACGCATCGACAGCCCGGGCACCAGGCCCATGAAGGCCAGCCCCATCAGGACCACCAGCAGGCCCATCACGATGCTGATGGTCCGTTGGTTCGCCTGCAGGGTCTGCCCGAAGAAGCCGAACAGCGCGCCGCCGGAGACGAACACGGCGGTGAAGCCCAGGATGAACAGCGCCGAGCCGAGCAGCATCCGGCCGCGCCTGGCGCCCTTGGCGTCGGCCAGGTCAGCGGCCGAGAGGCCGGTGACGTAGCTCAGGTAGCCGGGCACCAGCGGCAGCACGCAGGGCGAGAAGAACGACACCAGCCCGGCCGCCAGCGCGATCGGCACGGCCAGCAGGATCGCCCCGCTGGCCACCGTCTCGTTCTGGCCCGCCGCGAGGAGAAGGGCGGTGCTCACTTCGGCTCGGCCAGGACGGGCGCGATCAGGCGCTCCAGGTCCTCCGTCGAGAGCGGGCGCATCGCCCGGGCGGCCAGCTTGCCCTGCCGGTCCACCACGATCGTGGTGGGGATGGACTGCGGGTTGAGGCTGCCCTTGGGGAACTTGAGGATCTCGGTGCCGTCCGGGTCGTACAGGCTCGGGTAGGTGATCCCGAAGCTCTCCTCGAACCGGGTGGCGTTGTTCGCGTCGGGGTCCCGGGTGTTGATCCCGAGGAACTGGACGTCCTGGTCCCGGTACTTCGACCAGACCTCCTGGAGCCCCTTCGCCTCGGCCCGGCACGGGTTGCACCAGGAGCCCCAGACGTTGAGCACCACGACCTTGCCGCGGTAGTCGGCGAGGGCCGTCTTGTCGCCGCTCAGGGTGGCCCCGGAGATCGCGGGCGCGGCCTGCCGGGAGCTGACCGGGGCGGTGTCCAGTCCGCCGTTGCCGGAGATGAACCCGGTCCGGCCGTCGGAACTGCTGGAGTCCGCGGTGCAACCGGTGAGGGTCAGCGCGGCGGCGGCGGCGAGCGCGGCGGCCGGGCGGAGGTAACGGCGGGTCGTCCCAGACATGTGAAAAGTTTCGCATGAGACTTTGGGCAGGTTTAGGGGGGTCCGGCGTTCACCGACGGACCCCCCTTGACCTGCGCTTCTTGCGCTTACGATCCACTTAATTCGGACAAATCGGCATTGACGTACCGTCAGTGCCGACGCCCGGCGTCAGGCCCCGAAGCTCTTGCCGACCGGGGCGTCGCCCTTCTTCCCCTTGCCCACCAGGTGGGCCGGCAGCAGGTCCCTGGCCGGCTCGCGGTAGCCGATCGAGACGATCCGGTCGCCCTCGTAGGTGAAGCTGGTCAGCGAGGCCAGCGAGCACTGCCGCTTGCGCGGGTCGTGCCAGAGCCGGCGCCGCTCGGCGAAGCTGCGGGCGATCCAGATCGGCAGCTGGTGGCTGACGCAGACCGCCTCGTGCCCGCGCGCCGCGTCCCGGGCCGCCGCGAGGGCGCCCATCATCCGGACCGCCTGCTCGACGTACGGCTCGCCCCAGGACGGCCGCATCGGGTTGGTGAGGTAGCGCCAGTACGCCGGGTTCTTCAACGAGCCGTCACCGACGCCGAAGGTCTTGCCCTGGAAGATGTTGTCGGCCTCGATCAGCCGGTCGTCGACCGCGACCTCCAGGCCGTGCGTCTTGCCGATCGGCTCGGCGGTCTCCTGCGCCCGCTCCAGCGGGGAGGCCACCACGTACGTGACGTCCCGGTCCGCGAGGTGCTCGGCCACCCGGTCCGCCATCTGCCGACCCAGGTCGGAGAGGTGGTAGTCCGGCAGCCGGCCGTAGAGCACACCCTCCGGGTTGTGCACCTCACCGTGCCGCATCAGGTGGACGACGGTGATCTCTTTCGCGCTCACAGTGCTCGCTCCTCGATGACTTACGCGGGCCGGGCCTCGGCCGCCGCGCGGGCGGCGGCCGGCAGGGCGGCGGCGATCCACTCGATCGCGCGCTCGTCGTGCGCGGCCGAGACGAACCAGGACTCGAAGGCCGAGGGCGGCAGGTAGACGCCCTGGGCCAGCATGCTCTGGAAGAACGCGGTGAAGCGGAACGACTCCTGCTGCTTCGCCTCGTCGTAGTTGGTGACGGCGTGGTCGGTGAAGAAGACCGAGAACATGTTGCTCGCGTTCTGCAGCCGGTGCGCCACCCCCTCCTTGGTCAGCGCGAGGCTCACCAGGGCGGAGATCTCGGCGGCGACCAGGTCCACCTTCTCGTACACCGCGTCGGTGCAGTGCTGGAGCTGGGCCAGGCCGGCGGCGGTGGCGATCGGGTTACCGGAGAGCGTGCCCGCCTGGTAGACCGGGCCGGCCGGGGCCAGGTGGCCCATCACGTCGGCCCGGCCGCCGAACGCGGCGGCCGGGAAGCCGCCGCCCATCACCTTGCCGAAGGTCAGCAGATCCGGCGCCCAGCCCTCGACCGCCGCCTCGACGCCGTACCAGCCGGCCTTGGAGGTGCGGAAGCCGGTCATCACCTCGTCCGAGACGAACAGCGCGCCGTTGCTCCGGCAGAGCTCCGAGAGCCCCTTGTTGAAGCCGGGCAGCGGCGGGACCACGCCCATGTTGCCGGGCGACGCCTCGGTGATCACGCAGGCGATCTGGCCCGGGTTGGCCGCGAAGGCCGCCTCGACCGCAGCCAGGTCGTTGTACGGCAGCACGATGGTGTCGCCCGCCTGAGCCCCCGTCACCCCGGGGGTGTCCGGCAGACCGAAGGTCGCGACGCCGGAGCCGGCCGCCACCAGCAACGCGTCCACGTGGCCGTGGTAGCAGCCCGCGAACTTGACGATCTTCGCCCGGCCGGTGAAGCCACGGGCCAGCCGGATCGCCGACATGGTCGCCTCGGTGCCGCTGGAGACCAGGCGGACCTGCTCCACCGGCGCGACCCGGGAGACGATCTCCTCGCCGAGCAGCACCTCGCCCTCGCCGGGCGTGCCGAAGGAGGTGCCGCGGCCGACCGCCTGCTGCACCGCCTCGACCACCGCCGGGTGCGCGTGGCCCAGGATCATCGGACCCCAGGAGCAGACCAGGTCGACGTACTCGCGGCCGTCGGCGTCGGTGAGATAGGGGCCGGTACCGGACACCATGAAGCGCGGGGTGCCGCCGACCGCGCGGAAGGCGCGCACCGGGGAGTTGACGCCGCCGGGGGTCACGACCGACGCGCGGTCGAACAGCGACTGGCTCTGCGGGGCCTCGTAGGGGTAGCTCTTCGGGATGGTCACCCGGACATGGTCTCAAATCGTGTCCTGCACCTCCGCATGTCGGACCCGATCATCTGGAACGATGATCCTGGTACCGGACGGGTGCAGCCCCGATGTGACCCGAACGGACTGTACGGTCTGTAGCGTCGTGGGTACGGTTGTCCGTACCACCGCGACCGACTGCCCGCTCCGATGGGTCAGACTGTGACCGGCCGGTCCGTGTACGGCAGCGCGGAACGGGTAGTGGGCACGTTCGGAGGGACACCGAGCGTGCGGGGGTCTGTCGGTTCCGGCTAATTCCGGTGAGGATGGTCCGAGTGTCCGAGGCGCAGGACGGCCCCGACGAGGCCGTGGGTGGCTCACGTCGGCGTGCCGGAGCGGCCGGCGGGGGTACCGGTGCGGGCGGCAGGGGAAGGCGGGGCGAAGGCAGAGTGGGGGTCACCTACAAGTACTTCGGCGCACCCGACCGCGCCACCGCCGCCAGAGTCCCCACCGCCCTCGGCCCCGGCGGCCTCGGCCTGGACGCCGGCGAGCTCGGCTCGCTCGGCCGCCTCGGCGACCTGATGGAGACCAGCGGCTCGCCGAACGGCCACCTCTCCACCAAGATCAAGCCCGAGACCATGTCCGCCATGGTCCTGACGGGCATTCAGGGCGTCCCGCTGCACCAGGTCCCGCCGCTGGAGCTGGTCGTGCTGCACCCCGACTACGCCGTGGTCCAGCTGCCGCACACGGTCGTCGAACCGCTCCGCAAGGCCGACGAGACCGAGCTCGGCGCCGCCGCCTTCATCTGGTCCACCGTCCCCGACCGCCGGGGCCCCCGGGACGCCTTCGTGATCTACACGATGCTGCACGAGTGGCAGGACTTCGCCAACCGTCTGCACGACGCAGGCCACCAGCTCTACTGCCTGGTCTGGCCCTGAGCCGAAGTCCGGTCAGGTTCGGCCGCCGGACGGCCGCACCGCCCGGAAGGCGAGCAGGGCGATGTCGTCGCGGGTGTCGGGGACCTGGGCGAGCAGGTGGTCGCAGAGGTCGTCGAGGGAGCCACCCCGGGCGTGCCGGGCAGCGGCCAGCAGGCGGTCGAGGCCGGTGGTGAGGTCCTCGCCGGGCACCTCGATCAGGCCGTCGGTGTACAGCAGCAGGGTGTCGCCCGGGTCCAACTCGGCCCGGTGGGTGTGGCGTTGACGATCCGGGGCGACGCACAGCGGGACGTCGGCCTCGGCTGCCGTGAGGAACCGCGGCTCGCCGGTGGCGGGGAGCAGCAGCGGCGGCGGGTGCCCGGCGTTGGACCAGTCGGTCCGCCAGCCCGGGCCGGTGCGGGTGAGGTGCAGGTGGACGGCGGTGGCGAAGGTGCCGACGCCGAGTCCCTCGGCGGCCCGGTCGAGCGCGGTCAGCACGTCGGCGGGGGTCTGATCGTCGGTCAGGTTGTAGGCCAACGAGCGCAGCATGGCGCGCAGTTGTCCCATCGTGGTGGCCGCGGTGAGGTCGTGTCCCGACACGTCGCCGATGGTCAGCGCCAGTCGGCCGCCAGGCAGCAGGAAGGCGTCGTACCAGTCGCCGCCGACCTCGGCGGCCCGGTTGCCCGGCTGGTAGCGGGCGGTGATCCCGGTGCCGGGGACGGTGGGCGGGTCGGTGAGCATGGCCCGTTGCAGGACCAGCGCGACCTGCCTGGTCCGCTGGAGCTCCAGGGTCCGGCCCAGCGCGCTCTGGGCGCGTTGCAGGACGTCCCGGAGGAGTTCGACGTCCTCGGCGCCGGGCGGCGGACCGTCCTGGCAGGTGGCCGCGGCGGCGAGGACGGCGGTGGTTCCGTCGACGACCAGCGGCAGCAGGGTCAGGCTGGTGGCGTGCGCCTCTGCCAGCCAGCGGGCCGACTCCGCGGGCACCACCCCGGCCGGCACCTCGCCGGGCGGGAAGGTGAGCAGCACCGGGGTGCGTTCGGCCACGGCCCGGAGCGCGGTGGGCCCGAGCCGGAAGGTCTGCTCGCGCAGCGCGGGCAGCGGCGGCAGGCCGGCCCGGGCGGCGGAGGCGATCCGGGTGCCGATGGTCTCGTCGGGCCGGCCGGTGCTCTGCCGGGCGGAGAGCAGGAAGACCGTGCAGGCGTCGGTGAGGTCGGGCACCACCAGCTCGGCGACGGCCGCGAAGGCGTCCTCCGGCCGGCTGCTCTCGGTGACCACCACGGACGCGGCGAGCAGCCGCTCGCGCTGCCGGGTGCGCCAGCGGTCCTCGACGTCGGAGGTCGCGCCGATCCACTCCACCAGCTCGCCGTCACGCACCACCGGCACGACGCGGGCGGTGATGTGCCGGTACTCCCCGGAGGCGAACCGCAGCCGGTAGGTGTGCTCGAACTTCGAGGGCTCGCCCGCCGACGCGTGCGTCCACTGCTCCAACAGGCCCTCACGGTCCCGGGGATGGACGAGTTCCAGCCACGCCGAGTCCATGGTGTCCCGCCAGGGGTGCCCGGTCAGCCGCTCCCAGCCGGAGACCAGCTCGGTCATCGACCGGTCGGGGCGGGCCACCCAGACCAGCTGGGAGACCGCCGTGATCAGCGCCTCGTACCGTTCGAGCGCGTGCAGGCGTTCGGCGGACAGCCGCTCGGCGTCCTGGGTGGAGTGGACCTGCTCGGTGGTGTCGATGGCGGCGATCAGCACCCCGGGGCCGTGCCGGGAGGAGACCGGCGAGCAGCTGTAGACGAAGTGCCGGTGGTCCGTGTCGCCCGCACCGTCCAGCACGGCGGGCGTGGTGACCTGCCGGGCCGAGCCGTCGGCGAGCACCAGGTCGAGGGTCCGGACGACACCCTCCTGCTCCGGCCCGGCGAACAGCTCGCCGACCGGGACCCCCAGCGAGCGCGGTCCGAACAGCTCCTGGAACGCCTCGTTCCGGTAGGCCAGCCGGTGCTCGGCCCCGGCGGTGAGCGCGATCGCGACGATCGCCCGGTCGAAGACCTCCGGCGCCAACTGCGGCTCGGCCACCCCTGACGCTCCCTCCCGCACGGCGGACGGCGGCGACACCTCCGCCGCCACCTGGTGATCCCGTCGAACGCTACCCGTGGACACCGGCTCCGCCCCGAAGCCCGGACCGCTCGTCCGTCCGTGTCGCCACCCGCCGCCGATCGGGGTCCGCGCGCCGGCCTCGGCCCGGCGGGTGACCGACCGGGCCACCGGTGCCCGGTTCGGCCGACGCCGTAGGCTGCCGGGCATGCGAGTGAGTCTGCGTCAGATCGTGCTGGACAGCCGGGAACCGAAGGTGCTGGTGCGGTTCTGGGCCGGGCTGCTCGGCGGGGCGCCGGTGGACCGGGAGCGGGGCTGGTCGCACGTCGAGGCGCCCGGCTTCGCGCGGCTCGCCTTCCAGCCGGTGCCGGCGGCGAAGGCCGGGAAGAACCGGCTGCACCTGGACCTCGCGGTGGACGACGTCGAGGCGGCCGTCCGCGCGGCGGTCGCGCTCGGCGCCACCCCGGCCGGGGAGCTTCTTCGGGACGACCAGGGGGCGTTCCGGACCATGCGCGACCCGGAGGGCAACGAGTTCTGCTTCGTCAGCGCCTGAGCGGCATGCCGCCGAGCGGGCTGTTGAGCACCAGCGCGATCGAGCCCTCGACCAGGTAGGAGTGGTCGGGGAACCAGTCGATGTGCACGTGACCGCCGTGGTCGGCCTCCGCCATGTCCTGGATGATCCCGCCCAACAGCGTCCGGCCTGCCTGGTCACCGCTGATCAGCAGCACCTGCCGCTCGGCGTCGAGGTGCACCAGGACCCCGGGGTCGGTCCGCCGCCGGCCCTCGACCCCGGTCAGCCCGCCGGCGCACGGCACGGAGCCGACGAAGCCCTCGCCCGCCGCCACCACCCGGGCCAGCTCGGCCAGCTCGGCCGCCGTCCCGCTGACCAGGACCTCGCCGCAGGACCGATCGGTCTCCAGCTCCACGGGAACAGCTCCTTCGCAACGGGTCGGGGCGGACCCGGAGTATGGCACGGGCGACCCCCGCCGGGCCGGATGATTCCGCAAGGCCAGGGTGCTATGAACTGGATGTATACCTGCTGTGTATAGTCGCCCCGACGGGCCGCCGGGGGTGGTGGCGGCCGTACTGTGAACGACCGACATGACACGGAGCCGTGCGATGACCGCACCTGCCACGCTGCTCTCGGCCCGAGGGCTGCGGAAGAACTTCGGGCCGACGCCCGCGCTGGACGACGCCTCGATCTCGGTGGCGGCGGGCGAGCTGGTCGCCGTGATGGGGCCCTCGGGTTCCGGGAAGTCCACGCTGCTGCACTGCCTGGCGGGGATCAGCCGGCCGGACGGCGGCAGCGTGGCGTACCGGGGGCGGGAGTTGGCCGGGTGCACGGACGCGGAGCTGAGTGCGCTGCGCCGGACCGAGTTCGGCTTCCTGTTCCAGTTCGGCCAGTTGGTGCCGGAGCTGAGCTGCCTGGAGAACGTGGCGCTGCCGCTGCGGCTGAACGGGCTGCGCCGGGCGGCTGCCGAGAGCAGGGCGCGCGAGTGGCTGGAGCGCCTGGAGGTCGGCGAGGTCGCGGCGCAGCGGCCGGGCGAGGTCTCCGGCGGGCAGGGCCAGCGGGTGGGGGTGGCCCGGGCGTTGGTCACCGAGCCGTCGGTGGTGTTCGCGGACGAGCCGACCGGAGCGCTGGACTCGCTGAACGGTGAGCGGGTGATGGCCCTGCTGGCGGCCGCGGCCAAGGACACCGGGGCGGCCGTGGTCCTGGTGACCCACGAGCCGAGGGTGGCCGCGTACGCGGACCGCGAGGTCGTGGTCCGGGACGGCCGCACCCAGGACCTGGCAGCCGCCGCGTGAGCGCCCCTACCCTGGTCCGGCCCCCCTCGACGGCGCCCGGCGACCAGGTCAGGTCGCGGCTACTGGCGCAGTTCGGGCTCGGCGCCCGGCTCGCGCTGGGCAGCGGGAGGGAGGGCTGGGGCCGGCTGCTGCTGACCGCGGCCGGGGTCGGCCTCGGGGTGGCGCTGCTGCTGTTCACCGCCTCCTTTCCCGGCATCGTCGAGCACCGGAACCACCGGCTCTACCTGCAGAACGACACCTTCGAGGAAGGCCCCGCCGGACCGACCGGGCAGAGTGTGCTGGTCGCCGACGCGGACACCAAGTTCCGGGACACCCCGATCCGGGGACGGGTGGTGCAGCCCGAGGGACCGCAGGCCACCGTCCCCCCGGGCCTGGCCGCCTTCCCGGCACCGGGGCGGATGGCCGTCTCGCCCGCCCTCGCCGACCTGCTGGACGCACCCGGCAACCAACTGCTCAGGGACCGGCTGCCCTACCCGGTGACCGGCACCATCAGCCCGGACGGGCTGCTCGGCCCCGGCCAGTACGCCTTCGTGCTCGGCAGCTCCGGGCTCGCGGTGGAGAGCGGGGCGCACCGGATCACCGAGTACGGGCACTTCTCGCCGGCCAAGCCGATGGACCCCCGGCTGGTGCTGCTCAACGTGGTCGGGCTGATGGTGATGCTGGCGCCGGTCGGGGTCTTCCTGGCCGCGGCCGCGCGGTTCGGCGGCGAGCGCCGGGACCGGCGGCTGGCCGCGCTGCGGCTGGCCGGGGCGGACCGGCGGATGACCGCCCGGCTGGCGGCGGGCGAGTCGCTGACCGGCTCGGTGCTCGGACTGGTGGCCGGGGTGGCGCTGTTCCTGATCGGGCGTCAGCTGATCGAACAGCTGACCGTGGCGGGCTTCAGCTTCTACGCCTCCGACATCTCGCCCCAGCCGCTGATCGCGGTCGCGGTGGCCCTGGTGGTGCCGGTGCTGGCCATCGGGGTGACCCTGCTGGCGATGCGCCGGGTGACGGTGGACCCGCTCGGCGTGGTGCGGCACAGCGGCTCGGACCGGCGGCGGCTCTGGTGGCGGCTGGCCCTGCTGGCGGTGGGCCTGCTGGTGGTCGGCGCGGCGATGGCGCTGCCCTCCGGGTACGACCCGGGCCGCACCGACCGGGACGGGCTGTTCAACCCGGTGCAGGACACCCGTGGTTCGCTGCTGGTCTCGTTCGGCGTGCTGCTGATGCTGGCGGCGGTCTGCACTCTGTTGCCCTGGTTGGTCGGGGCGGTGATCCGGCGGGCCGGCGGCGGCGGTCTCTCCTGGCAGCTGGCGGTCCGTCGGCTCCAGCTCGGGGTCGGGCCGGCCGCCACCGCCGTGACCGGCGTGGTGGTCACGGTGGCGGGGGCGATCGCGCTGCAGACCCTCTTCGTGGGGGTCAGTCAGACCTACCGGCCGGCCGAGCCGGACACCAGCGGGTACCGCTTCCAGCACCGGGTGCAGTTCCCGACCGGTGCGGTGGCGGAGCTGACCGACCGGCTCGGCCGCTCGCCCGGGGTGGCCGGGGCGGCGGGCTTCGTCGAGCTCAACCTGACCGATCCGGGCGGCGAGAACTGGTACGGCGAGACCGTACGGATCGCCGACTGTGCCACCCTGGCCCGGTTCGCCGCCCTGCCCGGCTGCAAGGACGGCGACGCCTTCGCCAGCCCGATCGGCGACGAGCCGGGCATGCGGTTCAGGGACCAGCCGGTGGCGCCCGGCACCCAGGTCCGGGTCAACAGCGTGACCGGGGGCGGCGCGGCACCGCTCTGGACGCTGCCCGCCGTGCTCGCCCCCGCGCCGCGGCTGAGCCGGGTCGACCCCGGCATCGCCTACAGCGGCAACCTGCTGCTGCTCACCCCCGGGGCCGTGCCGCCCGAGGTGCTGAACGGACAGCGCAGGGTCGTCCTGGTGGCGATGGACCCGGCGGCTCCGGAGCCGCTGGAGCAGCTCACCACCGACGCGATGACGATCTCCCCGCAGGCCCGGACGGTCTCGCTGTTCGACAACGGCCAGAACCACACCTACCTCGCGGTCAAGCGGGTGCTGACCGCCGGGGCCGGGATGACCCTGCTGCTGGTCTCGCTCAGCCTGCTGGTGGGTCAGCTGGAGCGGCTGCGGGAGCAGCGCCGGATCCTCGGCGTGCTGTACGCCTTCGGCACCCGCCGCCGGGTGCTGGCGCTGTCCGTGCTGTGGCAGACGGCCATCCCGATGGCGCTCGGGCTGGTGCTGGCGGCGGCGGGCGGGCTGCTGATGGGCGCGGTGCTGCAGTACACGGCCGGGCTGGACTTCAGCTTCGACCGGAGCGCGATGCTCACCCTGTCGGGGGTGGCCGGCGCCTCGGTGCTGCTGGTCACCCTGCTCGGGCTGCCGCTGGTGCTCCGGCTGATGCGGCCCGGCGCCCTGCGGCACGAGTAGGAGCGACCGGCACCTGCGGGTTGGGGGAAGGAGCGGGTCGGTCTCAGTCCTCCAGGGCGAGCAGTTCCTCGACGGTCTGGCGGCGGCGGATCAGCCGGGTCGCCGGGCCGTCGACCAGCACCTCGGGGATCAACGGGCGGGTGTTGTAGGTGGAGGACATGCTCGCGCCGTAGGCGCCGGTGTCGTGGAAGACCGCGAGGTCGCCGATCTCCACCCGGGGCAGCGGGACGGGGAGCACGTCGCCGCCGGGCTCCTGGGTGAAGACGTCGCCGGACTCGCAGAGCGGCCCGGCCAGCACGGTGTCGATCGCCGGGGTGTCCAGCTCGGTGCCGTCCCGGAGCACGGTGACCCGGTGCGCGCTGCCGTACATGGCGGGGCGCATCAGGTCGTTGAAGCCCGCGTCGACCAGCACGAAGTGGTTGCTGCCGACCGGCTTCTGGGCCCGCACCTCGGCCGCCAGCACCCCCGAGTTCGCCACCAGGAACCGGCCCGGCTCGATCTCCAGCCGGACGGGGTGGCCGAGTTCACCGGCCAGCTCGGTCCTGGCCGCGTCCCAGATCCGGAAGTAGCGGTCGGTGTCCACCTCGGGCTGCCCGGGGGCGTACGGGACGGAGAGGCCGCCGCCCGCCGAGATCGCCCGGACGTCCCGGCCGGCCGTCCTGACCTGCTTGACCATGGTCTCGCAGACCGCCTCCAGGTGGCCGTAGTCCACCCCGGAGCCGATGTGCATGTGAAAGCCGGTCAGGTCGAGGCGGTACCGGTCGACCAGGTCGAGCGCCGCGGCCAGGTGCTCGTGCCAGATGCCGTGCTTGCTCTGCTCGCCGCCGGTGTTGGTCTTGCGGCTGTGGCCGTGGCCGAACCCGGGGTTGATCCGGATCCAGACCGGGTGACCCGAGGCCGCCTCGCCGAGCTGTTCGAGCATCTGCGGGGAGCCCGCGTTGACCGGGATGCCGAGCTCGACCACCCGGGCCAGGGTGGCCCGGTCCAGCAGGTCGGCGGTGAAGACGATCGGCTGGTCCGCGCCGTCCGGCCGGTACCCGGCCCTGAGCGCGCGCTCGATCTCGCCGAGCGAGACCGCGTCCACCGCGACGCCCTGCTCGCGCATGAGCCGGAGCAGGTGGGTGTTGGAACACGCCTTCTGGGCGAACCGGACGGTGTCGAACTGCCGCAGTCCGGCGATCCGGCGCCGGATGCTCTCCGCGTCGTAGATCCACACCGGGGTGCCGAACTCCTCGGCGACGGCGGCGATCCGGGGTCCGGGTATTGCGGTGGTCATCACGGGCTCCAGGGCAGGCAGGTGGTGCGCCGATCCTGCTCGATCGGGCTCGCGGCCCGCAGAGCTGTCCGCCTGCTGGGCGGTGCGCCGGACGGCCGGGGGCGACCGGTCCGGACACGGAGCAGTACAGCCCGCTGAACGTCGGTCTCTATTAGGAAACTTTACTAACCTGGCCGTTGACCCCCGCCGTCCGGGGCCGGGATGCTCCCGCCATGTCCCTTACCAGAAGCAAGACTTCGGTCGCGCTCTGCGCGGCAACGGCAGCCGGTGCGCTGCTCACCAGCCTGCTCGCCCTGAGCCCCGCCAATGCCGCCCCGGGCAACCTCGCGCTCAACAAGCCGGTCACCGTCTCCTCCACCGAGAGCAGCGGCTACGCCGCCGTTAAGGCCGTGGACGGCAGCGGCACCACCCGCTGGGCCAGCGCCGAGGGCGTGGACAACCAGTGGATCAGGGTCGACCTCGGGGCCGGCACCTCGGTCAACCGGGTCGTCCTCAGCTGGGAGGCCGCGTACGCCAAGGCGTACCGGGTGGAGCTCTCCGACGACGGCAGCAACTGGCGTCAGGTGTACTCCACCAGCACCGGCGACGGCGGCACCGACGACCTGACGGTCAGCGGCACCGGCCGCTACCTCCGGGTCTACGGCACCGCCCGCGGCACCGCGTACGGCTACTCGCTCTTCGAGGTCGAGGCGTACGGCAGCGGCGGCACCCCGACGCCCACCCCCACCCCCACCTCGACGCCGACCCCCAGCCCCAGCCCGACGCCGACCACCTCCCCGTCACCCGGCGGCGTCAACGTGCCGTTCGGCAGCCACTCCTTCCCCTACGCCGACGGCACCATCAAGGTCTCCGGCAACCAGGCCGCCAACGACGCCAAGGTGGTGGCCTACTACCAGAAGTGGAAGGCCGCCTTCGTCACCTCGAAGTGTTCGAACAGCGCCTGGTCGGCGATCGCCTCCACCGACGCCGACCACCCGTACGTGGCCGAGGGCCAGGGGTACGGCCTGACCATCCTGGCCACCATGGCCGGGGCCGACAGCGGCGCCAAGACCTCCTTCGACCGGGTGCTCCGGTTCGTCCTCGACCACCCCTCGGTCAACAACGGCGACCTGCACGCCGCCGAGCAGGACGCGAGCTGCAAGAGCGTCAACGGCAGCGACTCCGCCACCGACGGCGACCTGGAGATCGCGTACGCGCTGCTGCTCGCCGACAAGCAGTGGGGCAGCACCGGGACGTACAACTACAAGGCGCTCGCGGTGAAGCGGATCAACGCGATCAAGGCCAGCGAGGTGGTCTCCGGCACCAAGCTGACCAACCTCGGCGACTGGTCCTCCGGCAACGACAACACCATGAGCCGCAGCTCGGACTGGGTGCCCGGGCACTTCAAGGCCTTCCGCAAGGCCACCGGCGACAGCGCCTGGGACGGCATCCTGACGGCCCACCAGAACGTGATCGACCACCTGCAGACCAAGTACGCCCCCACCACCGGCCTGCTCCCCGACTTCGTCGTGAACACCAACACCAGCGACCCCAAGCCGGCCCCCGGCAAGGTGCTGGAGTCCGCGCTGGACGGCGCCTACTCCTGGAACGCCTGCCGTGACCCGTGGCGGCTGGGGGTGGACGCGCTCACCACCGGCGACGCCAAGTCGCTGGCGGCGGTGCGGAAGATGAACGCCTGGATCAAGTCCGCCACCGGCGGCGACCCGAGCAGGATCACCCAGGGGTACAAGCTGAACGGCTCGGTGGCGGAGGCCGGTTCCTCGGTCGCCTTCATCGCACCGTTCGCGGTGGCCGCCGCCACCGACCCGTCCAGCCAGGCCTGGCTGGACGCGATCTGGAACAACCTGAACGCCACGCCCCTGGACCCCAGCGGCTACTACGGCGCCAGCATCCAGCTCCAGGTGATGATCGCGATCACCGGGAACCACTGGCTGCCGTAGCGGTGGAGCAGACGGGTCCGGGTCAGGCAGCCCCCGGACCCGTCCGCGCTCAGCCGGGGCCGGCCGTCACGGCAGGTACGCGATGCCGAGCTTGGTGAGCTGCCAACGCTGGTCGGCCGCACCGGAGTCGGCGGCCAGGGTGACCAGTCGGTTGCCCTGGCCGTCCTGTTGCGCCGACAGCCCCATCACCTTGGACTGGTCCAGCGCGGCGGCCAGTTGGTAGCCGCCGGCCGCGGCGGGCTTGAAGATCCAGCGCTGGTTGTCACCGCCGTGGCAGGCCCACTGGACCAGCTTGGTGCCGGGCGCGGTGGCCGCTCCGGTGGCGTCCAGGCACATCCCCCGGTTGCCGCTGAAGGTGACCGTGAAGCCGCCCGCCGGGCGGGAGTTCAGCACGAAGGACTGGTTCAGCCCACCGGTCGCCCGGTAGCCGACGGCGGCCCGCCCGTTGGTGGCGTCGCCGTACGTGCCGCCGCCCGCGAAGTCCAGCACCTGGCCGGTCGCCACATTGGTGAGCTGGTACCAGGAGCCCGCCTCCGGCCGGTCCGGGAACGGCTGACCCGGCGTCAGCGGAACGATCGACGTGGTGTTCTGCGGGTTGAGGGTGCAGAACGCCTCCTGGAGTCCGGGCTGCCGGTAGAACTGGTTCAGGCAGACGCCCTCGCCCCGGTAGCCGGCCACCCGCAGGTGGTAGGACTGCCGCACCATGTTCATGCAGACGCCCGGGATGCCGATCTCGTGGTCGCAGCCGTTCCTGGTCTTCTCGGACAGGTCGATCACGTCCCCGTTGGTGTACTCGTACGGCGAGCTGGTCCACCCCGCGCAGACCTCGTGGCCGTAGGAGACCCGCCGCTGGTCCAGGTACCTGACCCCCGGCACCTGCGCCGCCGCCGTCCGGAGCGCGTCACTGAGCGTCGGGACCACCCAGTTGTGCCCCCAGGCCAGGTCCTCGGGGAAGGCCGGGCAGCCGTCCGCGACCTTGCCGACGTAGTCGTTGCGGCGGATGTCCGGGGTGATCGGGGTGAAGTAGGACTGGTAGACCAGCTGGTACGAGGAGTCGGCGTACCCGGCGGCCCGCATGGTGTTGCGGACGCCGGTGAGGGCCGCGACCACCTTGGGGATCACCCGCTCGGCGCGCTGGGTGATCGCGGCACTGCCGATGGTGTCCCGGCAGCCCTGGTCCTTGGGGACCGGGAAGTACTGCGTCAGACAGCTCATCATGATGCCGCTGAAGTCGAAGTCGTCGTTGGCGCCGATCGTGACGACCACCATCTTGACGTCGTACTCGGCCGCCGTCCGGGCGAGTTGGACGTCCTGCTTGACCTCCCCGAAGTCGCCGCTGCCCGGGCCGGTGATCTTCGCCAGCTCCGGGTCGCTGACCAGGTCGCCGGTCTGGGCACCGGAGCAGGCCAGGTCGATCGGGGTGACGCCGGGCAGGTCGGTGACGAAGATCTCCGACTTCCCGTGCCGGTGGCAGTAGTTGGTGGGGGTGTCGGTGCCCGGCAGGTACGCGTCGTCGGTGTCGGTACCGGCGCCCTCGCCGGAGATGGCGCTGTCGCCGAGCGCGACGACGGCGGCGGGCTTCACGCCGGCCGTGGGGGCGGCCGAGGCGGTGGGGGTGCCCGCCAGGGCGAGGGCGGCGAACAGGCCGACGGCGGCCGCCAGGGCGGCACGGCGTGGGCGCCGCGCACCGGGGAGAGCTGTCCTGATCACGCGTGACTCCTTGAGGGTGGGGGGCCACTCGGCAGGCGCCGGGCGGCGCGGAGTATCGGGCGTGGAACGGTGGGCAGAAGATGAGCCCGGCTCACATGTTAGATACTGACAAGTAACGCAACAAGAGTCAGGACATGTGCAGGACACCGGAGTTGGCGCCGCACCGGACCGGGCGCGGACAGCACGGAACCGCCGCCCCGCGCCTCAGGAGGGGAGGCGTGGAGCGGCGGCTCGGGTACGGCGGAATCGACCGAGAGGCGGTCCGACGGCGGGGCGTCAGACGCTGTTCGGAGACAACTCAGGTGTTACGCGGCTGAATTCAGCCGACGTTCGCGCAGGAGTTGCCGAACGCCGGGTTCAGCGCGCCGATCACGTTGACGCTGTTGCCGCAGAGGTTGACCGGGACGTGCACCGGAACCTGGACGGAGTTACCAGAGATGACACCCGGGGAGCCGGCGGTGACGCCCTCGGCCCCGGCACTCGCCATCGCGGTGCCCGCACCGGCGGCAACGATGCCGACAACAGCGGCGCCGACAGCGGCGGCCTTCTTGACGCTCATTTGAGTCTCCTCGTAGATCAGTTCTTCCAGTTGCCGTACCAACAGCGGACGAGCAAGGAAGCGCACAGGCGTGCGTCGAGTCCAACGAGGGCCAACCGGCTCAGTTGCGCCGGGACTTCGACAATCACCCGAATGCAGCAATCCGAGCATTCGGGTGATCACGGGAGCCGCCCGTTTCCCCCCGCGACCTGGGTCGTTCTTACTGGCGAAACCCGCTCCACCCAGCCCGCTGATCCACACGCAAGAAATGAGTTCGCACCATGCGCAAGCTCGCCTACGGCACCCTCGGTACCGCCGCCACCGCGGCCCTGCTGCTGAGCGGCGCCGCTGCTGCCGCCGCCCACGGCCACCACAGCAGTGGCGCCTCCGCCGAGGCCGTCACGGCCGGCTCGCCCGGTGTGCTCTCCGGCAACTCCGTGCAGGTCCCGGTGCACGTGCCGATCAACCTCTGCGGCAACACCGTCGACGTGATCGGCCTGCTGAACCCGTCGTTCGGCAACTCCTGCGCCAACGCCTGACCCTGACGTTCCGTCAGGCCAGATGACTTCCAGGTGGAGTATTTCGACACCCGCCTGGGCGCGCCGCGATTGCGTCCGGATCTCGACCGTGCGAGAACTGAACGAGGGGGCGCGTGAACGAAGCGGCCGAGCGAGACCGCCCACGCCACGGGCGCAACAAGGCACTTGGGCCGCTCGAAGGAAACACCCCACGGTACCCCCCAGAACTCGGGCGACATTTCGGGTCGCCCGCCCAAACGGAGGAATCCCCATGCGCAACATCAAGAAGGCTGCTGTCCTCTCCCTCGCCGCCGCCGGCCTGCTGCTCGGCTCGGCCGGTGCCGCCACCGCCAGCTCCGGCGCCGAGGCCGTCGTGGCGGGCTCCCCGGGCGTGCTCTCGGGCAACAACGTCCAGGTCCCGATCCACATCCCGGTGAACGTCTGCGGCAACACCGTCAACGTCATCGCGCTGCTCAACCCGGCGTTCGGCAACTCCTGCGCCAACGTCGGCTGACGCAGCTCCGGCTGAGCACGCCTCACCCGGGTGGTGGCCCCCCCCCCGGGGGGGCCCCCCCCCCCCCCCCGGCGGGGGAAAGGCGCGCAAAACCCCAGCCGCACCGGGAGCATGGCCCCCCCCCCCGCGCCGCCCCCCCCCGCCCCGGCGCCGCCC
>NZ_JBIWML010000020.1:20804-114476 GCF_044766665.1 Kitasatospora sp. NPDC101801
CCCCCCGTACGGGGGCCACCACCCACCCCTCACCTGTGTGATCTAGGAGATCAACCCCCATGCAGAACGTGAAGAAGGCCGCCGCCGTCGGCGCCGCCGCCCTCGGCATCGTCGCCGCCGGTGCGGGCTCCGCCCTGGCCAGCTCCTCCGCCGAGGGTGTCACCGCCGGCTCCCCCGGCGTCGGCTCCGGCAACTCGATCCAGGTGCCGGTGCACATCCCGGTCAACCTGTGCGGCAACAGCGCCAACCTGGTCGGCCTGCTGAACCCGTCGTTCGGCAACTCCTGCGCCAACGTCGAGGCCCCCCCGATGGCCGAGGAGGACTGCTGATCACCCGCTGATCCGCAGTACACCCGTGCGAAGCCCCTCGGTCCGCCGACCGAGGGGCTTCGGCGTCCGTCCAGGCACCACCCAGGAGTTGCACCCATGACGCTCAGGAAGCACCTGTCGCTCGGCCTGCTCACCGCCGCCGCCCTGCTCGGCGCCCCCACCGCCGCCCAAGCGGTCGACCTGCCCGCACCCGGCGGCCAGTTGCAGCCGGTGGACGCGGGCGCCGGGCTCGGCGCGGTGACCGGCGCGCTCGGCCACGGCGTCCGGCCGGCCAAGACGCTCCGGCTCGACCCGTTCGCCCAGTCCTCGGCCGACGTGCTGAACAACGGCCTCGCGCTCGAACCCGACAACGGCCTGCGGCCGGTCTCGACCGCCCCGCTGACCGCCCCGCTGAGCGGTGGCGGCGGCCCGCAGGACCTGCTGCTGGTCGGCGAGGTCACCGACCTGCTGCCCGGCTGAACCCCGCCCGCACACAGCGGAGCCCGGCACCTCCCCGAGGGTGGATGCCGGGCTCTTCCCTACGGTGCGTCAGGACTGGTCCAGCACCTCGCGCATGGTGCCGGTGGTGGTCGAGGTCAGGTCGGCCAGCGAGTCGGTCACCGCGATCTTCTCGCCGCCCTTGCCCAGGCTCGCCTTGGCCCCCGGGATCGCCTGCACCGGCGCGGTGATCAGCTGCGGGTCCAGCTCACCGGCGGTCAGCACGTCGTCGGCGGCCGAACCGGTGCCGCCCTCGACCACGGAGAACGGCTGACCGAGGGTCAGGCCGGGGCCCTGCGCGTTCAGCGGGGCGGCCGGGGCGTCCAGCGCCAGGTCGCCCAGTTCGGTGCTGTGGTCGGCCGTGGGCAGCGGCAGCGCGGCCTGCAGTCGGGGCCCGACCTTGCCGACCTCGACGCCCGGCACCACCCGGTCCGGGATCAGCTGCGCGCCCGGCTTGGCGTCGGGCACCGGCGGCATCAGCAGCGAGGTCGGCACCCCGCCGGACACCTGCCCGCCCTTCGGCAGCAGCGGCAGGTGCTCACTGACGGTCTCCAGCGGGATGGTGAACGGGACCTCCTCGGTGCCCCACTCCTCCTCGATGGAAGCGACCTGACCGGGCGTCACCGGAGTGCCGGCGGGTGCGGCCGCCGCGGCCGCCTGGCCCGCGAGTACGCCGGACCCGACCGCCAGCAGCAACGCGCCGGTCGCCCGCTTGGAGAGCTTCATGCTGTTCACCGTTCTGTCTGTGGAGCATCGGTAGCGGCCGCCGCGCGGCCGAAAGCAATCTGCCTAAACGAGTCAGCGGGGCCCGGGATAGCACGGGTTAACCGGTATGGCCTAATAATCCGACTGCGCAGCCAGGAGTTTGGCGATCCGTCACCGATTTCCGAAGATTCCGCGTAACCTTCGCGCCCGTCATTCTTTGATCTAAATGTCGCAGCCAGGACGGTGTCGGAGGTAATCCCCCCGGACAGGCCGGCAACCGATGTGATTCATCCAGAGAGGTATCTCCACCATGCTCCAGAAGACTTTCGCGGCTGTCGGCCTGGCCGCTGCCGCCCTGGCCGCCACCGCCGCTCCGGCCTCCGCGATCGGCAACGCGGACGGTGCGGCCGGCTCCATCCAGGGCAACGGCGGGACCAATGCCACGGGTACCTGGGGCAACCACAGCCCGAACTACCACGTGCTCGACAACCCCAACATCTGCCTGCCCGAGGTGCACAACATCGGCGTGGGCGTCCTCGGTGTCGCGGTGCCGGTCGAGGTCGCGGCCCTGAGCAACCAGCCCAAGCAGACCTGTGTGGTCGGCGAGGGCACGCTCGGCAGCGGTGACGGCGGCGTCTCCCACCTGGTCGGCTGACCCTCTCGCCGGCCTGGCCCGTAAGGGCCGACTGATCCACCCTGCTCCATCTCTCCCATCAGATCCGAAAAGGAACAGAACAATGATCAAGAAGGCTCTCGCCGCCGTGGGCGTTGCCACCGCTGGTCTGGCCATGACCGCCGCTCCCGCCATGGCGATCGGCGACTCCGACGGTGCCGCCACCTCCATCTCGGGCAACGGCGGCACCAACGCCACCGGCACCCACGGTGACCACAGCAACAACTTCCACACCCTCGACAACCCGAACGTGTGCCTCCCCGAGGTGCACAACATCGCGGTCGCGGTCATCGGTGTCGCGGTGCCGATCGAGGCGGACGTTCTCAACAACGAGCCGAAGCAGATCTGCAACGTCGGCCAGAACACCCTGGGCAGCGGCGACGGTGGCGTCTCCCACCTGATCGGCTGATCCAGCCGACGCACCGGCCGCCGGGCCCGAGGGGGAGCAACTCCCCTCGGGCCCGGCGGTTTTCTGCTGCTTTCGGGTGGCCCGTCGATCTTGCGGCGCGTGCTGCGCGGCGGGCCGCCCGATCTGTGGTCACGTGTAGTCACACTGCTGTCACGCAGAGAGGAACACTGATGAAGAGCATCCTGGGCAAGGCCGCGATCACCGCGGTTGCCACCCTGGCCCTGGCCGGCATCTCGGCCCCCGCCTACGCCCACGTCAGCGCGGGCGGTGGCGCCCAGTTCGCCGCCACCGCCGACGAGCCCTTCCTGGCCGGCGAGGCCTGGGGCCACGCCGAGACCAGCCACATCGAGGCCTGCTTCCACGAGTGGTTCGTGGCGGGCGACGACTGGGCGGCCGGCGGCGCCGAGGGTGGCGCCACGATCGACTGACCTCCGGTCGGCAGGAAGGGGTGTGGGGAACCTGGTTCCCCACACCCCTACCGCGTGCCCCGGGGACTCAGCGCAGCAGCTGCGCCGCCTCGGTGGCCCAGTAGGTGAGGATCTGCCCGGCACCGGCCCGGCGGATCGAGGTGAGCGTCTCCAGGATCAGCCGCTCCCGGTCCACCCAGCCGTTCGCGGCGGCGGCCTCGATCATCGAGTACTCGCCCGACACCTGGTAGGCCGCCACCGGCACCGGCGAGGCGTCGGCGATCTGCCGCAGCACGTCCAGGTAGGCCATGGCCGGCTTGACCATCACCAGGTCGGCCCCCTCGGCGAGATCCTGCTCCAGCTCGCGGAGCGACTCGCGGGCGTTCGCCGGGTCCTGCTGGTACGCCTTCCGGTCCCCCTTGAGCGAGGAGCCGACCGCCTCCCGGAACGGCCCGAAGAAGGCCGAGGCGTACTTGGCGGTGTAGGCCAGGATGCCGACGTCCTGGTACCCGGCCTCGTCCAGCGCGGCCCGGACCACGCCGACCTGACCGTCCATCATCCCGGACGGACCGACCAGGTGGACCCCAGCCTCGGCCTGGACCAGCGCCATCTCCGCGTACCGGACGAGGGTGGCGTCGTTGTCCACGCTGCCGTCCTCGGCCAGCACCCCGCAGTGCCCGTGGTCGGTGTACTCGTCCAGACAGAGGTCGGACATCACCACCAGCTGGTCACCGACCTCGGAGACCACGTCCCGGATCGCCTGCTGCAGGATCCCGTCCGGGTTGGTGCCCTCACTGCCGACCGCGTCCTGCACCTCGGGCACGCCGAACAGCATGATGCCGCCCACCCCCGCCTCGACCGCCTCCGCGGCGGCCCGGCGCAGGGTGTCCCTGGTGTGCTGGACGACCCCCGGCATCGACCCGATCGGCCGCGGCTCGCTGATCCCCTCCCGCACGAACGCGGGCAGGATCAACTCGGCCGGATGCAACCTGGTCTCGGCGACCAGCCGACGCATCGCCGGGGTGGAACGCAGTCGACGCGGACGGACCTGCGGAAACTCAGCGGACACGGGCTTCTCTCCTAGGCACACGTATCGGACGGCAGGGGCTCGCGCGCTGCCGATGTGCGACTCCGCCGCGTGGGCGCCGCCGAACTTCTTGGCAGACGCTTCGGAAGAGTCAGGGGCTCGGGGAACTGCGACGCCGGCCTCGGACAAGGTGATCGCCGCGTAGCTGGTCAGGGACTTTCGCAGTGACCCGAACGCCAGACCTCCTCGCAGTTCCCCGAGCCCCTGGACCGTAGACCTGGAGCGCCTGCCAAAAGTGCAGCGCCGAGCCCCTGGGCCGTGGCACCGGAGCGCCTGCCCAAAGTTACCGGGCCTTGCGGCGGGAGCCCGGGCGGCGCTCGCTGGGGCGGTAGACCGGTTCGCCCGCCGCGGTGGCGGTGTCCCGGCGGCCCGCACCGAAGTCGGCCAAGGCCTGCGCCAGCGCCGCGGCCGAGGGGGCCGGGGCCATCACGTCCACCCGCAGGCCGTGCTCCTCCGCGGTCTTCGCGGTGGCCGGGCCGATACAGGCGATGATCGTGACGTTGTGCGGCTTGCCCGCGATGCCGACCAGGTTCCGGACGGTCGAGGAGGAGGTGAAGAGCACCGCGTCGAAGCCGCCGCCCTTGATCGCCTCCCGGGTCTCGGCCGGCGGCGGCGAGGCGCGGACGGTCCGGTACGCCGTCACGTCGTCCACCTCCCAGCCGAGTTCGACCAGGCCGGCCACCAGGGTCTCGGTGGCGATGTCGGCGCGCGGCAGCAGCACCCGGTCGATCGGGTCGAACACCGGGTCGTACGGCGGCCAGTCCTCCAGCAGACCGGCGGCGGACTGCTCGCCGCTGGGCACCAGGTCGGGCTTGACGCCGAAGTCGACCAGGGCCTGGGCGGTGGTCTCGCCGACCGCCGCGACCTTGATCCCGGCGAACGCGCGGGCGTCGAGCCCGTACTCCTCGAACTTCTCCCGGACCGCGCGGACCGCGTTCACCGAGGTGAAGGCGATCCACTCGTAACGGCCCGTCACCAGGCCCTTGATCGCGCGCTCCATCTGCTGCGGGGTGCGCGGCGGCTCGACCGCGATGGTCGGCACCTCCTGCGGTACCGCGCCGTACGAGCGGAGCTGGTCGGAGAGCCCGTGCGCCTGCTCCTTGGTCCGGGGGACGAGCACGTTCCAGCCGAACAGCGGCTTGGTCTCGAACCACGAGTGCGAGGAGCGGTGGGCGACCTGCTCGCCCACCACGGCTATCACCGAGGTGGCCGGGTCGACCGGGGCGGAGACCGGCGAGGGCAGCACCCGGGCCGCCTTCAGGTCGGCCGCGATGGTGGTCAGGGTGGCGGTGAAGGTGCGCTGCCGGGTGGTGGTGCCGGACAGCGTGGCCGACAGCGGCGACTCCGGCTTGCGGCCGTTGGCCACCAGCGCGGCGGCGGTGGCGGGCAGCTGACCCAGCGTGGTGCGGACCACCAGGGTGGTCTCGGGCGCGCCGAGGTCGACGGTCTGACCCGCCAGCAGGCCGGCCCCGTCCACGAACCGGACGTCCGCGCCGCGGCTGCCGCGCAGCGGCACCCCGGCGTAGGCCGGCACGCCGACCGACTGGGCGACCCCGGGGATCACCTCGAACGGGATCGCGGCCTGGGCGCAGCCGAGCATCTCCTCGGCGGCGCAGCCGTCCAGGCCGGGGTCGCCGTCCACGGTGCGGACCACGTGCTTGCCGGACCGGACGGCCTCGGCGACCACGGCCGCGACGTCCGGGCAGTCCTCGCCGACGGTGCTGTGCACCACGACCCCGACCGGGCAGTGGGTGCGCACGGCGGCCGCGGTGAGCGGGTCGGCGATCAGCACGTCGGCGGAGGCCAGCACGTCCACGGCCCGCAGGGTGAGCAGGCCCGGGTCACCGGGGCCCGCACCCAGGAAGGTGCAGCGGCCGGCCGGAGCGGCCGGGGTGTGCGCGAGGTTGGCGGCGGCGCTCATCGGGCTCGCTCCCCCATCAGGTTGGCCGCTCCCGCGTCGAGCAGCCGCTCGGCGAGCGCGTGGCCGAGGGCCACCGCCTGCCGCTCGGCGGTCTCGTCGAGGACGAGCGGACCGTTGGCGGTCTTCTTCAGCAGGGTGGCGCCGTCGACGGTGCCGACCACGCCCTCCAGCCGCAGTTCGGTGCCCTGCCAGGTGGCGAGGGCGGCTACCGGCGCGGAGCAGCCGGCCTCCAGACGGGCCAGCAGGGCGCGCTCGGCGGCCACCGCCACCCGGGTCGGCAGGTGGTCCAACTCGCCGAGAATCAGCGCGAGTTCAGGGCTCACGCACTCGACGGCCAAGGCGCCCTGGCCGGGGGCCGGGAGCATCAGCTCGGGGCTGAGGTGCTCGGTGATCTCGGCGCTCCGGCCGAGCCGGTTGAGCCCGGCGGCGGCCAGCACCACCGCGTCCAGCCCGCCCGAACCCACGTAGCCGATCCGGGTGTCCACGTTGCCGCGGATCGGGACGGTCTCCAGGGCGACGCCCCGGGCGTGCGCCCAGGCGTTCAACTGGGCCATCCGGCGCGGCGATCCGGTGCCGATCCGGGCGGTGTGCCCGGCCAGCTTCTCCACCAGCTCGGTCAGGCTCAGGCCGTCCCGCGCGATCAGCGCGTCCCTGCTGTCCTCGCGCTCGGGCACGACCGCCAGCAGCAGGCCCTCGGGGGCCGCGGTGGGCAGGTCCTTCAGCGAGTGCACGGCCAGGTCGATCCGGCCCTCCAGCAGCGCGTCGCGCAGTGCGGAGACGAAGACCCCGGTGCCGCCGATCTGGGCCAGCGCCTCCCGGGAGGTGTCGCCGTAGGTGGTGATCTCCACCAGCTCGACGGGGCGCCCGGTGACCCGCTCGACCGTGCGGGCGACCATGCCCGACTGGGCCATCGCAAGGGCGCTCCGGCGGGTGCCGAGGCGCAGCGGCTGCGACTGGCCGTCGCTGCTGCTCTGTTGACCATTCATGAGGTGATCGTCCCGGTCATGCTCGTGGGCTGGCTGGTGGTTCATCGGGGGCTTCCCCCCGCGTGGGTGGGGTCGGCCTTGGCCTGTGCGCCGATCGGTGTGCCGGACACAGCCTGCACTGCCGACGGGTCCAGGTCGAACAGCTCGCGGAGGGCGTCGGCGTATCCGGCCCCGCCGGGCTCGGCGGCGAGCTGCTTCACCCGGACGGTCGGGGCGTGCAGCAGCTTGTCGACCACGCGCTTGACGGTCTGCGAGACCTCGGCCCGAGTGCGCTCGTCCAGGTCGGGCAGCCGGGTGTTGAGGCGGCCGAGCTCGCCCAGCACCACCTCGGAGGCCATCTGCCGGAGCGCCACCACGGTGGGCGCGATCCGGGCGGCGCGCTGGGCGGCGCCGAAGGCGTCCACCTCGTCCGCGACGATCCCGACCACGGCGTCCACGTCCCCGGCACCGGGGGTGGCGGCGTGCGCCTGGGAGAGGCTCTCCAGGTCGACCAGCAGCGCGCCGCCGAGCTCGTGCACCGCGTGCTCCACGTCGCGCGGCATCGCCAGGTCGAGGAAGGCCAGCGGAGCTTCGGCCGTCCTGGTCGCGGTCGCTGCGGCGACGTCCTCGGCGGTGATCACCACACCGGCCGCGCCGGTGCAGGAGATCACCAGGTCGACGTCGGCGAGCGTCTCGCGGACCTTGCCGAAGTCGACCGTACGGGCGCCCAGGTTGGCCGCCAGCCGGTCGGCCCGCTCGGCCGTCCGGTTGGCGATCAGCAGGTCGCCGACACCGGCCCGGACCAGGGTGGCGGCGGCCAGCGAGCTCATCGAGCCGGCGCCGACCACCAGGGCGCGCTTGCCCGCGATCTCCCCGGCCCCGGCCGCGACCTGCTCCAGGCCGAAGGTGACCAGGGACTGGCCGGCCTTGTCGATGCCGGTCTCGCTGTGCGCCCGCTTGCCGACCCGCAGGGCCTGCTGGAACAGCTCGTTCAGGCCGCGCCCGGCGGTGTGCTCCTCCTGGGCGCGGGCCAGCGCGTCGCGCAGCTGCCCGAGGATCTGGCCTTCGCCGACCACCATCGAGTCCAGCCCGCAGGCCACCGAGAAGAGGTGGTGCACGGCCCGGTCCTCGTAGTGCACGTAGAGGTGCGAGGTGAGCTCCTCCAGGTCCACACCGCTGTGGTGGGCGAGCAGCAGGGAGAGCTCGGCCACCCCGGCGTGGAACTTGTCCACGTCGGCGTACAGCTCGATCCGGTTGCAGGTGTTGACCAGGGCGGCCTCGCCGACGGCCGGTGAGGCGGCGGTGTCGTGCAGCAGCCGGGTGGGCACCTGACCGGTGAGCGCGGCGCGTTCCAACAGGCCGACGGGCGCGCTGCGGTGGCTCAGACCGACGACGAGAAGGCTCATGCCCGCCCCCAGGGGTTGCGGATCTGCTGGCGGCTCACGCGGGCATCACCGCGGAACGCTCGCCCTCGGTGCCCTTGGCGGGCTTGCCCTTGACCGGCTCGGGCTTGGCGGCACCGGCCGCCCGACGGAGCTTGGCCGCGGCGGCCCGGACCGGGCCCGGGGCGCGGTCGAGCACCGAGTCGCCGTGCCCGGCCTCCTCGCCGGCCTTGCGCTGCTCGTGGAAGGCGAGGATCTGGAGCTCTATCGAGAGGTCCACCTTGCGCACGTCCACGCCGTCCGGGACGGTCAGCACGGTCGGGGCGAAGTTCAGGATGCTGGTGACCCCGGCCTCGACCAGCCGGTCGCAGACCTGCTGGGCGGCACCGGGCGGGGTGGTGATGACGCCGATGGAGACGTGCTGGCTCTCCACGATCGCCTCCAACTCGTCCATGTGCCGCACCGGGAGACCGGCGGCGCTGTTGCCGACCACGGTCGGGTCTGCGTCCAGCAGGGCGGCGACCCGGAAACCGCGGGAGGCGAAGCCGCCGTAGTTGGCGAGCGCGTGGCCGAGGTTACCGATTCCGACGATGACCACGGGCCAGTCCTGGGTCAGCCCCAGCTCGCGGGAGATCTGGTAGACCAGGTACTCCACGTCGTAACCGACGCCGCGGGTCCCGTACGAGCCGAGGTAGGAGAAGTCCTTGCGGAGCTTCGCCGAGTTGACCCCGGCCGCGGTGGCCAGTTCCTCGGATGAGACGGTGGGCACCGAGCGCTCGGACAGCGCGGTGAGTGCCCTCAGGTAGAGGGGAAGGCGGGCGACGGTCGCCTCCGGGATGCCCCGGGCACGCGAGGGTCGGCGCGCGGCGCCCGGCTCGGGCGTCTGCGAACTGCTCTGGGTGGATCGGCCGATTGCCACGGTGCTCCTGTGGGTGAAGCTGGGCTTTGGCAGCCAGGCTATGCGTTTGTGAACGTGTGCACAAAGATGGTGTCCGATTTGTCCGGGCACAGTGACGCGCATCACGCCGGATGTGCGACAGTGTGCGCCACTCATCGCTCCGCGCCCAGAGCAGTGAGCACCAGACCTGGCGGCTCGACACCCTGCGGCCACGGGCCGTACGGCGCCTCGCGGCGGATCAGCGGCAGCGCACCGGCCTGACGCTGGGACAACGCCCGGCCCAGCCGGGGCCAGGGCAGCCCGGCGGCCTCGGTCAACGGCGGGGACCAGTCCGGGCGCGCGCCGGTGACGTACCGGAGCAGGTCCGCGGTCGCCTGGGCGTCGCCGAGCGCGGTGTGCGCCGGGTACCAGCCGAGCCCGGCCGCCTCGACACAGGCCGACAGGCCGTACCCGCCCGCCCCGGCCAGATGGGCCCGGGCCAGGCGCAGGGTGCAGAGCGTCGGTATCGACGGCAACGGGACCCCGATCCGGGCGAACTCGCGCTCCAGGAACGCCTGGTCACAGCTGACGTGGTGACCGACCAGCACCCGCCCGGCCAGCAGCTCCAACAGGGCCGGGGCAACCTCGCGGAACCGCGGTGCACCGACCACGTCGGCCTGGCTGATCCGGTGCACATGGGTCGGCCCGACCGGCCCGACCGGGTCGATCAGGGTGCAGAACTCACCCTCGGCCCGGAGTTGGCCGTCCAGCAGCACCACGGCGATCTCGACCACCCGGTGCCGCCACGGACTGCGGCCGGTGGCCTCGACGTCCACGACGGCGAAGCCGCCCGCGCCGGGCGGCAGTTGTCGGCCGGGAAGCATGAATGCCCTCCTCCGTCATCCAGCCCCCGGCGGACAGAAACGTTTTAGATCGTAAGCTGACGAATTGGCGTTTCCTAAGCCGATCTTCATTTTTGCAGGCAACGATTTGGCGAAGCACCCCCGCCGATCGGAGGGGCTGCCGTGGCGTCAGGCGCCGAGCGCCGCGCGCAGCCGGCGTTCGTCGACCCGCCAGAAATCGTGCTGCTTGCCGTCGATCAACGTCACCGGGATCTGCTCCCAGTACTTCCGGTACAGCTCCTCGTCCTGGGTGATGTCCCGCTCCTCGAAGGTGCTCCCCAGCTCCCCGGTCACCCGCACGATCACCGCCCGGGCGTCGTCGCAGAGATGGCACCCGGGCTTCCCGATCAGGGTCACCGTCCGCTCGGCGGGCTTCTTGCTGGCATCACGTCGCAACAGTGGGGTCACCGCCCCATTCTGGCCCAAGGGCTCGGGGCTGCGCTTTCGGCAGGCGCCCAAGCACCTACGGTCGGGGGCTCGGGGCTGCACTGTGGGCAGGCGCCCAGCCGTCAACTACCCAGGGGCTCGGGGAACTGCGAGGAGATCTGGCGTGCGGGTCACTGCGAAAGTGCCTGACCACCTACGCAGCGATCACCTTTCCCGAGGCCGGCGTCGCAGTTCCCCGAGCCCCTGGCTCCGTAGCGGGCCGAGCACCTGCCAACAGCACAGCCCCGAGCCCCTGGCTCCGTAGCGGGCCGAGCACCTGGGGGTTGCGCCTGCGTTCAAGTGCCGGTCACACGGGCTGGCTATGCTCGGGGCCATGGTCGCCCTCAGAAGGCTCACCCACGTACGGCGCTCCCCCAGTGAGCAGTCGGCCCTGGCCGGCGAGGCCGCCGCCGCTGCCGCGGAGGACCACACGCCGACCCCGGACGACCCGAGGGCCGCCGCGTTCTTCGACTGTGACAACACCATCCTGCGCGGTGCGGCGATCTTCTACCTGGGCATCGGCCTGTACCGGCGGAGGTTCTTCACCCGCCGCGACATGGTCAGGTTCGCGTGGCAGCAGGCGTGGTTCCGGCTGCACGGCGCCGAGGACCCGGCGCACATGGCGGACGCCAAGGACCGGGCGCTCGGCCTGGTGGCGGGCAAGCGGACCGCCGAGCTGGAGGAGATCTGCGAGGAGATCTTCGAGGACGTGATCACCCGGAAGATCTGGCCCGGCACCCAGGCCCTGGTGCAGCTGCACCTGGACGCCGGGCAGCGGGTCTGGCTGGTCACCGCGGCCCCGCAGGAGGTGGCCAGGATCATCGCCCGGCAACTCGGCATGACCGGGGCGCTCGGCACGGTGGCCGAGGCGGTGGACGGGGTCTACACCGGCCGGCTGGTCGGCGGGCTGCTGCACGGCGAGGCGAAGGCGGCGGCGGTCACCGCGCTGGCCCGGCGGGAGCGGCTGGAGTTGAGCCGGTGCGCCGCGTTCAGCGACTCGGCCAACGACATCCCGATGCTGGCGCTGGTGGGCCACCCGTACGTGGTGAACCCTGACTCGGCGCTGCGGCGCCACGCCCGGGCCAACGGCTGGCGGGTGCGGGACTTCAGGACCGGCCGCAAGGCGGCCAGGATCGGCCTGCCCACCGCGGCCGGCCTGGGCGTGCTGGCCGGTGCGACCGCCGCCGCGGTGGCGCTCCGACGTCGGCGCCGGGCGGCCTGACGTCCGGTCAGCACGGCGCCGGTGGCGGCTCACTCTTAAGGGCGAACTCCGGCGCCGGATCCGGGTGCTCCGATCGTGTCCGACCGTGACCGGAAGCGATCGTTCGGAGACTTGGGAAAGTCGGGGGTTGCCGGGGCCAGAACCCGGGAATCGGGCCCGTCACCTCCGGAAACTGTCACCTGGTGCACACGGGCGATCACTTTGAGTCGAGCGACTGGCGCCAGGTTCGGTCAGTTCCAGCCGCATATGCATGGCAAGCGGATCTCAAACGACCACTTCGGCCACAGGGTGTAGCTGTCATTGCACAAAGCGTTATTCTCTCCTGGATGCACGCCACCCACACGTCCCCGTTGACGAGGGGTCAGTCGGAGTGTGCTCTCCGCGCAGGCGGAGGTGATCCGTCCACAGTTCTGCCTCTGGGAGTCCCGTGTACCCACCCGTCCGGAACGACGCGCCTGCCTCCTCCCGCCCGTCGCCCGCCAACTTCCGCCGCGGTACACACCTCGACCGACTCCGGTCCGCGATCCGCGAGTTCGAGCTGTACGTGCCCCAACCGGCCCTGGCCGGCGTCCCGTTGGCGGGTGGGGTGGCCCTACGCTCCTCCACCACCACGGGCGGCACCGGCACCCGCAGCAGGGTCGGCACGGGCACCGGCCCCGGTTCCCGCAGCAGGGCCAGAACCACGCCCACGCCCGGGCTCGAGTCCGAGCACAACCCGATCATGGAACTGGTCGAGCGGGCCCAGGCCGGCGAGAGCGAGGCGTTCGGCCGGCTCTACGACCATTACTCGGACACCGTCTACCGCTACATCTACTACCGGGTCGGCGGGCGGGCCACCGCCGAGGACCTGACCAGCGAGACCTTCCTGCGCGCGCTGCGCCGGATCGGCACCTTCACCTGGCAGGGCCGGGACTTCGGCGCCTGGCTGGTGACCATCGCGCGCAACCTGGTGGCGGACCACTTCAAGTCCAGCCGGTTCCGGCTCGAGGTCACCACCGGCGAGATGCTCGACTCCAACGAGTGCGAGCGCAGCCCGGAGGACTCGGTGCTGGAGTCGCTCTCCAACGCCGCCCTGCTGGACGCGGTGCGACGGCTCAACCCGCAGCAGCAGGAGTGCGTCACGCTCCGGTTCCTGCAGGGGCTCTCGGTGGCCGAGACGGCCCGCATCATGGGCAAGAACGAGGGTGCCATCAAGACCCTGCAGTACCGGGCGGTGCGGACGCTGGCCCGACTGCTGCCACCCGACGCCCGGTGACCGCGATAGCTGACCATGCGTCATATCAACTGCCTGGTCTCCACGGTCGGGTGAACGAGCGGTCACATGCTCTGCTTAATGCGGAAGAGGGGCCGTGCGTAACCGACGCCCTGCCCTGCTCGTTGGCCAACGTGCAAGCCCCCGCCGGGCCGTCGGTCAAGCAGGATCGGCCACGCTCACCCGATGGAGTGGTTTTGGCCCGCCGAGGCAACCGTCCGGCAGGCCGGGGAGTCCACAACGACGAAGGGAGGTGTGGCCCGTGACGGCAAACATGCTCGAGCACCGGCGGGTGAGGGCCTTCGCCGAGGCGCTGGAGGCCCACCACGAAGAGCCCCACCAGGGGGACCGGAGACCCGGCAGCAGTCGGCCCGGCGGCTCCACCGCGATGGCGGAGCTGCTGACCATGGCGGACGCCCTCGGCGCACTGCCCGAGCCCGAGCTCAGCACCGAAGCCAGGACGCTCCAACGCGCCCAGCTGATGGCCGCGTTCGAGCGCGACTGGACGGGCAGCCCGGCCGCGCGGGTGCCGCAGCAACGCAGGCACCGGGCGGTCAGGTCCGGGGCCCGGCTGCGCTGGGGCCGGCGGCTGGCGATCGGCGGTCTGGTGGCGGGCGTCGCGGTCGGCGGTTTCGCCGGTGCGGCCGCCGCCAGTTCCAACGCCCTTCCGGGGGACACCCTCTACGGCATGAAGCGCGGTCTCGAGGACCTCCGGCTGAGCTGGGCCGGTTCCGACTCCGAGGTCGGGGCCCTGCTGCTGGACCAGGCCTCGACCCGGCTGGAGGAGGCGCAGAGCCTGCTCGGCCGGGCGGACACCGGCACCACGTTGAGCCCGGCCACGGTGGAGCAGGTCCGCCGCGCCCTGGACGACATGCACACCGAGGCGGTGAAGGGCCGGGAGCTGCTGCGCTCGGTCTACCGGAGCAACGGTTCGCTCGCCCCGATGCGCAAGCTGGCCGGCTTCGCCGACGGCGAGGACGAGCGCTGGGCGACCGTCCAGGGCCGGCTGCCCGCCCAGCTCACCGGTCAGGCCAGCAAGGTGAACGAGCTCTTCGACGACATGACCGAAGACGTCGCACCGCTCCGGCTGGCCCCGCCGGCGGCCAAGGGCGGCGCGCCCGCCGCACCCGGCGGCGCGCCGCAGTCCTCCACCGGCGGCACCTCCCCGGCCGCCGGGGCCGGCGCCGGCTCGGCGGACCACCCGCGCACCGACCCGGGCCGGCCCAACACCGGTACGGGTCAGGGCGCCACCACGCCGAACGGCAAGGCCAGCCCCGGTCTGCTCGACAAGCTGCTGCCGGGCGTCACCGGCGGCGGTGCGGCCTCCCCGGCCGCCGGTACGCCCGAGCGGGCCGCCGAGGCGCCCGCACCGGCCGCGAGCGACCCCGCCCAGGACCAGCCGCCGACCCAGGAGCTGCGCATCCCCGCGCTGATCCCGGGCCTGCTGCCGGAGATCTCGCTGGGCTGAGCGCACCGAAGCGGTGGGCCGGAGGATGCTCCGGCCCACCGCTGACGCATGCTCAGAAGAAGACCGACCGCCGCTGCACCAGCAGCTTGTACAGGGTGTGCTGGATGGTCTCCCTGACCTGGTCGGTGAGGTCGAAGACCAGCATCGGGTCGTCCGCCGCCTCCGGCGGGTAGCTGTCGGTCGGGATCGGCTCGCCGAACTGGATGGTCCACTTGGTCGGCAGCGGGATCGCGCCGAGCGGCCCGAGCCAGGGGAAGGTCGGCGTGATCGGCAGGTACGGCAGCCCGAGCGCGCGGGCCAGCGTCCGGGCGTTGCCGATCATCGGGTAGGTCTCCTCGGCCCCGACGATCGAGCACGGCACGATCGGCACCCCGGCCCGCAGCGCCGAGGCCACGAAGCCGCCCCGGCCGAACCGCTGGAGCTTGTACCGCTCCGCGAACGGCTTGCCGATCCCCTTGAAGCCCTCCGGCCAGACCCCGACCACCTCGCCGCGCTCCAGCAGCGCGGCGGCGTCCTCCCCGCAGGCCAGCGTGTGCCCGGCCTTCCGGGCCAGCTCGCCGACCACCGGCAGCACGAAGACCAGGTCCGCCGCGAGCATCCGCAGGTGCCGCCGCCGGGGGTGGTGGTCGTGGATGGCGATCTGGGTCATCAGCGCGTCCAGCGGGACGGTGCCGGAGTGGTTGGCGACGATCAGCACCCCGCCCTCGGCCGGGATGTTCTCGATCCCCCGGACCTCGACCCGGAAGTACTTCTCCGCCAGCGGGCGGAGCATCGAGAGCAGCACCTCCTCGGTGAGCTCCCGGTCGAAGCCGAACTCGTCCACCTCGTAGTCGCCGGTGATCCGGCGCCGCAGGAAGGACAGGCCGCCGGCCGCCCGCTGCTCCCAGCCCTTGCCGAGCGCCCGGGTGGCGGCCGAGCCGAGCGGACCGGCCAGCGCGCCGCCGACCGCGTCGGCGATCCGGTCCGCCAGGGCGGGCCCGGACGGCTCCGGCTGCCAGCTCGGCGCGGACTCGATCGGGATCACCTTCGCCTGCGCGGCGTCCCTCGCAGCGGTCATCTCGGCCTCAGCTCCTCGGAGGGTTCTGACGGGTCAGCAGCCCCGCCAGCCGGTCGGTGGCGGCGGCCAGCCGCTCGGGCGGCAGCAGCCCGCCGGTCTGCGCGGCGGCGAAGTCGGCGAACGCCTGGGAGGTGGTCATGGTCGGGCTCCAGCCGAAGCCCTCGCGCAGCTGGGTGGTGTCCACCACCCGTCCGTGGCTGAGCAGTTGGATCTGCTCCGGGGAGATGTCGGCCAGACCGGTCCGCCGGGCCAGGCCGGCCGCCACGCCGAGCGCGGGCCCGAGCAGCGGGACGGTCGGGCGCCCCAGCCGGCGGGCGCACTGGGAGAGCAGCAGCACGCCGTCCCCGGCCACGTTGTAGGTGCCGGGCCTGGGCTCGGTGGCCGCCAGGTGCAGCAGCGCGACCGCGTCGTCCTCGTGCACGAACTGCAGCCGGGGGTCGCGGCCGAGCACGGTGGGCAGCACCGGCAGCGCGAAGTAGTCGCAGAGCGGGGTGTCCCCGGCCGGACCGACGATGTTGGCGAACCGCAGCACGGTGACCGCCACGTCGGGGCGGCGCCGGGCGAAGCCCCGGACGTACCCCTCGACCTCGGTGGCGTCCTGGCCGAAGCCGCTGCGCGGCAGGGCCTTGGGCGGCATCCGCTCGCCGAACACCGCCGGGTCGCGCGGGGCGGAGCCGTAGACGGCGGTGGTGGACTTGACGACCAGTCGGCGCAGGCCGGGTGCCTTCTGGCAGGCCCCGAGCAGCTGCATGCTGCCGATGACGTTGGTCTCCTTGGCGGCGGCCCGGCCGCCCCGCACCCCGGCGCTGACGTCCAGGTGCACCACCGTGTCCACGTCGTACTCGGCGATCACCCGGGCCACGGCGGGCCGGCGCAGGTCCACCCGGACGTACTCGACACCGTCGGCGGTCATCCCGCCCCACGGCTCCCGGCTGTCCACCCCGACCACCCGGTCGATCCCCGGCCGACCGGCCAGCCGGGCGGCGAACCTGGCCCCGAGGTGCCGGGCCACGCCGGTGACGAGCACGACCTTGCCCACTGCGCCGCACCCCTCTCGAAAGCCCTGCACGCACCGTATCGCGCCGGGCTTCGATCCGGGCAAACGACAGCGCCCGCCCCGGCCTGAGCCGGGGCGGGCGCTGTCGGTACACCTGGCGCGCAGGGCGCGGCCGTGGGTGCCTACTTCTTGTTACGACGCTGAACGCGAGTGCGCTTCAGAAGCTTGCGGTGCTTCTTCTTGGCCATACGCTTGCGACGCTTCTTGATGACAGAGCCCACGGAACTACCCTCGCTCACTGAGACTCTCGTCCGTGAGAGACGGAGTCCATACGACTGACGGAGGGCCTAGCCTACCCGCCACTGCGGTGAAGCCGTAATCGTGCTCCGAAGAGGCCCCAGCTCTACGCGCTCTCAAGGCGCACGTAGGACTCCCTGAGGTACTCGTGGACGGCCTGCTCGGGGACTCGGAAGGAGCGGCCGACCCTGATCGCGGGCAGCTCTCCGCTGTGCACCAAGCGGTACACCGTCATCTTGGACACCCGCATGACCGAGGCAACCTCCGCCACGGTCAAGAAGACGACCTCCTGCAATGGGCGTTCGCCGGAACTCATGACCCTCACCCGACCCTTACCCGTGTGCAAGGCACCGACTTCCCCTTCGGTGACTCCACCGGCACACGTGTATCCCCAGAGTAGTTAAGGGTGGTACCAGTGGGAAGAGGGGGAAGCTCAGTCCTTGTACGGTGCGAGATCCGCCCGTTGCAGTACGTAGTCGCTCAGCGCTCTGTAGCAGTCCGGGTGCGCACCGTCGTCCACCGGGACGGCCACCGCCACGGTGCCCTCGGCCTCGCCGACGAACGGCGCCACGTCGTTGCAGTCGGCGAGCCCACCGGCCGGGATGCCGAGCCGACCCGCCCCGCAGAGCCAGCCGTGGTCGCCCAGCACCAGGTCGGGCAGCGGGTGGCCGGCCTCGGTGAGCGCGGCCAGCGCCAGCCGGACGGGCCCCGGCGAGTGGGTGTGCAGCAGCTCGCCCGCGCCGTCGGTGGAGCGGACCACCAGGACCGGGCCGACCGCGTCCAGCACGCAGCCGCGCTGTCCGGCCGGGGTGGGCTCGCGGAACCGGGTGCCGAGCGCGGGCGTGCGCAGGGCGCACCCCGCGCGCTCCAGGGCCCCGGCGAGTGCGCCGTGGAAGCCCGCCAGCTTGGTCGGGTGCCCCGTCCCGGCCAGCACGGCGCCCCGGCGGCCTGCGGTGGCTGCCAGCAGCTCGGCGAGGCGTTCCAGGCCGTCCACGGTGCGCTCGGGGTCGATGGTGTCCGGGCCCTGGGCGTACCCGAAGTCGGGGTGCACGCCGACCCGTTCGGCCATCAGGTCGAGCACCGCGCCGGTCCCCCAGCGGCGCTCCGGGTCCAGGCCCATCAGCGCCACCGGGTCGGCCTGGCCGAACAGCCGGTAGTGCCGCAGGTTGTTCTGCCGGGGCGTCGGGACGGCCGGGCCGGCCAGCCGGTGCCGGAGCAGGTGCGCGATCAGTTCGGCCCGGCTGCGGGCGGGGCGGCTCACGGCAGCAGTCCGTGGTGCGGGAGGACGGCGCGGCGGGCGGCCAGGATCGCCTGGTCCAGCCGGTCGCCGGGGTCGTAGCCGTGGTCGTGGAAGTCCCGCCAGTGCGGCTCGACGCCGTCGGTCATCCGGGCCGGGCCCGGCCGGCCGGTCAGCCGTTCGGCTTCGGTCCGCCACCCGGCCGGGAGCTCGGTGCCCGGGTCGATCGGCTGGCCGGCGGCGATCGCCACCAGCTGGGTCCAGGACGCCGGGACCACGTCGGCCACCGCGTACCCGCCGCCGCCGAGGGCCAGCCAGCGGCCGTCCGCACAGTGGTGGGCCAGCTCGTGCATCGCCTCGGCGACCAGCCGCTGGGCGTCCAGACTGACCGTCAGGTGGGCCAGCGGGTCGGCCAGGTGGGTGTCGGCGCCGTGCTGACTGACGATCACCTGCGGCCGGAAGGCGGTGAGCAGCTCGGGAACGAAGGCGTGGAAGGCGCGCAGCCAGCCCGCGTCGCCGGTCCCGGCGGGCAGCGGCAGGTTGGCGGCCGTGCCGGGGGCGCCCGGGCCACCGGTCTCGGTGGCCCAGCCGGTCTCCGGGAAGAGGGTGGCCGGGCTCTCGTGGATCGAGACGGTGAGCACCCGGGGGTCGTTCCAGAACGCCGCCTGCACGCCGTCGCCGTGGTGCACGTCCACGTCCACGTACGCGACCCGCTCGGCGCCGAGCTCCAGCAGCCGGGCGACCGCCAGCGCGGCGTCGTTGTAGACGCAGAAGCCGGCCGCCCGGTCCGGCATCGCGTGGTGCAGCCCCCCGGCGAAGTTGACGGCGTGTCGGACCTCCTCGCCGCGCCAGACCGCCTCCGCCCCGGCCACCGACTGACCGGCGATCAGCGCCGAGGCGGTGTGCTGGGCCTTGAACGCCCAGTTGTCGGCGGTGCCCAGGCCGTGCGCGGGGTCGCTGCGCTCCGGGTCGGCGGCGATCCGGCGGACCGCCTCCAGGTACCCGGCGGTGTGCACCAGCCGCAGCGTGGAGTCCCCCGCCGCCGGCGCGGCCCGGACGGTCACCCCGGGCGCGGTGGTCAGGCCGAACGCCTCCACCAACCGCATGGTGAGCGCCAGCCTGGTCGGGTCCATCGGGTGCCCCGCCCCGAAGTCGTACGAGGTGACGGCCTCGTCCCAGTACAGGTGCAGGCCGCTGCAGTTCTCGGGCATGGGGCCCACGTTATCGGGCGGCGGGGTCGGGGAGCGTCCGACGGCTCAGGGCGCGGCAGGCGGGGTTGGGGTGCGTGGATCGCAAGGCGGCGGAGGAGTCCATCCGAGCATCGGCGACTGACGACTACGCGACGAGGTGCGTGCCCCGGCGTCGGTGGCCGTGCCCTGAGCCCTCGGACGCCCCCCTAGCGGAAGTGCCGGGCCAGCGGGAGGATCGCCAGGATCAGCAGCATCGGGGCCAGCAGCGCCAGTCGGAACGAGCCCGCCTCGGCGAGCGCGCCGACCAGCGGTGAGCCGAGCAGGAAGCCGACGTAGTTGAACAGGTTGAGCCGGGCCACCGCCGCGTCCGAGGCGTCCGGGTAGCGCCGGCCGCCCGCCGCGAAGACCTGCGGGATGATCGCGCAGATGCCGAAGCCCAGCACCGTGAACGCGGCCACCCCGGCCCACTCCCCCGGCGCGGCGGCCGCCAGCGCGAAGCCGAGCGCGGCCAGCGCCGCCCCGCCGCGCACCACCGGGACCGCGCCCCAGCGCTCCACCGCCCGGTCGCCGAGCGCCCGGCCGAGCAGCATCGCCACCATGTAGCCCAGGTAGGAGAGCTTGGCCAGGTCCTCCGGGCTGCCCAGCACGTCGGTCAGGTACTTGACGCTGTAGTTGGAGACCGAGGCGTCGGCGATGTACGCGAAGGCCATCGCCGCGCACAGCGGCAGCAGCGGACGCCAGGGGATCCGGGCGGCCGCGGCGGTGGCCGCCTCCCGGACCGCGTCGCCGAGTTCGGCCGGGCCGGGGAAGCGGGTGCCGACCAGCAGCGCCAGCGGGATCAGCAGGGCGGCCGCGCCGCCGAACAGCACCGGCAGGTCGAGCTCGTAGTGCGACCCCAGCCCGGCCAGCGCGGCCCCGAGGATGCCGCCGAGGCTGAACGCGGCGTGGAAGCCGAGCATGATGCTCCGCCCGTAGCGGCGCTGGAGGCCGACCCCGAGCATGTTCATGCTTGCGTCCAGACCGCCCACCAGCAGACCGAACAGGCCCAGGGTGATGGCGAGTTGCCACAGCTCGTCGCCCAGGCCGACCAGCGCCAGGCTGACGCACACGGCGGGCTGCACCACCCGCAGCACCGCCTTGGCCCCGACCCGCCCGGCCACCGACTCGGAGGCCACCGACCCGGCCCCGGCCAGGATCGGCACCGCCGCCAGGAAGACCGGCAGCAGGCCGTCGCTCAGCCCGTACCGGCGCTGGATCTCCGGGATGCAGGTCACCAGCAGCGCGAAGGTGACGCCCTGGAGCACGAAACTCACCGCCACCGCCGCCCGCGACCGGCGCAACCGCGCGTCCACCTGCTGCTCGGGCATGGCTCGGCCTCGCTCACTGTCGGCGCTACCGGCCGGTACGGAGATGTTGAGCCGTGAGCGTAGGCGTTCGATCGTGTTTGCGGGAGGGGTCGAACCGAATCTTTGCCCGGGGCGGCCGGGAGGGCCGACGGTCAGCCGGGGAGCCCCAGCAGGGCCGGTACCTCGGCCAGGGAGGTGATCAGCCCGGTGGCCCCCGCGCCGGTGAGCTTGGCCGGGTCGGTCAGCGCGGCGTAGCCGTACACGTCCATCCCGGCCGCCCGGGCGGCGAGCACGCCGTTGCGGCTGTCCTCGAGCACCAGGCAGCGGGCGGGCTCGACGCCCATGGTGCGGGCCGCGTGCAGGAACAGGTCGGGCGCGGGCTTGCCGATGCCGACGTCCTGGGCGCTGAAGATCCGCTGCTCGGCGTGGTGGGCGCGCAGGCCGGTGCGGTCCAGCGCGGTCCTGATCCACTCGTGGTGCGCCGAGGAGGCCAGGCAGTACCGCACGCCGTGCTGCTGAAGGGTCTTCAGCAGGTCCTCCGCCCCCTGGACGGCGGTGAGTTCACGCTCGAAGGCGGCGAACACCCGGGCGTGGAACAGCTCGTCGAAGCCCGGCGGCAGGGTGGCCCCGTGGCGCTCGCCGATCACGTCGTGCACGGTGTGCGCGGCGCAGCCCATGTAGTCCCGGTAGGAGTCCTCGACCGTGGTCGGGTACCCGAGTTCGGTCAGGTACTCGGCCAGCACCCGGTTGGAGATCGGCTCGCTGTCCACCAGCACGCCGTCGTTGTCGAAGATCACCAAGTCGTAGCTCACACCGGCGAGCCTACTGGGCTGGTCACTTCCCGCCGGAGGCCAACTCCTGCGAGCGGTTCCGGGCCGCCTCCAGCGCGCCGAGCAGCGCGGCCCGCACGCCGTGGTTCTCCAGCTCGCGGATGGCCGCGATGGTGGTGCCGGCCGGGGAGGTGACCGCCTCGCGCAGCTTGACCGGGTGCTCGCCCGAGTCGCGCAGCATCACCGAGGCGCCGATCGCCGACTGCACGATCAGGTCGTGCGCCACCTGCCGGGGCAGACCGAGCAGGATGCCCGCGTCGGTCATCGCCTCGACCAGGAAGTAGAAGTACGCCGGTCCCGAACCGGACAGCGCGGTGGCCGCGTCCTGCTGGGACTCCGGCAGCCGGAGCGCCTTGCCGACCGAGCGGAAGATCTCCTCGGCCCGCAGCAGGTGCCGCTCCTCGGCGTGCGAGCCGCCGGAGATCACGCTCATCCCCTCGTCCACCAGCACCGGGGTGTTGGGCATCACCCGGACCACCGGCGTACCGGCCGCGAGCCGGGCCTCGAACCAGCGGGTCGGCACGCCGGCGGCGGCCGAGATCACCAGCCGGTCCGGGCTGACGTGCGGGGAGAGCTCCTCCAGCAGGGTGCCCATGTCCTGCGGCTTGACCGCCAGGATCAGGGTGTCGGCCAGCTTGGCCGCCTCCGCGTTGGTCACCACCGTGACGCCGTACCGCTCGACCAGTTCGGCGGCCCGCTCCGGGCGGCGCGCGGTGACCAGCACGTCGCCGGGGTCGGTGCCCGCCCGCAGCAGGCCGGAGAGCAGCGCCTCCCCGATCTTGCCGGTACCGAGAAAGGCGATCTTCTGTCCGGACATGGCCGCTCCTTACGTACGTGTGCGGCCATCCTCGCACCAGGCCGGGCGGGGCCGGGGCGGCGTTCCACGGTGTGGGCAATGTGCGTGGCCGACACCCCGACGACCGGGCGGTGTTCACCCGGACCGTGCCCGGCCGGTTCCGCTCCGCCGTACCGTCGCGGCACCCCACCCATGGCCTCCACCCCCACCCAGGAGCCGCCACCATGCCCGTCCGTTCCCTCCCCAGAGCCGTCTGGGCCGTGCTGACCCTGCTCGCCGTGCTGGCCGGGCTGCTCGGCCTGCGGCCCGGCCAGGCCCGCGCCGCCGCCACGCTCACCCAGGTCACCGGCTTCGGCTCGAACCCGGGCAACCTGCTGATGTACCGCTACGTCCCGACCGGGCTGGCGAGCGGCCGCCCGCTGGTGGTCGCGCTGCACGGCTGCACCCAGTCCGCCGCCGCCTTCGACGACGAGACCGGCTGGACCAAGTGGGCCGACCAGTGGGGCTTCGCCCTGGTCCTGCCGCAGCAGCAGTCCGCCAACAACTCCTCGTCCTGCTTCAACTGGTACCAGCCCGGCGACTTCTCCCGGGACCAGGGCGAGGCCCTGTCGATCCGTCAGATGATCGACCGGACCGAGGCCGACCTCGGCACCGACGCCGCCCGGGTGTACGTCACCGGGCTGTCGGCGGGCGGCGCGATGACCGCCGCACTGCTGGCCGACTACCCCGACGTGTTCGCGGGCGGCGGCGTGGTCGCGGGGCTGCCCGCGCGGTGCGCCACCAGCCAGACCCAGGCCAGCGTCGACTGCATGACCACCGGCCGCAACCTCACCCCGCAGCAGTGGGGCGACCTGGTCCGCAGCGCCGCCCCGGCCTGGACCGGCCGCTGGCCCAAGGTGTCGATCTGGCAAGGGAGTTCGGACTACGTGGTGAAGTCCGGCAACCTCACCGAACTGATGGAGCAGTGGACGGACGCCGACGGGACCGGCCAGACCCCGGCGGTCAGCGACACCGTCAACGGCTACCCGCACGCCGTGTACACCGACGCCGCCGGGCAGGCCAGGGTCGAGACCTACTCGCTCACCGGCATGGGGCACGGCCAGCCGGTCGACCCGGGGAGCGGCGCCGAGCAGTGCGGGGTCGCCGGGGCCTACCTGCTGGACGTCGACATCTGCGCGTCCTACCGGATCGGCAAGTTCTGGGGCCTGGACGGCAGTTCGCCCTCCCCCTCACCTTCGCCCTCTCCCTCACCCTCCCCGTCCCCGTCCCCGTCGGGTGGCACCGGCACCCTGACCCTGGCCGACGACTCCACCCGGGACGGCTACGTGAAGGCCGACGCGGACGGCTCCGCCCCCGCCGTCGGCACCCTCACCGGCTCGCTCGGCCTCGCGGTCGGCCGGGGCACCGACGGCAGGCAGAACCGTTCGGTGCTCTCCTTCGACACCACCGCCCTGCCCGCCGGAGCCGTGGTCACCGCCGCCCGGCTCACCGTCCGGTACGGCAGCGGCAGCGGAAACCCGTGGAACGAGGGCCGGTTGACGGTCGACGCCCGAACCGGCTGCTTCGGCACCGCCTGCACCACCGGCCCCGACGACTACACCGCACCCGCCGACGCCACCACCGTGGCCACCCTGCCCGCCTTCACCAGCGGCAGCCGCGTCTCGACCGACTTCACCCCGGCCGGCCTCGCGGCCGTCACCCCGGGCGGCACCGTCCAACTCCGGCTCGCCTTCGACCACGCCCTGACCGGCACCGCCTACCTCTTCCTCCAGCGCGGCACGAACGCCACCCTGACCGTCGAGTACCGCAGCTGACCCCGCCCCGACCGGCGGCACCGGATACCCCGTAGGGGGAAACTCCGGGGCTACCCCTATGGCTTCCGGGCCGTCGGCGGAGCACCTTGGAGGTATGGCACACGGAGATTTGTCGCGTAGTGAGAACCGGCAGTTGGCGGTCGCCTCGGCGAGCCTGGGGCCGTGGCGGACGGCGGCCGGAGTCGGGGCGCTGGTCGGCGGGGCCGCCCTCGGGGTGGACGTGGTGACGGGCCACTGGTCGCTGGACATCCTGGCCGGGCCGGTCGGGCTCGGTCTGTTCTTCTTCTTCCTGGTCGGCACGGTCGGCGGCAAGCTCCGCCGGGACACCGCTGACCGGCGTCTGCACCGCTGGGCGGGCGCGCACCCGTGGCGCTCGGCGCTGCCGGCGGCGGGGGCGCTCTGGGGTCTGAACACCGTGTCGATGATGCTGCTCGGCGGGTCCGGGCTGTTCACGGCGCTGTTCGGCTCGCTGCTGCCCGCCGGGCTGCTGCTGCTCGTCGCGGGCGTGGTCGGCTCGGTGAAGAAGGCCCGCAAGCAGATCTGACCCCGGATCAGCATCGGACGAACCACTCCGTACCGGGACGGAACTCCCCGGCACGGCACCCAAACCCCGGACCCGGTGGAGGTATTGGGAAAAGCCGATCTGCATACTGTGCGCGTGCCGACCGCCGAAGACCCACAGCAGCGTCCCGCCGACGACCCGTTCGAGGGGCTGGTCCTGGACGAGGAGTTCGTCCGTTCCGCCACCGTCCAGGAGAAGTCCGGGCGCACCCGGATGCTCGCCGCCCGCTGGAAGGACAACCCCCCGGTCGACCCGGGCGGCCGACGCTCCGTCAACGACGGACCGAAGCCCGGGCGGCGGTTCGGGCGGAAGCCGAAGCCGGTCGACCCCTGGGGCAACGTCCGGCGGCGGCCACGGCGAAGCTGGCAGGCGCCGGTGTTCGTGCTGCTCGCGGTCGGGGTGGCGCTCGCCGCCCTCAACATCGACGACCTGCGCAACTGGAACGCCGCCCGGCACGGCGGGGGCGCGGCCGACGCCGCACCCGCGGCCGTGCCGACGGTCGGCCCGGAGACCGCCAAGCCGTCTGCCGCCCCGCCCCGGGTCGACGACCAGCAGCCGACCGTGGCCCGTCCCTGGGCCGGTTCCCCCGCCGAGGGGTGGCCGGCCGGGCCCGACGCGATCGTGCTGCCGCCGGCCACGGCGGTCGGCGTCTTCGACCAGGAGCAGGTGACCGCCCAGCTCAAGCTGGTCAAGGACTTCCTGGTGGCCGCCAACCTCGACCCGGCGGTGATCGCGGCGGGTCGGCCCGAGGCGGCCCTCGCCCTGCTGGACCAGCAGCCCCGGGAGCGGGCGGTGACCGCCCTGGACAAGCCGTCGGCCGCGCTGGAGGGGACCTGGTTGTTCAGCCGCTTCAACCTGCGGGACGCCGTCCCGGCCACCGACACGGTCAAGGTGCAGGGCCGGATGAGCTTCGAGGGGGACGGCGAGGACGGCGTGCTGGTGCACACCGACTACACCTTCGTCTACGCCCTGCGACCGGGCAGCGGAGCCGCCCCGGTGCCCGGTGCCGTGGTGGCCCCGGCCACCTGGACCGCCCGGACCGTGGTGCGCCGGGAGACCACCTTCCGGTTCTACGACCCGAAGAACTACAAGGTGGACCCGAAGAAGATCAACTTCGAGAAGAACAAGAGCTTCGCGGGCAACAGCGCCTGCAACGTCGACGACGGGTTCTACCACCCGCAGTTCGAGCAGCTCGCGTTCGGCTCCTCGCCCGAGCCGTCACAGACCGGGCCGACCACCGACCCGTACGACCGCAGCGGAGCGGTCCGTACCGACGGCGGGTGCGGCACGGTCAGCCGGAGCTGATCGGAAACCGGCGGCCGTCCGACAGCTCCGCGAGGCATACTGGCGACGTGCCGATAGCCGAAGAGCCGGAGCAGCGTCCGGCGGAGCAGCCCGACCCGTTCGAGGGGCTGGTCCTGGACGAGGACTTCGTCCGGGCCGCCACCGTGAAGGAGCAGTCCGGGCGCACCCGGATGCTCGCCGCGCGCTGGAAGCAGCAGCCGCCGGTCGACCCGGGCGGCCGCCGGTCCGTGAACGACGGGCCCAAGCGGAGCCGGCCGCGCGGCGTCGGCAAGGCGTGGCAGACCTGGCTGATCGTGCTGGCGGTGATCGGGGTGCTGCTGTTCAGCCTCCGGCTCTCGGCCGGCTCGGGCGGTGACGACCAGCCGCGTCCGGCCCCGAGCAGCCCGGCCGTGCCGCCCAGCGCGGACCCGACGCCCAGGGCCGCGACCGAGGTGCCGAAGCCGGTCTGAGGCCGGCTCAGCGGCGCTTCTTCGCCCGCTTCGGGTTCCCGCTGCGGGCGGCCTGGCCACTCCGGCGGCGCCCGGCGTCCAGCACCGCGCGGTCGTACCCGGCGCGCTTGACCGCCTCCCCCGGGGCCTCGGTCAGGCTGCGCAGGAAGTAGGCGAACAGGGCGCCGGCGAAGCCGATCAGCCAGACCGCGCCGAGCGACTTCTCCTCGGTCATCCACCCGGTCAGGGCCGACTTGCCCTCGCTCAGCACCTTCCAGGTCCGCAGGCCGGAGAGCAGCGAGCAGACCCCGATCGCGGCCACCAGCAGCCCGTAGACGAAGCCACCGGCCTCGGAGTCCCTGACCCCCTCGACCGCGAAGCGCAGCAGCAGCACCCCGGCCGCCACCGCGACCAGCGCACCGAGCGGCACCGCGACCCGGCGGGCCCAGTAGCCGCTGCCGCGCTCCAGCCAGCTGGTGCCGAACCAGCGGATCGGCTCGGGCGCGGGGCCGTCGGCGGGCCTGGGCTGGGGGATCTGCTGTTCGTCCACGGGATCGATTATGGCCCGGCCACCCCCGGAAACGACGAAGGCGGCCGTCTCCCGGACCCGGGGACGGCCGCCTGACCGGGCGTCAGCCCAGCTTGCTCACGTCGCGCACCGCGCCCTTGTCGGCGGAGGTGGCCATCGCCGCGTACGCCTTCAGCGCCGCGCTGACCGGGCGGACCCGGTCCTTCGGGCGGTAGCCCGTCCCGGCCTCCAGCTTGAGCCGGCGCTCGTGCAGCTCCTCGAAGGAGACCTTGAGCTCGACCGAGCGGTTCGGGATGTCGATGGCGATGACGTCGCCGTCCTCGACCAGCGCGATGGTGCCGCCGGAGGCCGCCTCGGGCGAGGCGTGACCGATCGACAGACCGGAGGTGCCGCCGGAGAACCGGCCGTCGGTGATCAGCGCGCAGGCCTTGCCCAGGCCCCGGCCCTTGAGGAAGGAGGTCGGGTAGAGCATCTCCTGCATGCCGGGGCCTCCCTTCGGGCCCTCGTAGCGGATGACGACGACGTCACCCTCCTTGATCCGCTTGGTGAGGATCGCGTCCACCGCGTCCTCCTGGGACTCCAGCACCACGGCCGGGCCGCTGAAGGTCCAGATCGACTCGTCGACGCCGGCGGTCTTCACCACGCAGCCGTCCTCGGCCAGGTTGCCGTACAGCACGGCGAGCCCGCCCTCGGTGGAGTACGCGTGCTCGATGGAGCGGATGCAGCCGTTCGCCGCGTCGGTGTCCAGGGTGTCCCAGCGCTCCGACTGGGAGAAGGCGGTGGCGGAACGGACGCAGCCGGGAGCGGCGTGGAACAGCTCGACGGCGGTCTCGGTGGCGGCGCCGCCCCGGATGTCCCAGTCCTTGAACCACTGGGCCATCGAGGAGGAGTGCACGGTGGTGACGTCCTCGTTGAGCAGCCCGCCCCGGTACAGCTCGCCCAGGATGGCGGGGATGCCGCCGGCCCGATGCACGTCCTCCATGTAGTACTTGCCGTTCGGCGCGACCTTGGACAGGCAGGGCACCTTGCGCGAGATCGCGTCGATGTCCCGCATGTCGAACTCGACCTCGGCCTCCTGAGCGGCGGCCAGCAGGTGCAGGATCGTGTTGGTCGAGCCGCCCATCGCGATGTCCAGCGCCATGGCGTTCTCGAACGCGGCGCGGGAGGCCACCGAGCGCGGCAGGACGGAGTAGTCGTCCTGCTCGTAGTGGCGCTTGGTGATGTCCACGATGGTCCGGCCGGCGTCCTCGTACAGCGCCCGGCGGGCGGTGTGGGTGGCCAGCACCGAGCCGTTGCCCGGCAGCGCCAGGCCGATCGCCTCGGCCAGGCAGTTCATCGAGTTGGCGGTGAACATGCCCGAACAGGACCCGCAGGTCGGGCAGGCGTTCTCCTCGATGATCGCGATGTCCGCGTCCGAGACGTTCTCGTTGACCGCGTCGGAGATCGCGTTCACCAGGTCGAGCTTGCGCACCGTGCCGTCCACCAGGACGGCCTGGCCGGCCTCCATCGGGCCGCCGGAGACGAAGACGGTCGGGATGTTGAGGCGCAGTGCGGCCATCAGCATGCCCGGGGTGATCTTGTCGCAGTTGGAGATGCAGATCAGCGCGTCGGCGCAGTGCGCGCTCACCATGTACTCGACCGAGTCGGCGATCAGGTCGCGCGAGGGCAGCGAGTAGAGCATGCCGTGGTGGCCCATCGCGATGCCATCGTCCACCGCGATGGTGTTGAACTCCCGCGGGATGCCACCGGCGGCCTGGATCGCCTCGGAGACGATCCGGCCGACCGGCTGCAGGTGGGTGTGCCCGGGCACGAACTCGGTGAAGGAGTTGGCCACCGCGATGATCGGCTTGCCGAAGTCCTCGCGGGCTACGCCGGCGGCCCGGAGAAGCGCCCGGGCGCCTGCCATGTTGCGACCGTGGGTGACCGTACGGGACTTCAGCTCGGGCACTGTGTCCACTCCTTCTCAGGCGCGTTCGCGGCCCTGCTGAAGGTGGGAGGGTGCAGGGTCGCCGTGGCTTTCGAGCCTACGCCCCGGTACCAGCGGACGGACACCGTGTCCGCCATCCGGTCACCCCTTGGTGAGCACCGTGAGGTCCAGCACGTACGGCTCGGTGACCTCGCCGCCCGGGAACTCGGCCAGCAGCGCGTCCCGTTCGGCCTCCAGCAGCGGATCGCGCCGCTCGGGCGGCAGCACCGCGACGTACGAGCGCGAGCGCAGGTCGGTAATCAGGGCGTCCACCCTGATCACCCGCTCCCAGCGCAGCACCGCCCGGCCGACCGGGCCGTACGGGGCGAACACCTCGGCGATCTCGTTGACCGCGCCGTAGCCGTGGTAGCCCTCCGGGATGCCGGCCGCCAGCCGCTCGCCCATCGCCCGCACCCACGGAACGTGCCGGTCCTTGACGTTCCACCAGGTGGCCAGCGAGCCGCCGGGGCGGAGCACCCGGAGCGCCTCCGGGATCGAGCGGGCGGGGTCGGTCCAGTGGAACGCCTGGGCGTACGTGATCAGGTCGGCGGTGCCGTCATGGAACGGCAGTTCGTCGCCGGTGCCCTTGACCAGCGGCAGCTCCGGGCTGACCCGCCGGAGCATCGCGGCCATCCCCGGGCTCGGCTCGACGGCGGTGACCCTGGCCCCTCGGGCGGCCAGCAGCCGGGTGGCGATCCCGGTGCCCGCGCCGACGTCCAGCACCTCGGAGCCCCGGAGCGGACGGCCGGTCAGCCGCGCCAGCTCCTCGAACAGCTCGGCGGGGTAGGACGGGCGCCCGGCGTCGTACTCGGCGGCCACCGCGCCGAAGGAGTTCGCGTGGTCCTGTCGCTGATACGTCGTCACCCGACCAGCCTAGGTCCTCAGGCGCTCGGGGAACTGCGACGCCGGCCTCGGAAGAGGTGATCCGTGCGTAGGTGGTCAGGCACTTTCGCCCTTTGCCCGCCAGCCACGAACCGTCGCAGTTCCCCGAGCCCCCGATGGCCGAAGCGCAGCTGATGCCCGGAAGGGCTAGCGGCGCTTGGCCGTGGCCAGGTGGAGCCGGGTGAAGGCGAGGGCCTCGGCGAGATCGGCCTCGCGTTCGGCGGGGGAGAGTGCGCGGCGGGTGTTGACCTCCAGCACCACGTGGCCGGTGAAGCCGGTCCTGGCCAGCCGCTCCAGCAGGGCGGCGCAGGGCTGGGTGCCGCGCCCCGGGATCAGGTGCTCGTCCTTGCCGGAGCCGGCCCCGTCGGCGAGGTGGACGTGGGCCAGCCGGTCGCCCATCCGGTCGACCATCTCGAAGGCGTCGATCCGCGAGGTGGAGACGTGCGAGAGGTCGATGGTGAAGTGCCGGTACGCCTCCTCGGTGACGTCCCAGCCGGGCGAGTAGGCCAGCATCTCGCGGTCGCGGTAGCGCCACGGGTACATGTTCTCCACCGCGAACCGGACCTCGGTCTCGCCCGCCATCCGGTTGACGCCCTCGACGAACTCCCGGGCGTACTGCCGCTGCCAGCGGAACGGCGGGTGCACCACCACGGTGTCCGCGCCGAGCTTCTCGGCAGCGGCCCTGGCCCGGACCAGCTTGGTCCACGGGTCGGTGGTCCAGACCCGCTGGGTGATCAGCAGGCAGGGCGCGTGCACCGCCAGGATCGGCATCCGGTGCGCGTCCGAGAGCCGGCGGAGCGCCTCGACGTCCTGGCTGACCGGGTCGTTCCAGACCATCACCTCGACGCCGTCGTAGCCGAGCCTGGCGGCCAGCTCGAAGGCGGTCACGGTGTTCTCGGGGTAGACCGAGGCGGTGGAGAGCACCACCTTGGTGTCCGGCACGTGCAGGGCGTCGCCGTGCGGCGGCAGCACCAGGCGGTCGGTGGTGCGCAGCAGCGGGGCCCGGTCGGCCGGCCGCTTGGCGGCCCGGACCGCCTTCACCGCCTGGGTGGCCAGGGCGAGCTGTGACTGCTTGGCCGGCTTCGGCCTGCCGGGCTTGGGCTGGGTGGTGGTCTTGCCGCTCTTCGCGGTCTTGGCGGCTTTGGCGGCCTTGGCCGGTTTCACCGACTTGGCGGCCCGCTCGCCCGGGCTCCGCCGGCCGTCCCCGTCCGGGACCCGCTCGGCGGCGGCCTTGGCGCGCCGCGGTCGGGCCGGCCGCGGCTGCCGGGCAGGGTCACCGGCAGCGCGGCCCGCCCGCGTTCCGTCCTCATCCGCTGGTTCCGCCACGGGGAACAGCGTAAGCGGCCTCGCGCGGTATTGGTGTGCCGCAGGTCACCCGGTCAGCGCGGGCCGCCGGTCGGCCGGGCTGTCCAGGGTGTCCAGCCGCCGCAGGATGATGCCCTCGCGGAGCGCCCACGGGCCGATGTCCAGCTCCTCGATGCCGAACAGGTCCATCGCCGCGTCGGCCACCAGCGCGCCCGCCAGCAGCTGTCTCGCCCGGCCCTCGGAGACGCCGGGGATCTGCGCCCGCTCGGCCACCGTCATCGAGGTCAGCCGGGGCACCCAGGCGGCCAGCCCGGCCCGGGTCAGCTTGCGGACCGCCAGCGGGCCCGCGTCGGCGGGGGCGGCGCCGGTCATCCTGGCCAGCTGCTTGAAGGTCTTGGAGGTGCCGACCGCGTGGTCGGGCGCCCCGCGCCGGGCGAACTCGCCGACCACCTGGGCGATCTCGGCCCGGATGTACCGGCGCAGCTCCCGGACGTCGTCCGGGTCCGCCACGTCCCCCGGCAGCCGGGCGGTCAGCCGGCCCGCGCCGAGCGGCAGCGAACAGACCACGTCGGGCTGCTCGTCCAGACCGGCCGCCAGCTCCAGCGAGCCGCCGCCGATGTCCAGGTCGAGGATCCGCCCCGCCGACCAGCCGTACCAGCGGCGGACCGCCAGGAAGGTCAGCCGGGCCTCGTCCTGCCCGGACAGCACCCGCAGTTCGACCCCGGTCTCCTCGGCGACCCGGCGGATCACCGCCTCGCCGTTGGCCGCCTCCCGGACGGCCGAGGTGGCGAACGGCAGCAGGTCGACCACGCCCTTGTCCTCGGCCACCCGGAGCGAGGACGCCACCATGCCGACCAGCTTGTCGACGCCGACCTCGGTGATCGCCCCGCCCTCGTCCAGCAGCTCGGCGAGCCGCAGCTCCGCCTTGTGCGAGTACGCGGGCAACGGGGCAGCACCGGGGTGCGCGTCCACCACGAGGAAGTGGACGGTGTTGGAACCTACGTCGAGTACACCGAGTCGCATAACGGGCCACGCTACGCGATCCGGCTCCGCCGGTGGCCGGATAACACCAGTCCGTCCCGGCCGCCGGAGGCATCGGCCCGGACGCCCTGGGTAGCTTCCCTGCACCAACTCGCACACAGGGAGCACGGCATGACGATCACTCACCGACTGGTCGGCGAAGGCGCGCAACGGGTCCTCGTGCTGCACGACTGGTTCGGCACCAGTGCCGGCTGGGGGCCGTTCCTGGACTACCTGGACGGCACGGCCTTCAGCTACGCCTTCCTCGACTACCGGGGCTACGGGGAGCGGGCCGACGTGCCGGGCGACTACACCCTGGCCGAGATCGCCCTGGACGCCCTCGCCCTGGCCGACCAACTGGGCTGGGACCGCTTCTCCCTGGTCGGTCACTCGATGGGCGGCAAGGCGGCCCAGCAGGTGCTGGCGCTGGCCCCCGACCGGGTCGAGCGGCTGGCCGGCCTGACCCCGGTCCCGGCCGGGGCGTACCCGCTGGGCGACGCCTTCGACCTGTTCCACGGTGCCGCCGCACACCCGGCGAACCGCCGCGCCATCCTCGACCTGGTCACCGGCCAACGGGCCACCGGGGTCTGGCTGGACCGGATGACGGCCCAGTCCGTGCAGGGCTCCCGGCCGGAGGCCTTCGCCGCCTACCTGGACGACTGGACCACCGTCGACCTCGCCCCCAAGGTGACCGGACTCCCGCTCCCGGCCCGGGCCTTCGTCGGCGAGCACGACCTCGCCCTGACCACCGAGCTCTACCGCCGGACCTGGCTCACCCACTACCCCAACGGCGACCTCGAACTGCTGCCCAACACGGGGCACTACCCGATGTACGAGATCCCGGTCGCACTGGCCACCACGTTGGAGCGCTTCCTCCGAGGTTAGGTTTTCGGCAGGTGCTCAGCCCGCTACGGAGTCAGGGGCTCGGGGCCCTGCTGTGGTGCGGCTCCGCCGCGTGGGCGACGCCGACCATTTGGCAGGTGGCTGAGCAGCTACGGTCAGGGGCTCGGGGAACTGCGACGCCGGCCTCGTGCAAGGTGATCCCTGCGTAGGTGGTCAGGCACTTTCGCAGTGACCCGAACGCCAGCTCTCCTCGCCCACGCGGCGGAGCCGCACCTCAGCAGAGCCCCGAGCCCCCGGACCGTAGCTGCCCGATCGCCGGCCCGGAGCGCAGCCCCTGCGAAAAGCTAGAGAATCCCGTGCCAGAGCTGTTCGACGATGACGGACCACCAGTTCTCGGGGTCACCGAAGACCGTCCGGTCCAGCGCGGCCAGCGACCACTGGAGTTCGGCCACGGCTTGGCCGGCCGCCGACGGGTGGAGGTCGCGGAGCTTGGGCAGCCGGTCGGCGAGCAGGGCCAGCGAACGGGCGAAGGCGGTCAGGTCGGCGTTCACGTAGCGGGTGACGGCCGTCTCGGGGTCGACCGCGCGGATCCGGCCCTGGGCGGTGTCGACGGTGAGCAGGGCCCACCCGTCGGTGCCGATCAGCAGCTGGCCGAGCAGCTCCCGGCGGGCCTGTTCGGTGGCCCGGGCGGCCAGGTCGTGGGTGGCGAGGTAGCCGACCAGGTCCGGCAGGACGGGGGCGTCGGGGGTGCCGTCGGAGATGCCGTCGGAGACCGGGTGGTGCAGGGCGAAGAAGCCCCCGACCGCGACCGGCAGGCCGATCTGCTGGAGCGGGCGGGCCACCGCCTCGGGGAGGTCGGCGGCCAGCGTGTGGGCGGGGTCGAAGCGGCGGACGCCCTGCGGGCCGAACTGGGCGGCCAGCCGGGCGGCCAGGGCGGCTTCGCCCTCCGGCTGGGCGGGGGGCACGTTGGCCGGGAAGGGCACCCGGTTCGGCCGGGGGTTGGCCGCGCCCGCCGAGCGGACCGCGCGGGCCCGGCCGTCGTAGCGCGGACCGTAGGCCAGGTCGTGGCTGTGCAGGGCCGTCGGCAGGGCGGCGAGCAGGACGGCCGCGACGTAGCCGCCGGGCAGCATGGCGGGCCGCAGGTCGGTGTGGACCGAGAGCACGTCCTCCGGCGGGACGCCCTGCTCGGCGAGCTGCCGCCAGGCCCGCAGCGCGGGGTGCGGGCGGCCGGTGGCGGACCGCAGCACCAGGGTGCGCTCCTCGCCGAGCGCGTCCCGGTACCGGAGTTGGGCCCGGCAGCCGGGGCCGGTGGCGGGCGGCAGGGCGGGGTCGTAGCCGCCCGCGCCGATCCGGTCGCGGTAGAGCTGGACCACCTGCGGGACGGGCACCGAGGGCCAGACGGTGAGCTCGCCGGTGGTCCGGTCGACCACCCCACAGGCCGCCGCCAGCTCCTCCGGGGCGCGCCGGTCACCGGTCAGCGGGTCGACCCGGACCGGGGCGGGCTCCGGCCAGACCACCCAGCCGAGGTCGAACTCGTGGGCACGGACGGCTCGTCGGCTCTCCTGGGCCAACTCGCCGTTGACCCACCGGTGGGCGGTGTCGAGGGCCTGCGCGAGGGTGGTCATCGACGGGTGCTCCTGGCGGCGGTGCGGTGGATGGTCAGCCGCGAGCGCGGCGGGGCGGGTGGCTCCGGGACCGGTTTGGCCAGCGGGTCGGGCTCCGGAGCCGGGGTCAACTCGACCACCGGGATGGCGGGTTGCAGCGCCGAGAGGTCGAGCGGACGCCCGGACGCCTCCAGCCCGATCGCCCACAGGCCCTGGTCCGCCGGGTGCAGCGGGGCAGCCGACCGGTAGCCGGTCTGCGGGTCCAGGTAGGTGAGGGTGGCGCCGGAGACGAAGGCGTTCCAGGTGTGCGAGCGGCCGTACTCGTCCAGCGTGAGCAGCACCGCCTGGGTGCCGGAACCGCCCCGCCTGAGCACCTCGGCGAGCTGTTCGAGGGCCTCCGGGCCGTAGCCCAGGTCCTTGAACTGGGTGCCGAGTTCGCGCTCGGCGCGGTCCCGGCCGCCGAACTCGCCGGCCGGACCGTCGGGCAGCCTGGGCGCGCCGCAGGTGGTGTTGCCGAGGTAGCTGTCCAGCGCCGAGAGCGCCAGGTCGAGCCCGTTGTTGGCCCGGCCGGGCTCGCGGAAGCCGCCGCCGTTCAGCGCCTCCGGCCAGTCGCCGAAGCGCGGGTCCGGGTGCACCGAGGGCTCGCCCTCGGCCTCGCGCGGCACCCGGCGCTCGACCTCCGCCTGGTGCGCCGGGTCGACCGGACCCAGGCCGCCGCCGGTGTCGTACGGGCGGCCGTCCGCGATGATCCGGGCCCGCTGCCGCTCGCCCGGCTGCTCCGGGGCGGTGCGCCGGTAGGAGTGGGCGATCAGGAACATCGCCGCGATCGGGGCGGCCTGCGCCGGGTCGGCCAGACTCTCGCCGTCCCGGCGGCGGGCCTCGGGCGGTGTCTCGAAGGCGCGCAGCGGCACCGGTCCGACCGCGATCGGCCCCGAACCGGACTGCACGGGCAGCGGGTTGGGCACCAGTCCGACCGGCGGCGTGCCGACCGGGCGGGCCGGGCCCGCCCCGTGCGCACCGGCCTGCGGCTGGCCGCCCACGGCGCCGACCGCACCGACCACGCCGGACTGGCCACCAGCCGCACCTGCGGCGCCGGGCGTACCGACCGCACCGGACACCACCGGAGTCGACGGCGTGGCCGTCACCGGGACACCCGCGGCGGCAGCGGCCGGCGGGGGTGCCATCGGCGGCGCACCGACCGGGCCGCCGGGGGCCCCGCCGCCGACCGGACCGAGCCCGGACCCGCCGCCACCACCCGGCATCGTCGCTTCCACACCGTGCCCCCGGCCGCCGACCGGGGCCGACGAACCGTCACCGAAGACCGGTCCCGCGTTCACCGGGGCCGGCGCGACCGCCACCGAGTCGGTCCGGACCGAGGCCGGTCCGTGGTGCACCGGTGTGACCGGGGTCGGGTCGCCGCCGCCGTAGTCGAAGTCCACCGAGACGCTCGGACGCTGCGGCCCGTACCCGCCGTACTGGGCGGCCTCCGACCGGTGCGACGGCGCGGGGTCGCCCCAGATCCCGCCGCCACCACGCCCGTTGTCACCACCGTGACCGTGGCTGCCACCGGCACCCTGACCGCCGCCACCGCCGTGGCCCGCACCGGAGCCGCCGACCGGCAGGTCGGCCTGCACCGAGGCCGACAGCGGCCCGGCCTGCACCTGGACCTGGCCGGGCGGCACCTTGCCGCCGGCGTGGTCCCGCATCTCGATGTCCGCCTCCATGCCGCCCGGGCCGACCTGGAGGTCGACCCCGACGCCGCCGAGGTGCACCCCGACGCCGGCACCGTGCTTGGCCGGGCCGCGGACCTGGTCGCCGTGGTCGTCGACCATCACCGGCCGTCCCTGGGCGTCGGTGACCAGCTGACCGTTCGCGTCCAACTTGGCCACGTGGCCGTCGGTGCCCCGGACCGGCGCACCGCTCTGGTCCAGCACCACGACCTCGCCGTCGGTGCCCAGCACCGGCCTACCGTCGCGGCCGAGCAGCACCGAGACCCCGGCGGCCGCTATCAGACCGCCGGAGCCGACCAGGGCCAGCCCGCCGTGCCCGTCCCGCAGCGGCGTGCCGTCGGAGCCGAGCGCCACGCCGACCACCGGCTTGCCGTCCTGGCCGACCACCACGACGTTGCCGTCCGCACCGAACACCGGCCGGCCCTGCGCGTCCTTGGCGACCGTGACGCCCTCGACGCCCTGCACCCGCTCGCCCCGCTCGTCGACCAGCACCGGTTGGCCCTGGGCGTCGGTCAGCAGGTGACCCTTCCGGTCGACGGCCGCCGACAGCGTCCGGACCTTGGCCACCGCCCGCCCGCCGAGCAGCGCACCGGCCACCGCGCCGGCCGCACCGGCGGTGCGGGCCGGGGTGTACCCGTCGGCCTGGGCGATCCGCTCCAGGGTGACGACGGCGGGTTCCTTCAGCGCCTGCTGAAGGCCCTCCTTCATCTCCCGGCCGAGCTCCTCCAGCAGGTTGCCGACCTTGTGCTTGGCCAGCTCCACCGCGATCTTCTCGCCGGCCCCGACCACCACGTCGGCCACCACGTCGCCGACCACGCCGAGCACCGAGTGCGCCACCGACTCGACCTTCTGGGCGAGCTTGATCTCCGCGGCCAGCTCGGTCAGCGCCGCGATGATCTCGGCCTTGCACGAGTCCACCGCCCGGGCGGCCCGCTCGAACGCGGCGCCGACCAGCTCGGCCGCGCTCTGCGCGTCGTCCAGGCTGCCCCGGCCGCCACCCGCGAAGCCGCGCCAGTGCGCGGCGAACGCCTCCACCGAACTGCCGGAGTTCTCACCGGTGACGCGCTGCGCCGAATCCCCGCCGCGGCGGCTGAGCTGCTCCGCCTCGGCGCCGAACTCCCGCCAGACGGCCGCCGCCCGACGCAGACCCTCTTCGTCGGCCTGCGGCCACTCATGGCCCAACCTGGCCAGTACGGGGACGAGTTCCTCGGGCACGCTTCGGGACACCAGGCCCCTCCTTCCGGGTTCTGCGGGACGGACAGCAAGGAGACGGACAGCAACACGTACGGACGGGCCGCCGCGGTTCCCGACGGAGCGTCAGCCCACCGGGGGGCGGGCGGCGTCGACCTGCGCCAGATCGGCGCCCACCTCGCCGTCGGTGCGGTCGACCGACTCGGCCATCGTGTGCAGCCCGGTGCCGATCCCGCCGAGGCGGTCGGCCAGGCCGTTCAGCCCCGCCAGCAACATGCCCTGCGCCTCGGTGTACGCGGTGCCGAAGCCACTGCCGGGCCGGTCACCGCCCCAGGGCGTACCGAGCCCGGTCAGACCCTGCTCCAGGGCCAGCGCGGCCCGGGCGTAGTCGTTCGAGATCTTCTCGAACTCCCGCCCCTCACCGCGTACTTCCCATGGCTTGATCAGGAACTCGCCTGCGCCACCGTTACCCATCCGTGCACTCCCCCCAGCACCCCCGTGCAGACACCTGGCCGCCATCCTAGGGCCAGCACCGGCCGCCGTCGCAGGGCCCGTCCGGGTTTCTCACCGCAACTTCACCGGTCGCCGGAGCCGTCACCGGGGGACACCGACGCCAGGCCATACCCTTGACCGGTGGCAGCAGACAGCAAGAAGACCAGCAAGAAGTCCAAGGACCGGAAGAGCGGCAGCATCGACCTCGCGATGCCCACCATGCGGCCCGAGGTCCCGCTCGACTTCGCCCGGGCCTGGGTCGAGTTCGCCGACCCCGGCGACGAGGAGCAGGTCTTCCGCTGCGACCTGACCTGGCTCACCTCACGCTGGAACTGCATCTTCGGCCGCGGCTGCCAGGGCATCCGCCCGGGCCGGGGCGAGTCGGACGGCTGCTGCACCCTCGGCGCCCACTACTCCGACGAGGACGACGAGCAGCGGGTGATCGGCCACGCCGCCCGGCTGACCCCGGAGATCTGGGAGAACCACGCCCACGGCACCGACGCCAAGGGCCGGATCAAGGTCGACGGCGGCATCACCATGCTGGACGAGGACGGCGACCGCCAGACCCGCCGGGTCAACGGCGCCTGCCTCTTCCTGAACAGCCCCGGCTTCCCCGGCGGCGCCGGCTGCTCGCTGCACACCCTCGCCCTCCAGGAGGGCAAGGAGCCGCTGGAGACCAAGCCGGACGTCTGCTGGCAGCTCCCGGTCCGCCGCACCTACGACTGGATCGACCGCCCCGACGAGAGCCGCTACCTCCAGGTCACCATCGGCGAGTACGACCGCCGCGGCTGGGGTCCCGGCGGCCACGACCTGCACTGGTGGTGCACCGGCAGCCCCGACGCCCACAACGCCCCCGACCCGGTCTACGTCAGCTACCGCCCCGAACTCACCGAACTGATGGGCCCGGCAGGCTACGCCGTCCTCGCCGACCTCTGCGACCAACGCATCAAGAACGGCACCCCCCTGGCCCCCCACCCGGCCGACCCCGCCTAGCCTTCGGCACATGGTGCACCACCAGGGGCCCGGGGCTCCGCTGATGTGCGGCTCCGCCGCGCGGGCGACGCCGATCTTCTTGACAGTCGCTCAGCCCGCTACGGAGCCAGGGGCTCGGGGAACTGCGACGCCGACCTTCGCAAGGTGACCGTCGCGTAGGCGGTCAGGCACTTTCGCAGTGACCCGAACACCAGATCTCCTCGCAGTTCCCCGAGCCCCTGGGTAGTCGACCGCTGAGCGCCTGCCTACGGTGCAGCCCCGGACCCCTGGGCCGTGGACCGCTGAGCACCTGGCAAAACTGAGCCTCTGCACAAGGCCGCTACTTGTCGATGTCGCCGACCACGAAGAACATCGAGCCCAGGATCGCCACCATGTCCGCGACCAGCGTGCCGGGGAGCAGTTCGGTGAGGGTCTGGATGTTGTTGAACGAGGCGGAGCGGAGCTTGAGCCGCCACGGGGTCTTGTCGCCGCGGGAGACCAGGTAGTAGCCGTTCACGCCGAGCGGGTTCTCGGTCCAGGCGTAGGTGGCGCCCTCGGGTGCCTTGAGGACCTTGGGCAGCCGCAGGTTGACCGGCCCGGGCGCCAGCTGGGCCAGCCGGTCCAGGCAGGCGTCCGCCAGGGCCAGCGAGTTGACGGTCTGTTCGAGCAGGCACTCGAACCGGGCGAGGCAGTCGCCCTCCTGCCGGGTGACCACCCGGAGCACGTCCTGCAGCTCGCCGTACGCCAGGTAGGGCTCGTCCCGGCGGAGGTCGAAGTCGACGCCGCTGGCCCGGGCGATCGGGCCGCTCGCGCCGTACGCCTTCACGTGCTCGGCGGACAGCACCCCGACGTCGGCGGTCCGGCCCCGGAAGATCTCGTTGCCGAGCACCAGGTCCTCGAAGACCGGCAGCTGCGAGCGGACGGTGGCGACCGCCGCCCTGACCCGGCCGAGCCAGCCGGCCGGCAGGTCCTCCTTGAGGCCGCCGACCCGGTTGAACATGTAGTGCATCCGGCCGCCGCTGGCCTCCTCCAGCACGTGCTGGAGCTCCTCGCGCCCGTGGAAGGCGTGGAAGACCGGGGTGATCCCGCCGAGCTCCAGCGGGTACGAGCCGAGGAACATCAGGTGGTTGAGCACCCGGTTCAGCTCGGCCAGCATGGTGCGGATCCAGACCGCCCGCTCGGGCACCTCCATGCCGAGCATCCGCTCGACCGCGAGCACCACGCCCAGCTCGTTGGAGAAGGCGGAGAGCCAGTCGTGCCGGTTGGCCAGCATGATGATCTGGCGGTAGTCCCGGGCCTCGAAGAGCTTCTCGGCGCCCCGGTGCATGTAGCCGATCACCGGCTCGGCGGAGACGATCCGCTCGCCGTCCAGCACCAGCTTCAGCCGCAGCACACCGTGCGTGGAAGGGTGCTGCGGGCCGATGTTGAGCACCATGTCACTGGTGCCCAGCTCCCCGACAAGATTCTCCGCACCCGCGCCGACGCCGACCGTGGTCTCCCTCATGGGGTGAGAGTCTGCCATCCCGGCAGCCCCGCGAGGCTCTCCGGTACCGGCATCCGGACAGCCTGGGCCAGCCAGCCGAACCCGCCGAGACCGGCCGGATCGGTCAGCTCCGCCCCCTCACCTGCGGCGCCGAGTGCGCGCAGGTACGCCATCGGATCGGTGGAGGCGAGCGCCAGCGGTGGCCGACCGCCGTCCACCCCGAGTGCCCGGAGCGCCTCGCGCTGCGTCGTCCACAGGCTGTGGACACCGGGGGCGGCCACCGCGTCCAGCGCCACGTGCGCGGTGAGGTCGCAGGACCCGTCCGGCACCGGGGCGACCTCCCGGCCGTCCCGAAAGCCCGTCAGGGTCTCGAACGGCGGCCGGTCGGCCCGGGTGTGGGCGTAGTCCACCGCCACCGCGAGCCCGCGCTCCAGCGACCCGACCGCCGCCGCCCAGGCCGCGTCCCGGGGGCCGCCCAGCTCCACCACCGAGCCGTCCGGCCACCAGCGGGCCGCCCAGTCGGCGTCCGCCAGGTCCACGGGCCCACCGGTCCGCCGGGTCCCGTCCGGAGCCACCTCGACGTACCGCAGTGCGCCGTCCTCGTCCCGCTCGGCGAGCTCCAACGGCACGTTGTCCAACCATTCGTTGGCGAACAGCAGGCCCGACACCCCGTCAGGCACCCGGTCCGTCCACACCACCGACTCCGGCAGCCCGGCCGGCCGGTCGGCCAGCTCCACCGCGTACGGGCGCAGCCGCCCGGCCAGCTCCGGGCCGACCGCGGCCAGCACCCCGGTCAGCAGCTCGCCCCGGCCGGCCCCGACGTCCACCAGGGCGAGCTCGGCGGGCCGGCCGAGTGCGGCGTCCACCTCCGTCAGAAGGCGGGTGACCGCTCCGGCGTACCTCGGCGAGGCGTGCACCGAGGTCCTGAAGTGCCCCGCCGGGCCCTCCGGCCTGCGGTAGAACCCGCCGTCGGCCCCGTACAACGCCTGCTCCATGGCGGTCCGCCACCGCATCCACCTCATGCCCCGGACGTTACCGGCGTCACGTCGGCTCTCCACCCTGCGGAGTAGGAGGGATCGCTCTCCCGGCGGACCTTTCGCCCTTCCGGGGTCCCTAGGCTTGAGCTGTGCACCGACTCAACGCCTGGTTCCGCCGTCACCCCATGGTGGTCGACTCCGCCTGGGCGCTGCTGCTTGCCTGTTTCGCCCTGCTCACCACCGGCAACCAGTCGGGCTGGCAGGAGCAGGCCGCCTACGTACTGGCCGGTCTGGTCGCCGGGATGATGGTGTGGCGGCGACGGCACCCGAACGCGACCACGGTCGCCGCGGTGCTGCTCGGGCTCGGCCAGTTGGCGGCCCACCTCAACCCCGGTGTGGAGAGCATCGGCTACCTGGTGTTCGCCTATACCGGCGCGGCCTACGGCACGGTCTGGACGTCCCGGCTGGCGCTGGTCGCCGGGCTGGCGGCCGGGCCGCTGACGCTGGCCCGGTTCCACGAGGTGAGCAGCTCGATCCAGGGCGCCCCGCAGGTGCTCTTCTTCTCCGCGCTGATGTCCACCCCCTTCGTGCTCTGCTGGGCGTGGGGCCGGCTCACCCGGGTCCGCCGGGCGTACCTGACCGAGCTGGAGGACCGGGCCGCCCGGCTGGAGCGCGAGCGCGGCGCCCAGGCGAAGATCGCGGTAGCGGCCGAGCGGGCCCGGATCGCCCGCGAGCTGCACGACGTGGTGGCGCACAACGTCTCGGTGATGATCGTTCAGGCCGACGGCGCCGCCTACGTGCTGGACAACTCCCCGCAGCAGGCCAAGGAGGCGCTCGGCACCATCGCCTCGACGGGCCGTCAGGCGCTGGTCGAGATGCGCCGGCTGCTCGGTGTGCTGCGCACCACCGACACCACCGAGGAGTACGTCCCGCAGCCCGGCGTGGCCGAGCTGCCCGAGCTGCTCGACCAGGTCAGGACGGCCGGCCTGCCGGTCGACTTCGACAGCGCCGGGGAGGTCCAGGAGCTGCCCCGGGGCGTCGAGCTGACGGTGTACCGGATCGTCCAGGAGGCGCTTACCAACGTCCGCAAGCACGGCGGCCCGGACGTCCGGGCCCGGGTCGCGGTGGACTTCCGCGACCGCGAGCTGGAGGTGCTGATCGAGGACGACGGCCGGGGTTCCACCGACGACCAGTTGGTGGTCGGTGGTAGCGAGGGCCCCGGGCATGGTCTGATCGGCATGCGGGAGCGGGTCGGCATGGTCAGCGGGAGCCTCGACATCGGGCCCCGGCCCGGCGGGGGCTTCCGGATCCGCGCGGTACTTCCCCTCAAGACCATCAAGTAAGGACTGATCCGTGACCATCAGGGTGATGCTCGTCGACGACCAGGAACTGCTCCGCACCGGCTTCCGGATGATCCTCCAGTCCCAGGGCGACATCGAGATCACCGCCGAGGCCGGGGACGGCCAGCAGGCCCTCCAGGTGCTGGAGCGGACTGAGGTCGACGTGATCCTGATGGACGTCCGGATGCCCCGGCTGGACGGCGTCCAGGCCACCCGCCGGATCTGCCTGACCGAGGACGGCTCCCCTCGTCCGGACGCCCCGCACGTGCTCATCCTGACCACCTTCGACCTGGACGAGTACGCCTTCGCCGCGCTCAAGGCGGGCGCCAGCGGCTTCCTGCTCAAGGACGTCCCGCCGGTCGAGCTGGTCGCCGCGATCCGCTCCGTGCACGCCGGGGACGCCGTGGTCGCCCCGACCACCACCCGCCGGATGATCGACCGCTTCGCCGAGGTCCTACCGGTCCCCCGCTCCGCCCCCGGCTCCCCCGTGCTGGCCCCGCTCACCGAGCGCGAGCGTGAGGTCTTCCTGCTGGTCGCGCAGGGTCTGTCGAACGGCGAGATCGCCACCAAGCTCACCCTCTCCGAAGCCACCGTGAAGACCCACGTCGGCCGCATCCTGGCCAAGCTCAACCTGCGCGACCGGGTGCAGGCCGTGGTGCTCGCGTACGAGGCCGGGCTGGTCCGCGCGGGTGCCGGGGAGTAGCCCGGCGCGCGCCCGGCCGTAGAATGGCGCGGTACGTCCGGTACCTGCAGAGGACTGGAACGGAAGTGAGGACGACGGCGAGCCGTGAGCACCTTCGACGAGGCCGGGTTCGAGGCACTGGCCGATCCGTTCGGTGACCCCGCCGACCCCGGGAACCGACCCGCGCGGCTGACCGTCGGCGTGGTCGGCACCGGCCGGGTCGGGCCCGCGCTGGGGGCCGCGCTCCAGCTGGCCGGGCACCGGGTGGTGGCCGCGTCCGGGGTGTCGGCGACCTCCAGGCGCCGGGCCGAGGCACTGCTGCCGGGGGTGAGGCTGGTCAGCCCGCCGCAGGTGCTGGCGGCGGCCGACCTGGTGCTGCTGACCGTCCCGGACGACGCGCTGGCCGACCTGGTGACCGGGCTGGCGGCCACCGGCGCGATCCGGCCCGGGCAGCTGGTCGTGCACACCTCGGGAGCCCACGGCGTGGCCGTGCTGGAGCCCGCGACCAGGGCCGGGGCGCTGCCGCTGGCGCTGCACCCGGCGATGACCTTCACCGGCACCTCGGTCGACCTGGCCCGACTGGCGGGCTGCCCCTTCGGGGTGACGGCCCCTCAGGAGCTGCGACCGGTCGCCGAGGCGTTGGTGGTCGAGATGGGCGGCGAGCCCGAGTGGGTGCCCGAGGAGGTCAGGCCGCTCTACCACACGGCCCTCGCGCACGGCGCGAACCACCTGGTCACCCTGGTCGCCCAGGCCCTCGAACTGCTCCGGACGGCGGGCGTGGCCGAGCCCGGCCGCCTGCTCGGCCCGCTGCTCGGCGCGGCCCTGGACAACAGCCTGCGCTCCGGCGACGCGGCCCTGACCGGACCGGTCGCCCGGGGCGACGCCGGGACCCTCCGGCGCCACCTGCACCAGCTCGGTACGGTAGCCCCCGACATCGGGCAGGCGTACCGCGCGATGGCCCGCGCCACGGCGCAGCGGGCGGTCCGGTCCGGATCGCTCAAGGAAGAGTCGGCGGCTGCGCTGCTGGACGTACTCAACGAGGAGACCCCCTGATGGCCCGTGGCAAGCAGCAGCCGAGCAAGGCCCCGAAGGTGCACAAGGCCGAGCTGACCCACACGATCGCCGACTTCGAGCCCGCCTTCTGGCCGGACGAGCAGCCGGTGGACAACGCGGTGGTGATGACCATGGGCGCGCTGCACGAGGGGCACGCCGCGCTGATCCGGGCCGCCCGCAAGCAGGTCGGCAAGGACGGCCGGGTGGCCGTGACGGTCTTCGTGAACCCGCTCCAGTTCGGCGCCGGCGAGGACCTGGACCGCTACCCGCGCACGCTGGCCGCCGACGTCCGGCTGGCCGAGGAGAACGGCGCGGACGTGGTGTTCGCCCCGCTGCCCGAGGAGGTCTACCCGAACGGGACCCCGCAGGTGCGGATCTCCGGCGGCCCGATGGGCGAGCGGTTCGAGGGCGCCTCCCGCCCCGGCCACTTCGACGGGGTGCTGACCGTGGTGGCCAAGCTGCTGCACATCACCGACCCGGACTTCGCGTTCTTCGGCGAGAAGGACGCCCAGCAGCTCGCGGTGATCCAGCGGATGGTCGCCGACCTGGACTTCGACGTCGAGGTGATCGGCGTCCCGACCGTCCGCGAGCCCGACGGCCTGGCGCTGTCCTCCCGCAACCGCTTCCTCTCGGAGGGCGAGCGGGCGCAGGCCCTGGCGCTCTCCCGGGCGCTGTTCGCCGGCCGCGACGTGGCCGCGCAGGGCCCGAAGGCCGTCCTCGCGGCCGCCTCGGCCGTCCTGGACGCCGCCGAGGGTGTCACCCTTGACTACCTCGCCCTGATCGACCCGGACGACTTCACCGAGGCCGCCGAGGACTTCCAGGGGGAGGCGGTGCTGGCCGTCGCCGCGAAGGTGGGTCCCACCCGCCTGATCGACAACGCCCGCATCATCGTTCGGTAACCGGTAAGCAGTCCCTAGGCATGCACTCACAGGAGGCGTGACCCAATGCTCCGCACCATGCTCAAGTCCAAGATCCACCGGGCCACCGTGACCCAGGCCGACCTGCACTACGTCGGCTCGGTCACGGTGGACGAGGACCTGCTCGACGCCGCCGACCTGCTCCCCGGCGAGCTGGTCCACATCGTCGACATCAACAACGGCGCCCGGCTGGAGACCTACACGATCGCCGGCCCGCGCGGCTCCGGCGTGATCGGCATCAACGGCGCCGCCGCCCGGCTGGTCCACCCCGGCGACCTGGTCATCCTGATCGCCTACGGGCAGATGGAGACCGCGGAGGCCAAGGGCTACGTGCCCCGGGTGGTCTTCGTGGACGGCGAGAACCGGATCACCGGCTACGGCACCGACGCCGCCGAGGCCCCCGAGGGCAGCGGGCTGCTGCGCGGGGACCAGGCGTACGGTGACGGGCACAACGCGGCGCCCTCGGCCGCGCGCTAAGGAGCAACAGGACATGACCGTGTCGCATCGCCTCACCGCCCCGGCCCCCGGCTGGACCAGCACCACGGACGTGGTGGTGGTCGGCTCCGGCGTGGCCGGGCTCACCGTCGCCCTCAACGTCCGCAAGGCCGGCCTGCGGGCCATGGTGGTCACCAAGGCGATGCTCGACGACGGTTCGACCCGTTGGGCCCAGGGCGGCATCGCCGCCGCCCTGGGCGAGGGCGACACCCCTGAGCAGCACCTGGCCGACACCCTGGTGGCCGGGGCCGGGCTCTGCGACGAGGCGGCCGTCCGCACCCTGGTCACCGAAGGCCCGGACGCGGTACGGCACTTGATCGCCACCGGCGCGGCCTTCGACCTGGACCAGGACGGCGAGATCCTGCTCACCCGGGAGGGCGGCCACCACCGCCGCCGGATCGCGCACGCCGGCGGCGACGCCACCGGGGCGGAGATATCGCGAGCCCTGGTCTCCGCCGTCCGCTCCGACCCCGGCCTCGAACTCATCGAGCACGCCCTGGTGCTGGACCTGCTGACCGACGCCGACGGCCACGCCGCCGGGCTCACCCTGCACGTGATGGGCGAGGGCCAGCGGGACGGCGTCGGCGCGATCCGGGCCCGCGCCGTGGTGCTGGCCACCGGCGGCATGGGCCAGATCTTCTCGGCCACCACCAACCCGGCCGTCTCCACCGGCGACGGCGTCGCGCTCGCGCTGCGGGCCGGAGCCGAGGTGACCGACCTGGAGTTCGTCCAGTTCCACCCGACCGTGCTCTGGCTCGGTGCCGAGGCGGAGGGCCAGCAGCCGCTGGTCTCCGAGGCGGTCCGCGGCGAGGGCGCGCACCTGGTGGACGCCGACGGGGTGCGCTTCATGGTCGGGCAGCACGAGCTGGCCGAGCTGGCCCCCCGCGACATCGTCGCCAAGGCGATCACCCGGCGGATGCAGGAGCTCGGCACCGAGCACATGTACCTGGACGGGCGGCACTTCGGCGCCGAGATGTGGGCCGAGCGCTTCCCGACCATCCTGGCCTCCTGCCGCTCGCACGGCATCGACCCGGTCACCGAGCTGATCCCGGTCGCCCCCGCCGCCCACTACGCCTCCGGCGGCGTCCGCACCGACCTGCTCGGCCGCACCACCGTGCCCGGCCTGTACGCCTGCGGCGAGGTGGCCTGCACCGGCGTGCACGGCGCCAACCGGCTGGCCTCCAACTCGCTGCTGGAGGGCCTGGTCTTCGCCGAGCGGATCGCCGCCGACCTGACCTCCCGGCACCGCGCCGGCGACCTCCCCGAGCGCTCGGTCGACGTGGCCGGGGCCCGGGCCGCCCGGCCCGTCCCGCTGCTCGCCCCGGAGGCCCGCGCGGACATCCAGCACCTGATGTCCACCGGCGCCGGTGTGCTCCGCTCGGCCGCCTCGATGGCCGGCACCGCCACCGGCCTCGCCCGGCTCACCGCCGACGAGAAGTCCGCCGACCCGGCCGTCGAGAGCTGGGAGGCCACCAACCTCCACCTGGTCGCCACCGCACTGGTGGCCGCCGCAGCCCGCCGCGAGGAGACCCGCGGCTGCCACTGGCGCGAGGACTTCCCCGACCGCGACGACGTGAACTGGCAGCGGCACATCATCAGCTCCGGACCCACGACGCGGTGACAGTCGTCAGGGGCTCGGGGAGCTGCGACGCCGACCTTTTGGCAGGTGCTCCGGCAGCTACGGTCAGGGGCTCGGGGAACTGCGACGCCGACCTCGGAAAAGGGTGATCCGTCCGTGCGTGGTCAGGCACTTTCGCAGTGACCCGCACGCCAGATCTCCTCGCAGTTCCCCGAGCCCCTGGACAGTGCAACCTTGCGCCGCTGCACAGGCGCAGCCCCGAGCCCCCTGGGCTCTCCAACTCACTCTCAGCTAGGAGCAGTCCGATGTCCCACACCCACGAGGAACTCCCGCTCGCCGACCAGGTCGCCGGCTGTGGCGACGGCTGCGGTTGCGGCGACGGCGAGGCGTACGAGACCGGCCTGGACCCGGCGCTCGCCGAGCTGCTGGAGGCGGCCGGCCTGGACCCGGTCGAGGTCGAGGACATCGCCACCCTCGCGCTGGCGGAGGACCTGGCCGGTGGCGAGGACGTCACCTCGGTCGCCACCGTCCCGGCCGACGCCGTCGCCACCGCGGACTTCACGGCCCGTCAGGCCGGCGTGGTGGCCGGGCTGCGGATCGCCGAGGCCGTGGTCTCGCTGGTCTGCGAGGAGGAGTTCGAGGTCGAGCGGCACGTCGAGGACGGCGACCGGGTGGAGGCGGGCCAAGTGCTGCTCTCGGTCCGCAGCCGCACCCGCGACCTGCTCACCGCCGAGCGCAGCGCGCTGAACCTGCTCTGCCGGCTGTCCGGCATCGCCACCGCGACCCGCGCCTGGGCGGACGCCCTGGAGGGCACCAAGGCGCAGGTCAGGGACACCCGGAAGACCACGCCCGGCCTCCGCTCGCTGGAGAAGTTCGCGGTCCGCGCGGGCGGCGGCAGCAACCACCGGATGTCGCTCTCGGACGCCGCGCTGGTGAAGGACAACCACGTGATCGCGGCGGGCGGCGTCGCCGAGGCGTTCAACGCCGTCCGGGCCGCGTACCCGGACCTGCCGGTGGAGATCGAGGTGGACCGCCTCGACCAGATCCCGCCGGTGCTGGCGGCGGGCGCCGACCTGATCCTGCTGGACAACTTCACCGTCGCCGAGCTGAAGCAGGCCGTCAAGCTGGTCAACGGCCGCGCCAAGCTGGAGGCTTCCGGCGGCCTGACCCTGGCCTCCGCGCACCAGGTCGCCCAGACTGGGGTGGACTACCTGGCCGTCGGTGCCCTGACCCACTCCGCGCCGATCCTGGACATCGGCCTGGACCTCCGCTCTTCCTGACTCCTCCTAGCAGAAGGCCCCTCCCGTGCTCCTCACCATCGACGTCGGCAACACCCAGACCACGCTCGGCCTGTTCGACGGCGAGGAGATCGTGGAGCACTGGCGGATCTCCACCGACCCGCGCCGCACCGCCGACGAACTGGCGGTGCTGATGCAGGGCCTGATGGGCTCTCACCCGATCGTCTCGGCCGAGGACCGGATCGAGGGCCTGGCGATCTGCTCCTCGGTGCCCGCCGTGCTCCACGAGCTCCGCGAGGTCACCCGCCGGTACTACGGCGACGTGCCCGCGGTGATCGTGGAGCCGGGGGTGAAGACCGGGGTGCACGTCCTGATGGACAACCCCAAGGAGGTCGGCGCCGACCGGATCGTCAACGCGCTGGCCGCCAACCACCTCTACGGCGGCCCGTGCATCGTGGTCGACTTCGGCACCGCGACCACCTTCGACGCGATCAACGAGCGCGGTGACTACGTCGGCGGCGCGATCGCCCCCGGGATCGAGATCTCGGTCGAGGCGCTCGGCGTCCGGGGCGCCCAGCTGCGCAAGATCGAGCTGGCCCGGCCCCGGAACGTGATCGGCAAGAACACCGTCGAGGGCATGCAGTCCGGCATCCTGTACGGCTTCGCCGGGCAGGTCGACGGGCTGGTCGAGCGGATGGCCAAGGAGCTGGCCAAGGACCCGGACGACGTCCAGGTGATCGCCACCGGCGGGCTGGCCCCGCTGGTCCTCGGCGAGGCGGGCGCCATCGACGTGCACGAGCCGTGGCTCACCCTGATCGGCCTCCGGCTGGTCTACGAGCGCAACAAGCCGGCCACCGCCTGACCCACCCGGCCGGGCCCCGGGACCGCGCTCGCTGACGAGTCGTCATTTCACCCGCAGATACGCCAATCGGGACAAGTGCGTCGCCAATCGCCATAAATCGGACGTACGCCACGTAGTGTCGTGCCATGCCGACGCCACACGGATCGCGCGGCGGCATGGCCTTCAGCGCCGACGAAGTCCGCGTGCTGCGCCGTGCCCTCGCCCAAGCGCTGTACCCCGTCCACATGCCCTACCCGACGCCTACGGGCGAACTCTGGGCCGAGGACGTCCAGGAGGCCCTGCGCCTCGCCGAGGCCGTGGACGAGGCCGTGCAGGAGGGCGGGCGGCTTCGCTCGTTCCTGCTCGCCGACCTCTCCCGCTACCGGGCCGCGCTGCCCGGCAGCGTCTCCGGCTACCTGGAACGCCTGGAGGAGGCCATCACCGACGGCTACCTCCCGAACGCCGAGGACCTCACCGCCCTCCGCGCCCTGACCCGGCTGCCCTGCGGGAGCGGCGAACGCTCCCGCAGGTCCCGGCTGGCCGGCCGCTGTCACGCCCTCGCCGAGGCCGACGTCCGTGAACGCCTCGCCCTCAGCACCGGCCAGCGCCACCTGACGGCCGTACCAAGCCCCGCCGCTTCCCCCAGCGGCGGCCCCCAAGACCCAGCTGGAGGACGGTTCCCGATGACAGACCCCGCCGTGGCCCCGAAGAACCCCGCCGACCCCCGCCCGCAGCCCCGCCGGATGCCCACCCCCGCCGAACTCTTCGGCCGCAGGCCCCAGTCGGATTCCCCGGCCCCCACCCAGGACGACCTCGAACTCGCCACCGGCTGACGGGCCGTCCGGGGGAGGCCCTCGCGGCCGCCCCCGGACGTGGGGGCCCGTAACGATCTGACAAAGCATCCGTCCGGGTTGCCCCGCCCTGCCGGAAGTCGGACGATTCGTCCGCCAAGTAATGCCACTGACCTGGCATTTGAAGAACCTATGGTGCGGGATGAACATCCTGTGACCAAAGGACAGCAGTGGCACTCATACGCCTGGCGCGACCGTTCGGGATCGCCGCCGCCCTCGCCCTCGCCGTGACCGGCGTCGCCCTCCCGGCCTCGGCGGCCTCGGACCTGAGCCTGAGGCTGGAGGCCCCGGCGGCGGTGTCGATCGACCCGACGGCCAAGCCGGATCCGCAGTCGGGCGGGAACCTCTCCCTCTACATCGGGCGGGTGGGCAAAGAGGCGGCCAAGGACATCGTGGTCAGCTACGACACCCGCGACCTGACCGGCGTCGCCGAGCTCACCCTGACCGGCCAGTGCACCCTCGCCGGCACCGTGCACACCTGCAAGCAGTGGCAGCCGCTGGACTACGACCGCATCAACCTCACCGAGAATGCGACGCTGACCGGGGCCAAGGACGCCAAGCCCGGCGCCAAGGGCGTCCTCCACATCAAGGCGACCAGCTCCAACGCCAAGGAGGCGGTCCAGGACGTCGAGGTCTTCCTCGGCGGCCCGAAGCTGGAGCTGAAGGAGATCCCGGAGCAGCAGAACGTCAAGGTCGGCAGCACCGTCAGCGCCCCGATCGAGATCACCAACAAGGGTTCGCTGCCCGCCAACCGGGTCATCGTCACGATGTACGCCACCGAAGGGCTCACCTTCAAGCAGCGCTTCGGCAACTGCGAGTACGGCGTCGACAGCGGGAACGAATGGACCGACTCGGCCGGGATGATCTGCACCGTCAACACCGCCGTCGCACCCGGTGAGACCGTGAAGCTGGACCCGGTCCAGTTCGGCGTCGCCTCCACCGCCATCTACGCCTTCGCGCACTTCCAGATATTCGCGAACCTGGAGGTCGGCACGGGCTGGCTGCGGAGCAGCTACGACTTCAAGCCCGGCACCGGTCCCCGGCTCACCTTCGTCGGCAGGCCCGAGGCGCCGGTGGCCACCGTGGGCGGCCCGAACGTCGACGAGAACTACGGCGACCGGATCCAGAACAACGCCGAGCTGACGGTCCACGCGGACAACAGCGCGGACTTCGCCGCCCTAGCCCAGTGGACGCCGGCGGCCGGCGGCCGGACCGGAAAGCTCACCGTCGGGATGCTGAACGGCGGACCGGGCAGCGTCTACGACCGCAGCGGCGGCGAGTCCGCGCCCAGTGTCCAGGTCGTCCTGCCGAAGGGCGTCACGGCCACCGCGGTGCCCGCGAAGTGCAGTCCGGGCGGCTCCAACAACGGGGAGCCGGTCAAGGGCCAGGGCTACTACACCTGCGCCACCGGCTTCTGGGTCCCCAACGGCAGCCGGTTCACCTTCGAGTTCGCCCTGGCGCTCACCCCCGAGGCCGTGAACTCCACCGCCTCGTTCTCCCTGCAGAACACCCAGAGCTCCTACGAGCCGGGCCACCCCTCCGCGGTGATGTCCTGGGACAAGAACCCCGCCAACGACCTCGGCTCGGTCCAGTTGGGTGAGCAGACCGGCGGCAACCTGCCGACCGCCACGCCCACCACGGCCCCGACGAAGGCCCCCACCAAGGCCCCGCCGGCCGTGCAGCCGACCGGGACCCGGTCCCCGGCCGCCGTCCCGGCCGGGCAGAAGTCCTCAGCCGCGCCGAGCACCTCCACCGGACCGCTCGCATCCACCGGCGGCGGCTCGAACGCCGGCCCGATCGCCGCCGCCGGCCTCGCCGCGATCGTCCTCGGTGCCGCCCTGGTCGTGGTGGCCCTGCGTCGCCGCGGGGCAGGCGCGCACCGGTAACCGACCCGCTCCACCCGGCGGCCCCGGAGAGGTTCCGACGACCTCTCCGGGGCCGCCGTCGTGTCGCGGCGACATCCCGTGGCGGCCGCCCCCGCGACGGTCGATACCCTGGTGGGGTGAGCGATCAGAACAGCATCCCCGCGACCGACGACCTTCCCGAGCAGATGCGCGTCCGGCGCGAGAAGCTGGACCGGCTCCGGGCGGCCGGCGTCGACCCGTACCCGGTCGGCTTCCCGCGCACCACGACCATCGCCGACCTGCGCGCCAAGCACCCCGACCTGGAGCCGGACGTCACGACCGGCGAGCGGGCCGGGGTGACCGGCCGGGTGGTGCTGGCCCGGACGGGCGGCAAGCTCTGCTTCGCCACCCTGCGGGACGGCTCGGGCGACCTCCAGGTGATGTTCTCCCTGGACAAGCTGGGCCCGGAGCGGCTGGCGGCCTGGAAGGCCGACATCGACCTGGGCGACCAGGTGGGCGTCGAGGGCGAGGTGATCACCTCCAAGCGCGGTGAGCTGTCCGTGCTGGTGGACCGCTGGGAGCTGACCGCCAAGTGCCTGCGGCCGCTGCCGGACAAGCACAAGGGCCTGACCGACCCGGAGGCCCGGGTCCGCCAGCGCTACGTGGACCTGATCGTCAACCCGGAGGCCCGGGAGATCCTGTACCTGCGCAGCAAGGTGGTCCGCTCGATCCGCCGCACCTACGAGGAGCGCGGCTACATCGAGGTGGAGACCCCGATGCTGCAGCCGGTGCACGGCGGCGCCAACGCCCGTCCGTTCACCACCCACATCAACGCCTACGACATCGACCTCTACCTGCGGATCGCCCCGGAGCTGTACCTCAAGCGCCTGGTGGTCGGCGGCGCCGAGAAGGTCTTCGAGATCAACCGCAACTTCCGCAACGAGGGCGCGGACTCGACCCACAACCCCGAGTTCACCTCGCTGGAGTCGTACGAGGCCTACGGCGACTACGACACCCAGGCCGAGCTGATCCGGGCCACCATCGTGAACGCGGCCCGGGACGCGCTCGGCACCACCGTGGTGCGCGGCATCGGCCCGGACGGCGCGGAGCACGAGATCGACCTGGCCGAGCCGTGGGCCGAGGTCAGCGTCTACCCCGGCATCTCCGCGCACCTGGGCACCGAGGTGACCCCGGAGACCGGCGTGGCCGAGCTGCGCGAGCTGGCCGACAAGGCCGGCATCCCGTACGAGAAGGAGTGGGGCCACGGCCAGATCGTGCTGGAGATGGTCGAGCGGCTGCTCGAGCACCACGCGATCAAGCCGACCTTCATCAAGGACTACCCGACCGAGGTCTCCCCGCTGACCCGTCAGCACCGCTCGGTCCCGGGCGTGGCCGAGAAGTGGGACCTGGTCATCTTCGGCACCGAGATCGGCACCGCCTACTCCGAGCTGGTCGACCCGGTCGAGCAGCGGGCCCGGCTCACCGCGCAGTCGCTGCTGGCGGCCGGCGGCGACGTCGAGGCGATGCAGGTGGACGAGGACTTCCTGCGCGCGCTGGAGTACGCGATGCCGCCGACCGGTGGCCTCGGCCTCGGGGTGGACCGCCTGATCATGCTGCTGACCGGCAAGAACATCCGCGAGACGGTGCTCTTCCCGATCGTGAAGCCGACCGTCAAGGCCGGCAAGGCCGAGGCGGAGGCCGAAGGTACCGACCTTTCCGACGTTTCCGAAGAGGAGTGACCCGGTGGACTACGTCAGTGCGATCGTGCCCCCGCTGGTGATGGCGATCGGCTTCGGCTTCCTGGTGCGGGCGATCATCCGCTCGCAGGGCGGCGCCCAGCGCGCCAAGGAGGACGCCGCCGCCGATCTGCTGGCGGCCCGGAACGCCGAATAGCAGCGCAGCGCTGACGCGCCGTCACTCCTTGGGGGTGGCGGCGCGCCGGTTTGCGGTGAATCAGCAAATTTTGTCCGGAACACTCCCTATCCTGGCCAGACTATGGTGCGCCAACTCGGAGAACTCGAGAACGACATCATGACCAGGGTCTGGCGGTGGAACCACCCGGTCACGGTTCGCGAGGTTCTGCAGGATCTGCGGTCGGAACGCGAAATCGCGTACACCACCGTCATGACAGTGCTCGACAAGCTCTTCAGAAAGGGCTGGCTCCGGCGCGAGCAGGTCGGGCGCGCGTATGTATATGAGCCGGTCTCGTCCCGCGAGGCATACACCGCGGCGCTCATGAACGACGCCTGGGCCACCAGTGACAATCCGGCCGCGGCACTGGTGCACTTCTTCGGGCTGATGTCGCCCGAGCAACGCGAGGCACTCCGGGACGCTCTCCGGGTCACCGCACCGGCGCCCGCCGAAAGTGAAGTCCATACCGGGGAGACCGGAAGCACGTCGGCACGATAGCGTCCCGCCATGGAGGTCACCATCCGCCGGGCGCGGACCAGCGACGTACGGGCAGTGCGCCGGCTCATCGACGGCTACTCACGGGACGGCATTCTGCTCGACAAGCCCACCGTGACGCTGTTCGAATCCGTGCAGGAGTTCTGGGTCGCCGAACGCGACGACACCGGCCTGGTGGTCGCCTGCGGCGCACTGCACGTGATGTGGGAGGACCTGGCCGAGGTCCGCACCCTGGCGGTCGACCCGTCCTGCAAGGGCCTGGGCGTCGGCCACCTGCTGCTGGAGAAGCTGGTGCACACCGCCCGCTGGCTGGGTGTCCGTCGGATTTTCTGCTTGACGTTCGAGGTCTCGTTCTTCGCGAAACACGGTTTCGTCGAGATCGGTGAAACCGATGATGATACGTCAGACCCGGCGGCGATCGCTACGGATGTCTATGAGGAGCTTCTACGTTCGTACGACGAAGGTGTCGCGGAGTTCCTCGACCTGGAGCGGGTGAAGCCCAACACGCTGGGCAACTCAAGGATGCTGCTCCGGCTCTGAACACCGGCGGAACTGCTCGGCCGACACCTTCGGCGCAGCCAGGGGTTTGTGTTTTCACGGAAAAGACGCTTTCCTTTCTCTAGGCATTGGGTCGTTTAGCGGAAAGGGAAGCCCGTGGCACAGAGGGTGCAGGTCATTCTTGAAGACGATCTCGACGGCGGCTCGGCGGACGAGACCGTGACGTTCGCGCTGGACGGCGTGGCCTACGAGATCGACCTGAAGAGTACGAACGCGGACAAGCTGCGCGGGCTGCTGGCCCCGTACGTCGACAAGGGCCGGAAGCAGAGCGGCCGGCTGGCCGGGGCCCGTCGGGGCACCGCCCGGGGCGCGGGCCGTCCGGCCGCGGGTACGCCGGACACCGCGAAGATCCGCGCGTGGGCCAAGGAGAACGGCCACGAGGTCAACGACCGCGGCCGGGTCCCGAGCCACGTGCGCGAGGCGTACGAGGCGGCCAACCCGTCCTGACCCCGGGTCAGCGGGCCGGTGCCAGCCCCATCAGGTCCCGGGCGCAGGCATCGGCCAGGCAGTCGAGCAGTCGCAGCAGATCGGGCGAGCACAGGTCCAGTCCGGTGGCGCGCCCCGCCGGGCGCAGCCAGACCGCCGGCCGGTCTTCGGGGCGTGGAGGAGCCTCCTCCGCGCCCCGCGGCCGTGGCACCCGGCCCGCCCCGGCTGGACTGACGGTCAGGCCGAGCACGGGCCCGGCGCCCCAGCCCAGCCAGGCCAGCAGTTCCGGCACCGCCTCCGCGGTGTCCGGCGCGAGCAGGAAGGCGACCCGGTCACCCCGGGCCACCACCGGCCCCGAAGGGCGCCCGAGGCGGTCCAGCCGGGCGAGCGAGGCCAGCCCGACCGGGCGGCGCACCTCGACCCGGTCGGAGTCCAGCAGCGTGCCGAGCGGGACGGGGCAGAACCCGGGCAGGACCGACGGAACCGTCATGGGCTGTGCAACGCTGGAGGGGCGGAGCGGTCACGCGGCCACCACCTGAACGGCCGCGGGCCCGATCTGATCCACCGTCAGCCACGGTGGACTTCTCGCCAGGCGAACACCGCCACCGGGGAAACTGCGCGAAACTCGCCGGAATACCGGGTATGAATGCAGGTGGGTGGGGCCGAAGGCCCCGGCCGAGCAGATCGCGAGACCAGCTGTCCGAGTCCGCGGTGGACGTTGTTCGCCGTTGGCGTAGCGGTATCGGGTGCATCAGGCCCTGCTGTGGGAACACCGTCTCCCAGCATCAGGTTGGGAATGGTGTCGGCTGGTCGCGCAGCATGAAAGGCTCCACGCAGGTGGAGTTGATCCGTGAGCCGCGCCGCTGAGCGGGACTAGCATGCGGAAGGACAGGGCGGGGACAGTCCCCGAACTGCCCGACCGCTCTGAGGAGCGATAAACGATGTTCGAGAGGTTCACCGACCGCGCGCGGCGGGTTGTCGTCCTGGCTCAGGAAGAAGCCCGGATGCTCAACCACAACTACATCGGCACCGAGCACATCCTCCTGGGCCTGATCCACGAGGGCGAGGGTGTCGCCGCCAAGGCCCTGGAGAGCCTCGGGATCTCTCTTGAGGCCGTCCGCCAGCAGGTCGAAGAGATCATCGGTCAGGGCCAGCAGGCCCCGTCCGGCCACATCCCCTTCACACCTCGGGCGAAGAAGGTCCTGGAGCTCTCGCTCCGCGAGGCCCTTCAGCTCGGTCACAACTACATCGGCACCGAGCACATCCTGCTCGGCCTCATCCGCGAGGGCGAGGGCGTCGCCGCCCAGGTCCTGGTGAAGCTGGGTGCCGATCTCAACCGGGTGCGTCAGCAGGTCATCCAGCTGCTCTCCGGTTACCAGGGCACCGGCAAGGAGTCGGCCACAGCCGGCGGCCCCGCCGAGGGCACCCCCTCCACCTCGCTGGTCCTGGACCAGTTCGGGCGCAACCTCACCCAGGCCGCCCGCGAGGCCAAGCTCGACCCGGTGATCGGGCGCGAGAAGGAGATCGAGCGGGTCATGCAGGTGCTGTCCCGCCGCACCAAGAACAACCCCGTGCTGATCGGTGAGCCCGGCGTCGGCAAGACCGCCGTGGTCGAGGGCCTGGCCCAGGCGATCGTCAAGGGCGAGGTCCCGGAGACGCTGAAGGACAAGCAGCTCTACACGCTCGACCTCGGCGCTCTGGTCGCGGGCTCCCGCTACCGCGGTGACTTCGAGGAGCGCCTGAAGAAGGTGCTCAAGGAGATCCGCACCCGCGGCGACATCATCCTGTTCATCGACGAGCTGCACACCCTGGTCGGCGCGGGCGCCGCCGAGGGTGCGATCGACGCGGCGTCGATCCTCAAGCCGATGCTGGCCCGCGGTGAGCTCCAGACCATCGGTGCCACCACGCTGGACGAGTACCGCAAGCACCTGGAGAAGGACGCCGCGCTGGAGCGCCGCTTCCAGCCGATCCAGGTCGCGGAGCCGTCGCTGCCGCACACCATCGAGATCCTCAAGGGTCTGCGGGACCGCTACGAGGCGCACCACCGGGTGTCCATCACCGATGCCGCGCTGGTGGCCGCCGCCACCCTGGCCGACCGCTACATCTCGGACCGCTTCCTGCCGGACAAGGCGATCGACCTGATCGACGAGGCCGGTTCCCGGATGCGCATCCGCCGGATGACCGCGCCGCCGGACCTGCGCGAGTTCGACGAGAAGATCGCCGACGTGCGCCGGGAGAAGGAGAGCGCGATCGACGCGCAGGACTTCGAGAAGGCCGCCTCGCTGCGCGACGACGAGAAGCAGCTCCTCACCGCGAAGGCGAAGCGGGAGAAGGAGTGGAAGGCCGGCGACATGGACGTCGTCGCGGAGGTGGACGAGGAGCTGATCGCGGAGGTCCTGGCCACCGCCACCGGCATCCCGGTCTTCAAGCTCACCGAGGAGGAGTCCTCCCGCCTGCTGCGCATGGAGGACGAGCTGCACAAGCGCGTCATCGGCCAGACGGACGCCATCAAGGCGCTCTCGAAGGCGATCCGGCGTACGCGTGCGGGCCTCAAGGACCCGAAGCGCCCCGGTGGCTCGTTCATCTTCGCCGGCCCGTCCGGTGTCGGTAAGACCGAGCTCTCCAAGACGCTGGCGCAGTTCCTGTTCGGCGACGAGGACGCGCTGATCTCCCTCGACATGTCGGAGTTCAGCGAGAAGCACACCGTCTCGCGGCTGTTCGGTTCTCCCCCCGGCTACGTCGGGTACGAAGAGGGTGGCCAGCTCACCGAGAAGGTGCGCCGCAAGCCGTTCTCGGTGGTGCTGTTCGACGAGGTCGAGAAGGCCCACCCGGACATCTTCAACTCGCTGCTGCAGATCCTGGAGGACGGTCGCCTGACCGATTCCCAGGGCCGGGTGGTCGACTTCAAGAACACCGTCATCATCATGACCACCAACCTCGGCACCCGGGACATCTCCAAGGGCTTCAACCTCGGCTTCGCGGCCACGGGTGACGCCACCACCGGGTACGAGCGGATGAAGGCGAAGGTCAGCGAGGAGCTCAAGCAGCACTTCCGCCCCGAGTTCCTGAACCGTGTCGACGACATCGTGGTCTTCCACCAGCTGTCCGAGGAAGACATCATCCAGATCGTCGACCTGATGATCGACAAGGTGGACGGCCGGCTCAAGGACCGCGACATGGGTCTCGAGCTCAGCATCGACGCCAAGAAGCTGCTGGCCAAGCGTGGTTACGACCCGCTGCTCGGTGCGCGTCCGCTGCGACGCACCATCCAGCGCGAGATCGAGGACCACCTGTCGGAGAAGATCCTCTTCGGCGAGCTGCGGGCCGGCCACATCGTGGTCGTCGGGGTCGAGGGTGAGGGCAAGGAAGCCAAGTTCACCTTCCGCGGCGAGGAGAAGTCGCCCGTGGCGGACTCTCCCGCGGCGGTGGCTTCGGCCGGCCCGGATCTCACCAAGTAACCGTCGCGGGTAATCCGCACCGGCTCCGAAAGGGCCCCTGCACCGGCCATAGCGCCAGGGCAGGGGCCCTTTTGCCATGCCCGCCCCGTTCATCTCCAGGTCACAATTCCTGTGATGAACCGCACGGTGGCCCCCGCCGTTCGACGGATGGCCAGGCTGGTTCGGATGCGATGGATGCCCCCAGTGGGCCGTTCTGCTCCGCTATTTGACGGATGGTCAGCTGATAGGAGCGGCGGAGCATAGCGCCGTGCCCATGTCATGGTCAAGGTCTTTCTTTTTCGCTCACCCTTGGATCAAATGTCGTCCACCTGTCTTTCATTGGTTCACCGGTGGGGCCAAGAGCTCGACCGGTATGGGGAGGACGTCACCACGTTGAAGATATCCAAGAAGGCCGCTGCGGCCGCCGCTGCCGTGGCGGTCACCGCCGCGCTCGGCGCGGGCCTGCTGCCGGCCACGGCCACCGCCGCGCCGGTCACGGTCACGAACGACCCGGCCGACGCCGTGCTGAACTCGCACGACGACCACAACCTGCCCGGCCCGCTCAGCGGCAAGGTGGAGGCCGAGCAGAAGGCCGCCGTCGAGCAGCTGCTGAACGGCACCGCCAAGGTCGAGACGCACGGCGGCAGCACCAGCATCAAGCTGGGCCGCGACAAGTACGTCGAGCTCGCCCGTGAGCGCACGGACAAGATCTTCACCATTCTGGTGGAGTTCAGCGACCAGGTGGACAACACCACCAAGCTGCCCGACGGCACCGTGAAGTACGGTGGCCAGCCCGGCCCGCTGCGCAACCAGATCGCGGAGCCGGACCGCACGAAGGACAACTCCACGGACTGGCGGGCGGATTACAACCGTCAGCACTACCAGGACATGTACTTCAGCACCACCAAGGACTCGCTCAAGACCTACTACGAGCGTCAGTCCTCAGGCCGTTACACGGTCGACGGTCAGGTCACCGACTGGGTCAAGGTGCCGTGGAACGAGGCCCGTTACGGCTCGGACTACTGCAAGCAGCACGTCTGCAACAACGCCCAGGACCTGATCCGCGACGGCGTCAACGCCTGGGTCGCCGACCAGAAGGCCAAGGGCCAGACGGACGCGCAGATCAAGGCGCAGCTCGCCCCGTACGACCAGTGGGACCGGTACGACTACGACCACGACGGCAACTTCAACGAGCCCGACGGTTACATCGACCACTTCCAGATCGTGCACGCCGGTGAGGACCAGTCCGCCGGTGGCGGCGTCCAGGGCACCGACGCGCTCTGGGCCCACCGCTCGTACGTCTACGGCACCGCGCAGGGCCAGACCGGCCCGGCCAACAACAAGCTCGGCGGTACCCCGGCCGGCGACACCGGCATCTGGGTCGGCGACTACACCATGCAGGCCGAGAACGGTGGCCTGGGTGTGTTCGCGCACGAGTTCGGCCACGACCTCGGCCTGCCGGACCTGTACGACACCTCGGGCAGCGGCATCGACAACTCGGTCGGCTTCTGGTCGCTGATGTCCTCGGGTTCCTGGCTCGGCACCGGCAAGAACAGCATCGGTGACAAGCCGGCCGACCTGGACGCCTGGAGCAAGCTGCAGCTCGGCTGGCTCAAGTACGAGAAGGGCGCCGCGGGCAAGTACTCCGCGCACCTGCTCGGCCCGGCGGAGTACAACACCAAGCGCCCGCAGGCGCTGGTGGTCGACCTGCCGAAGAAGACGGTCACCACCGTCATCAACACCCCGTTCGAGGGTGCCGGTGAGTGGTGGAGCGGCAGCGCGGACGACCTGAACGTCTCGCTGGCCCGTGACGTCGACCTGACCGGGAAGACCTCGGCCAGCCTGTCGGCCAAGGCCTGGTACGACATCGAGCAGGACTACGACTACGCCTACGCCGAGGTCTCGACCGACGGTGGGACCAAGTGGGCCCCCGTCAACGGCACCTTCAACGGCACGGCCATCCCGGCCGACCCGGCCGGCAACGCCGGTCTGACCGGTAACTCGGGCGGCAAGTGGGGCGACCTGTCCTACTCGCTGGACGCCTACGTGGGCAAGGCCGTCAAGGTCCGGTTCCACTACACCACCGACGGTGGCGTGCACCTCAAGGGCCTCGCGCTCGACAACATCGTGGTGAGCGCCAACGGTGCCCCGATCTTCACCGACACGGTGGAGAACGGCGACAACGGCTGGACCGCGGGTGGCTTCTCGCGGATCAACGGCAGCTTCTCGAAGGACTACGAGCAGCACTACCTGGTCGAGAACCGTCAGTACATCTCGTACGACGAGACCCTCAAGACCGGCCCGTACACCTTCGGTTCGGCCGCCAAGCCCGACTGGGTGGAGCACTACGCCAACCAGAACGGCCTCCTGATCTGGCTGTGGGACCAGTCGCAGAGCGACAACAACGTCACCAACCACCCGGGCCAGGGCCTGATCCTGCCGGTCGACGCGCACCCCGAGAACCTCAAGTGGGCCGACGGTTCGCTGCTTCGTCCGCGCATGCAGGGCTACGACTCGACCTTCGGGTTCGAGCGCACCGACGGCCTGAAGCTCCACAAGGCCGACGTCCTGACCACCATCCCGTCCTCGCGGGGCGTCAGCACGTTCAACGACGCGAAGAACAAGTACTGGAACGCTGAGAACCAGTACAGCAGCGTCCAGGTGCCCAACACCAACACCGCGATCTCGGTCCTCTACGAGAGCTGGAACAAGCTCGAGACCCTGGTCCTGGTCAGCCCCGGCAAGTGAGCCGTCGACTGACTTGGTGAGTACGTGACTTCGGCCCCGCCGGGAGTGATCCCGGCGGGGCCGAAGTGCGTCCGTGCGGTGGGTCAGCGCAACAGCTCCAGGAAGGCCGCCATCGCCTCCTCAAGCTCCTCCGGGGTCCACTCCATCGCCGCGGCCGCGACCGTCACCTCGGTCATCGAGTGGCCCGGCACCGGCCCGGGCTCGTCCCACCAGCCGAACAGGCCGACCCCCTGCTCCTCGGCCAGCCGGAGCGTCGCCTCGGTCAACTGCTCGGCCCCGTAGGGCAACCAGAGCTGGAACTGGTGGGTGTGCGGCACCTCCGGGTTCACCCGGGCGCCGGGCACCTTGCGCAGGGTGTCGGCCAGCACCTTGGCGTGCGCGACGTACGACTCCAGCTCGGGCAGCACCCGCTCCAGACCGGCCAGCGCGCTCAGCGCCACCGGCCACTGCTGGTAGAGCGAGCCGCCGTACCGGTGCCGCCAGACCTTGGCCTCCCGGACGAACTCGGCCGAACCGGCCAGCGCGGCGCCGCTGATGCCCTCCAGGGTCTTGTAGAAGGAGACGTAGATCGAGTCGCCCAGGGCCGCGATCTCCGGCAGCGAGTGGCCCAGGTGGTAGACCGACTCCCAGATCCGGGCACCGTCCAGATGGACGTGCACGCCCTCCACCGCGCCGACCGCCGCGACCAGTTCGTCCCAGCTGGGCAGCACGAACCCGGCGTCGCGGAGCGGGAGTTCGAGCATCAGGGTGCCGAACTTCTCCTCGCAGTCCCGGAGTTCGTCCGGGGTGGGCACCCGGGGCTGCTCGGTCGGCCAGACCGAGGAGAGCCCGCCGAGGCGCTGGTAGGCCCGGCGCTCCCACTGCTCGGGGTGCGACAGCGGGTGCATCGCCACCGTGCGGCTGCCACTGCGGTCGGCCCAGTGCCTGAGCGCGACCTGCTGGGCCATCGTGCCGGTCGGGAAGAAGGCGGCGTCCGGCTTGCCGAGCAGATCGGCGACCTGCTCCTCCAGCGCCCGGATCACGCCGTCCCCGTAGAGGTCCTGCGCCCGGTCCAGGTCGTACCCGGCGATCTCCGCGTCGGCGGTCAGGGTGGCCAGCCGGTCGCGGACCGACTGCGGCCGGCTGCCCGAGAGCAGCCGGCCGCAGCGGTGGAAGGCGTTGAAGCGTCGCTCGCGGGTGGTGAGCTCAGATTCGGTCATGCGAACGATCCTGCCTCACCGCGGGCGCGCCCTCCAGCGGGTTAACGCGGCGGGTAGAGCGAGTACGAGGGGAAGTTGCCGTACAGCTTCTCGTCCGCCCCTTCCTTCCCGTACGTCACGGCCTGGACCAGCAGGTCCCCGCCGACGAAGGCGCCCTTCCAGGACGCGCCGAGCCCGCCGAACACCTCGTCCCGGTCGCCCCGGCTGCGCGGCTTGTTGATGCCGACCTTGAAGGCCAGCAGGTCGGGCCCGACCCGGTCGGCGAAGGCCGGGTCGTCGGTGGCCAGCGAGGCGACCAGCGAGCCGTTGCCCGCGTTCATCGCGGCCAGCAGTTCGGCCTCGGTGTCGACCAGCACGATCGAGTCCAGCGGGCCGAACGGCTCCGAGTGCTGCAGCGCCCAGCTGGCGGGCGGGTCCAGCACGGCCGCCGGGGCCAGGTAGGCGTCCAGCGACTGGCCGGGCAGGAACAGGCCGTCGGCCAGGCTGCCGCGGCGCAGCGGGACCGCCCTGGCCGCCACCGCGGCGTCGAAGTGGGCCCGCAGCTCGGCCGCCTTGGCGGCGTGGATGACCGGGCCGAAGTCGAGGTCGGGCAGCGGGTCGCCCGGAGCGGCGACGGCCAGCGGGTGGCCGAACCGCAGCTCGTCCAACACGCCCAGGTAGGTGTCCAGGAAGGCCGGGAACAGCGAGCGCTGGACCACGTAGCGCGGGTAGGCGGTGCAGCGCTGCTTGGCGTACTCGAAGCCCTTCTTCAGGTGCGCGCCGAGGGCCGGCCAGTCGCTGTAGTCCCAGACGCCCCAGGTGTTCAGACCCTCCTGCTCCAGGAAGTGCCGCCGGTTCAGGTCGGCCAGCGTGGTGGCGGCCTTGCGGCCGTTGGCCCGGCCGCCGACGAAGGCCAGCGCGCCCAGACCGGCCGAGCGGATCAGCGCGTCGCCGATCTGCCCGCCCTGACCGGAGAGCAGGGTGACCGGCAGCCCGGCCCGGTGCATCACCGCGTGCGCGAGGGTGAGGCAGTGGAAACCACCCTGGGAGGGGGTTTTGGCCACCACCGCGTTGCCCGCCAGCAGCTGCACCAGCTCGGCGTGCACCTGAACGCTCATCGGGTAGTTCCAGCTGGCGATGTTCGAGACCGGCCCGGGCAGCGGGGTGCGGCCGGCCAGCTGACGGTCGATCTCCTCCAGGTACCAGCGCACCCCGTCCAGCGCCCGGTCCACGTCCGCACAGGCCAGTCGCCAGGGCTTGCCGATCTCCCAGACCAGCAGCAGGGCCAGCAGGTCGCGCTGCTCGGCCAGGCCCTCGACGGCGGCGGCCACCCGGGCCTTCCGCTCGTCGAGCGGCACCCGGGACCAGACCGCGTGCTGCTCGATCGCGAAGGCGACGGCGGCCTCGGCCTCCTCGACACCGATCCGGGGCGGACCCGGGATCGCGGTGCCGTCCAGCGGCGTGGTGTGCTCGCCCGGCGTCCCGACGGCGCGCCACTCGCCCCGCACCAGGTTGAGCAGCCGGTCGGGGGTGAACGCCTCGGGCGCGGCCCGGACGCAGCGGGCGTAGGTCTCGGTCCAGGACGTGCCGGGCTTGAGTTGTGGTGCCGCCATCGGAGTTCCTCCGGTCGGGGGGACGGGTGGCTCGGAGCTGGGCGTACGGCCGATCCTGATCAGCCTGGCACGGAGGCGCACGAACTGGACAGCGGAACCGTCGCGGTTAGGGGTGTCCGCGAAACTGTGGCCCGGCTCACGATTGCCGCTCGGCCGGGGCGGGTAGACCAGGCCCTCCGGTGGGGCTCGTCACACCGCTGGCGGCTGGTACGAGGTCGGGTAGTAGCTGCCGTCTGGTGGAGCGAAATGCCCGGTTCGCCCGATGGGGTGGGTCGATCAGGAGATCATTCCGGGGTCGACCGGCCGGGCCGGGCCGGGGTCGACTACGCGTCGTCGTACGTCACACCATTTTGGGGCACCCGGGCCGACCGTTTACATCTGACTGGTCCCCTGTTCCCGAACCACGAGGTGTCGTCACCCGATGTCTTCCCTTCACAGCGTCACCGCCTGGGTGCGGGAACGCCGGACGGTAGTGGCCTGGAGCGGCGCCCTGACGCTGGCCGGCGGCGCCCTGCTGCTGCCCGCGACCGCCGCCGCGCAGACCGTGCTGCCGACCACCCCGGGCAGCTCGGCCTTCACCTCCGCCGCCTACGACTCCGCCACCCCCGCCGGTGCACAGCAGGCCGCGCTGGTGCAGGTCGCCGAGCCGAGCCCGTACCGGCTGCCCGGCTCCGCCTCCTCCCGCTCCTCCCAGGACGCGGTGACCGTCGCCGACAACCTGGCCCCCGCGCCCGCCCCGGAAACGCCTCCCGCGCCGGAGCCCGCGCCCGCGCCCACCGAGGCCCCCGCGCCGGTGCCCGCCGCCCCGGCGTGGTCCGCCCCGACGCCCGGCGAGCCGATCAGCAACCCGTACGGCAAGAAGAACCCCTCGTACGCGGCGGGATACCACACCGGTGTGGACTTCGCGGTCTCCGTCGGCACCCCGCTGCTCGCGGTCGGCGACGCCACCGTGGTCTCGGCCGGGTACGACGGCGCGTACGGCAACGAGGTCGTCCTGCGGCTCTCCGACGGGCACTTCGCGGAGTACGCGCACCTGTCCTCGCTCTCGGTGCACGCCGGCCAGACCGTGACGCCGGGTCAGCAGGTCGGCAAGGCCGGCACCACCGGCAACTCCACCGGCCCGCACCTGCACTTCGAGATCCGCAGCGCCAACAAGTACGGCGCCGTGATCGACCCGATCGCCTTCCTCGCGGCCCGGGGCGTCACCGACTTCTGACGCTTCCGGCAGCCGCTCAGCGGTCGACCACCCAGGGGCCCGGGGCTGCCCCTTCGGCCGCTACGGTCAGGGGCTCGGGGCTATGCCGTAGGCAGGCGCCCAGCGGTCGACTACCCAGGGGCTCGGGGAACTGCGAGGAGATCTGGCGCTCGGGTCACTGCGAAAGTGCCTGACCACCCCTGAACAGATCACCTTGCACGAGGCCGGCGTCGCAGTTCCCCGAGCCCCTGGCGCCGTAGACGGCTGAGCACCTGCCGAGAGGTCAGGAGGGGTCGATCAGGCCGGCGATCTCGAGGGCGACCTCCAGGGCCGCGTCGGTCGCGTCGGCGAGGGTGGCGTGGCCGCCGCCGCAGGGGTGGTCGGCCTCCTCGGCCTGGTCCTGCTTGAGCAGGAAGAGCGCGGTGTTGATCGAGAAGAGCGACATCGCGGCGCGCAGCCGGTTCTGGAAGCTCGCGTCCGGACCGTGCACCAGCCGGATCATCGCGAACATCCGGCCCTTGAACTGCAGCCCCGCCGGCGAGTCCCGCAGCGCGGGCTGGTTCTCGTGGAAGAACCGCAGCAGCGGCGCCCGCTCCGCCATCCCGGCGGCGAACCGCCGGACCAGCTCGTCCCGCAGCTCCGGCGACCAGGCCCGGCCCTCGCCCCAGGCGATCGCCTGGTCGATCGGTGCGGCCATGCTCTCCACGATGCCGTGGACGATGTCGTCCTTGGTCTTGAAGTGGTAGTACAGCGCGGCCTTGGTGACCCCGAGCCGGTCCGCGATCTCACGCAACGAGGTCTTCTCGTAGCCCTGTTCGGCGAACAACTCCAGCGCCACGTCGATGATCCGCGCCCTGGTGTCGGTACGGGGGCTCTGCGTGGTGCTCATGGGTTGGCGGCCTGCCTCAGGACTGCGATCGGGGCGGAGACTACGGTGTCCCGGGCCTCCGGACTCGCATTCTCCCTGTGGCCGGGCTCGTACGCGAGTATTCGGCTTGACGCCCAGCATACGGACAACTTACCGTGCCACTGGTCCATTCACTAGCCGGTCGGCAAGTAAGTTAGCCGCCGGGCGCCGCAGCGGGAGACAGAAGCATGCCGAAACAGCAGGTCGACACCTCGGCGGCGGCCGAGGTGCCGGAAGCCGATCCGACTCCGCGCACCCCGCGCGAGATCCGGCTGGTGATGATCGGTCTGGTGGTCGCCATGCTCCTGGCGATGCTGGACAACCTGATCGTGGGCACCGCGATGCCCACCATCGTCGGAGACCTCGGCGGCGCCGAGCACCTCTCCTGGGTGGTCACCTCGTACACCCTGGCCACCGCCGCCTCCACCCCGATCTGGGGCAAGCTCGGCGACCTGTACGGCCGCAAGGGCACCTTCCTGATCTCGATCGGGATCTTCCTGCTCGGCTCGGCGCTCTCCGGGCTCTCGCAGACCATGACCCAGCTGATCGCGTTCCGCGCGGTCCAGGGTCTGGGCGCGGGCGGCCTGATGGTCGGCGTGATGTCGATCATGGGCGCGCTGGTGCCGCCGCGTGACCGCGGCAAGTACCAGGGCATGTTCGCGGCCGTGATGGCGCTGGCCACCATCGGCGGCCCGCTGGTCGGCGGCTTCATCACCGACCACCTGAGCTGGCACTGGACCTTCTACATCAACCTGCCGCTCGGCATCGTCGCGCTCGCCTTCATCGTGGTGACGCTCAAGCTGCCCAAGGTCCGTTCCACCGCGAAGATCGACTACCTCGGTGCGATCCTGCTGACCGTCGGCATCACCTCGCTGGTCCTGATCACCACCTGGGGCGGCCAGGAGTACGCGTGGGGCTCCAAGCAGATCCTCGGCCTGAGCGCGCTCGCCGTCGCCTCGCTGATCGGCTTCTGCTACGTCGAGCAGCGGGCCGAGGAGCCGATGCTGCCGCTCGGCCTGTTCCGCAACCGCAACTTCGCGCTGGTGTCGGTGATCGGCTTCATCGTCGGCTTCGCGATGTTCGGCGCCGTCACCTTCCTGCCGCTCTACCAGCAGACCGTGCAGGGCGCCTCGGCGACCAACTCCGGTCTGCTGCTGATGCCGATGATGTTCGGCATGCTGGTCGTCTCACTGGTGGTCGGCGGAATCGTCACCAAGACCGGCAAGTACCGGATCTTCCCGATCATCGGCACCACCGTGATGGCCGGCGGCTCGCTGCTGCTCTCCACCCTGGGCACCGACACCAGCCAGTTCACCTCCGCCTGCTACATGGTGGTGCTCGGGGCCGGCATGGGCTTCCTGATGCAGATCACCATGCTGGTCGCGCAGAACAGCGTCGAGCTCAAGGACATGGGCGTGGCCAGCTCCACCGCCACCCTGTTCCGCACCATCGGCGGCTCGTTCGGTGTCGCGCTGTTCGGCGCCCTGTTCAACAACCAGGTCACCTCGACCATGGCCGCCTCCGGTGCGCAGGTCCCCGGCGGCCACGGCCAGCTGGGCCCGGACGCGCTGCGCGCCCTGCCGGCGAAGTTCCAGGACGCGTACCACCACGCCGTCTCCAACGGCATGCACACCGTCTTCCTGTGGGGTGCGGTGATCAGCCTGGTCGCCGTGGCCGCCGCGCTGTTCATGCGGGAGACCCCGCTGCGCGGCGCGGGTGACGCGCCCGCCGAGAAGTCGCTCGAGGCCGCTGCGGTCTGACCGTACGGCGGATGCCCGGGCCACCCCACGGAGGGGCGGCCCGGGCATCCGCCGTTCGCTGGCCTACTGCGGGAGCCGGTACACGCCCTGGGCGACCGGCTCGACCAGCCCGTCCGCGACCAGGCCGTCCAGTGCCCTGGCCCGCTGGACCTGGTCCGGCCAGACCACGTCCAGCCGGGCCTGCGGGACCTCGCCGTGCGCCTCCCGCAGGACGGCGAGCAGCTTGCCCCGGACCTGACGGTCCGTCCCCTCGTACGTCTGCCCCCGGCGCGGCGGGCCCTGGTACGGCGGGCAGCCGGCCTCCTGCCAGGCGCAGTGCCGGCGCAGCGGGCAGCCGCCGCAGTCGGGGCTGCGGGCGGTGCAGACCAGCGCGCCGAGCTCCATCACGCCGACCGCCCAGGCGGCGGCGGTGCCGGTGTCGGCGGGCAGCAGGCCGGTCGCGGTGCGGCGTTCGGCGGCGGTGGTGGCCTGCGCCGGGTACTCCACGCCCTCGACCGCGCGGGCGAACACCCGGCGGACGTTGGTGTCCAGCACCACATGGCGCTGCCGGAAGGCGAACGAGGCGACCGCCGCTGCGGTGTACTCGCCGACGCCAGGCAGCGCGAGCAGCGCGGCGTGGTCGTCGGGGACCCGGCCGTCGTGCTCCCGGGTGATCGCGACGGCGGCGGCGTGCAGCCGCAGCGCCCGACGCGGATAACCGAGCCGGCCCCACATCCGGACCGCTTCGCCCGGCGCGTCCGCGGCCAGGTCGGCCGGGGTCGGCCAGCGCTCCAGCCAGGCGGCGTAGGCGGGCAGCACCCGCTTCACCGGGGTCTGCTGGAGCATGAACTCACTGACCATCACGGCCCAGGGCGACGCCTCCGGGGTGCGCCAGGGGAGGTCGCGGGCGTTGGCCTCGTACCAGTCGAGCACGGTCGAGTGCAGCAGCGGGGCGGGGATCACGGGGGTGGCAGCCATGGCGCGTCCATCCTGCCATGCGGGCCGCCCTGCTCCACCCGGGGGAACGGGGGCCGCCCCGGCCGCCCGGACGCCCTCCGGGGCGGCCGCGACGGGCGATCTGCGGAAGACCGGCCCACAGTGTGACCGACGACTTCGTCCTCCGAGGAACGGCTCGCAGCGGCGCTCGTCCCGCTCCCCCGTCCGGAGCAAAACACGGATGATGTGAAGGAACCGGCGCAGCAGCGGTGTTGATGCACCATCGGGTACGCCGGGTCTCGTAGAGTTTGCGCGTGCCTTCTCTGCGTCAACCCGTGGGACCGCTGCCGGCCTCGATCTACTGGCGACGGCGCGTCGTCGTGCTCGTGGCCGTGGCAGCCCTCCTCGCGCTGGTCCTCTGGCTGGTCACGGGCTCCGGCGGCGGCGGGAAACCGGGCCAGGGCAAGGCGGCCCAGCCGGCTCCGGCCCAGTCGATCACCCCGGGTGCCGACCCCACCGGGCCGGCGATCACCACCCGTCCCGGCGGCACCGGCGGCTCGGCCGCCACCGGCGGGGTCTCGGGCTCGGGCGGCGGCGAGGTCAGCCTCACCAACGGCGGCACGGGCAGCGGCACCGCGACCACGGGCGGCGCGGGCACCGCCGGCGGCGGCACCGCCGGTACGACCGGTACGGGCGGCGCGGGCGGCACCACCGGCGGCGGCAGCACTCCCCCGCCGGTGAACACCGCCGAGGTGATGGCCCTCCCGGTCTGCACCGCCTCCCAGGTCTCGCTGGAGCTGGCGGGCAGTCAGGACGCCTACAAGGCGAAGGACAAGCCCCGGCTCTCGCTCACCGTCCGGAACACCTCGACCGGCACCTGCCGGGTCAACCTCGGCCGGACCGCCTCCAGCGTGGTGGTCACGCTGGCCGAGTCCAACGAACGGGTCTGGTCCTCCGGCGACTGCCCGACGGACCGTCAGGACACCTGGGTCCAGCTCGGCGCGGGCAGCGGCCTGACCGAGACGTTCACCTGGGAGCGCGGCCGCAGCAAGCCACAGTGCGCCACCCCGGACGCCGCTCCGGCGCCGATCGGCCGCTACCTGGTCCAGGCCACCCTCAACGGCCCGGCCGGCGGTCCGGTCTCGGCCCGCACCTCGATCCGCCTGGAGGACTGACCTCCCCGGCCCAGCTCTCCGGCCCGCCCGGTTCCGGCCGGTTCAAGCCGGGCCGGGCGCTACCGGGCGTCGGCCTGAGCGGTCCGGGCGGGCCAGGCCGCGTGGCGCAGCGCGCGGTTGAAGGTGGCGGGGAGCAGGGCGACGGCGAGCAGGGCGGTCAGCAGCTGGAGCACGGCGACCGGCCGGAGGTGGTCGAGCAGCAGTCCGCTGACGAAGCCGCCCAGCGGCATGCCGAGCATGAAGAGCGTCATGGTCGCGGCGATCACCCGGCCCCGCAGGTCGTCGGGGACCTGCTGGAAGATCAGCAGGTCCACCATCACCCGCAGCGCGGGCACCCCGAGCGACACCACCAGGAGCAGCAGGAAGAGCTCGACCGGGTCACCGACCAGGGCGGGGGCCAGCAGCAGCGGGACGATGGACCAGGCGACGCCCAGCAACAGGCGCCCGGGGCACAGGTGGTGGTGCAGCGGGCGGACCAGCAGGGCGCCGAGCAGTCCGCCGACCGCCTCGCCGGCCAGCACCAGGCCGGTGCCGGTGGTCGAGGTACCGCCGTCCCGGAGCAGGACCATCAGCGGCAGCAGGGTCGCGGCACCGATCAGGTTGATCACGCCGACCACACCGACCACGGCCCGCATCAACGGGTCGGCCCAGAGCACCCGGAGGCCCGCCAGCGCACTGTCGGCCGGGCCGCCCGCAGTAGCCCGGTCGGTACTCGGCCCGGCCGGACGGCCGTCGAAGCGGACCAGGCAGGCGGTCGCGAGCGAGTAGAGCGAGGCGAGGGCGGCGCCGAGGAACGGGACGGTCCGGCCCAGGCCGAGCAGCAGCCCGGCCAGCGGCGGGCCGAGCAGCGCCGCACCGTTGACCCGGACCTCGTCCTGGGTGAGCGCCTGCCGCAGCTGCGCGGGCGGCACCAGCGAACGGACCGCCAGGGTGCGGACCGGACCCGCGTAGGCGATGCTCGTGCCGATCACGGCGGCCACCAGCAGGGCGTGCCAGACGGTGAAGCGGTCCAGCCAGAGGGCGGCCGGGACGGAGAGGGCGGCCAGCAGCCGGACGGTGTCGGCGACGATCAGGATCCGTCGGCGGTCGAGGCGGTCGGCGAGGGCGCCGCCGTGCAGGCCGAACAGCAGTGAGGCGGTGAACTGGACCGCACCGAACGCTCCGGCCAGGAACGGGGAACCGGTCATCGCCAGCAGGAGGAGCGGGTAGGCGGTGTCGGCGAGCATGGTGCCGAGCATCGAGGCGGCGGCTCCGCTCCACAGCGCCTGGTAGCGCCAGTTGCGGTGCAGCGGGACGAGGCGGACGGCCCGAGGCTCGGGGGCCGGCGCCTGGGCCCCGGTCTGTGCCTGTGCCTGTGCCTCCACTGGCGCTTGGGCCGTGGCTGCCGTCACCGGTGCCTCGTCGCCGTGCTCGCGATCCCCGTCCTGCAGCTGCGCGGTCATGCCCCACCCCGTTCACCCGAGCGTGGACGGTCACCCTTCTGCAACCATTCACGTCGGCGTGAATGGTTGCAGAAGGGTGAGCATTGGCGCAAGCGTTGACGTTCATGGGTTAATGAACCGGTGGATGAGCAACTGAACGAGCGTGAAGTCGGCGACCTGGCAACGCTGAAGGCCCTCGCCGACCCCGTGCGGCTGTCGATCATCGGCCTGCTGATGCAACGCGACCCGGAGCCGCTGACGGTCAAGGAGATCGCCACCGCGCTCGACGAGCCGCCGACCAAGCTCTACCGGCACATCAAGCAGCTCGAACAGACCGCGTTGATCAAGGTGGCGGGCACCAGGGTGGTGTCGGGCATCACCGAGAGCCGCTACCGGCCGGCCCAGAAGTCGCTGCGCCTCTCCGGCGCGGTCTTCGCCGACGGCAACATCGACCGGCAGGAGGCGATCGGCCCGCTGCTCGCCGCACTCGACCTGGTCCGGACCGATTTCCGCAACCACTACCTGGCGGACCGGCTCAACCTGCCGAGCACAGCGCCCGGCAAGCCCGCCTCACCCGCGATGTTCAGCCACTTCACGCTGCGCCTGCGCCCCGAGCGGGTGGTCAAACTGCGCAACCAGCTCGGCGGCATCCTCGACGAGCTCGCGGCCGAGGGCGACAGCACCGACCCGGACGCGGTGGACGTCACGCTGCTCAGCCTGCTCTACGCGCTCAAGCCGGCGGCCCCCAACGAGGGCTGAGGACGGGTCAGCCCGGGCCGGTAAGGAACGGGCCTCGGCCCGGGGCCCCCGCCCCGCCCCCGCGTACAGCGAGGGTCAGACGTAGCGCTCCAGGATGGACGATTCTGCGAGCCGCGAGAGCCCCTCGCGGACCGAACGGGCCCGGGTCTCGCCGACGCCCTCGACCGTCTGCAGGTCGTCGATGCTGGCCGCCAGCAGCTTCTGCAGGCCGCCGAAGTGCTCGACCAGCCGCTCGATCACGGTGTTGGGCAGCCGGGGCACCTTCGCCAGCAGGCGGTAGCCGCGCGGCGAGACGGCCGAGTCCAGCGACTCCGGCGTGCCCGGGTAGCCGAACGCCTTGGCGACGGTCTGCAGGTCGAGCAGCTCGGCGTGGGTGAGCGCCTCCAGGTCGGCGAGCACGTCCGGAACGGTCTTGCCGCGCTTGGCGGCCCGCTCGGGGAAGTAGTCCCGGGCGACCAGCTCGCGTTCGGGCTCGACGCCCGCGATCAGCTCGTCCAGCTGGAGCGAGAGCAGCCGGCCGTCGGTGCCGAGCTCGAGCACGTAGCCCGCGATCTCGGCCGCGATCAGGCGGACCATCTCCAGCCGCTGGGCGACCGCGGTGACGTCCCGGACGGTGACCAGGTCCTCGATCTCCAGCGCGGAGAGGGTGCCGGCCACCTCGTCCAGACGGAGCTTGTAGCGCTCCAGGGTGGCCAGCGCCTGGTTGGCCCGGGAGAGCACGGTGGTGGAGTCCTCCAGTACCCGCCTGGTCCCGTTCACGTACATCGCGATCAGCCGCATCGAGTGCGAGACCGCGACCACCGGGAAGCCGGTCTGCCGGTTGACCCGCTCGGCGGTGCGGTGCCGGGTACCGGTCTCGTCGGTGGGGATGGTCGAGTCGGGCATCAGGTGCACCCCGGCCCGGAGGATCTTGGTGATGTCCTTGTCCAGCACCACCGCGCCGTCGAGCTTGCACAGTTCACGCAGCCGGGTGGCGGTGAACTCGACGTCCAGCACGAAGCCGCCGGTGGAGATGGAGTCCACCGTCTTGTCGAAGCCGAGCACGATCAGCCCGCCGGTGTTGGCCCGGAGCACCCGCTCCAGACCGTCGCGCAGACCCGTCCCCGGGGCGATGGCAGTGAGGGAGGCCCGCAGTAGGGCCTCCTCGCGGGAGGACCTGTCCGCCCGGTCGTTGGCTGCCACGTGACTCCTCCGGTCGACCCGGACCGCGTGGCGTGGTGCCCGACGGTCTGTCTCTCATTACTGCACTTCATGCCGATTAAACAGGGGAAAGTCTAACGGCGTTCGGCAATAAGGAGGTCCGGGTCAGTTGAGTTCGTCCGAGTCGACCGGCTCCCAGCCCTCCATGAGCTCCTCCGGGTAGGCCACGACGGGTGCCGCGACCGGTGCGGGACGGGGCGCGGGCGGCCCTCCGGCGGCCTCGGTACGGGGCTTCGCGGCGGCCTTGCGGCGGCCCGGGATGGCCTGCAGTGCCTCGCCGATGTCCGCCACCTCGACCACCTTCATCCCGCGCGGGACCTTGCCCGGGTCCGGCGGGACCAAGGCGTGCGTGAAGCCCAGCCGGTGCGCCTCGGCGAGCCGCCGCTGAACGCCCGTCACCCGGCGGACCTCGCCCGCCAGACCGACCTCGCCGATCGCCACCAGGCCGTTCGGCAGCGGGGTGTCGGAGGAGGAGCTGGCCACCGCGAGCGCGATCGCCAGGTCGGCGGACGGCTCGGTGAGCTTCACGCCGCCGACCGTCGCGGTGTAGATGTCCTGCTTGCCGAGCTTCACGCCGCCGTGCCGCTCCACCACCGCCAGGATCATCGCGATCCGGGGCGACTCCAGGCCGGAGGTGGTCCGGCGCGGGGACGGGATCTGCGAGTCGACCATCAGCGCCTGCACCTCGGCCACCAGCGGCCGGCGGCCCTCCAGAGTCACCGTCAGGCACGTCCCGGGGACGGGCTTGTCACGCCGGGTCAGGAACAGCCCGGACGGGTCGGCCAGGCCGATGATGCCCTCGTCGTGCAGCTCGAAGCAGCCGACCTCGTCGGTCGCGCCGTAGCGGTTCTTGATGCCCCGGATGATCCGCAGCCGGGCGTGCCGGTCGCCCTCGAAGCTCAGCACCACGTCGACCAGGTGCTCCAGCAGCCGGGGCCCGGCGATCGAACCGTCCTTGGTCACGTGGCCGACCAGCAGCGTCGCCATCCCCCGGTCCTTGGACGCCCGGATCAGCGCCCCCGCCACCTCGCGGACCTGGGCCGGGCCGCCGGGTGCGCCGTCCAGCTCGGCGGAGGCGATGGTCTGCACCGAATCCAGGATCAGCAGGCCGGGATTGACCGCGTCGATGTGGCCGAGCACCGCACCGAGGTCGGACTCGGCGGCCAGGTAGAGGTGGTCGGAGAGCGCGTTGATCCGGTCGGCCCGCAGCCGGACCTGGCTGGCGGACTCCTCGCCGGTCACGTAGAGCGTGCGGTGCTGGTCGCTGGCCGCCTTGGCCGCCACGTCCAGCAACAGGGTCGACTTGCCGACCCCGGGCTCACCCGCGAGCAGCACCACCGCACCGGGGACCAGGCCGCCGCCGAGCACCCGGTCGAGCTCGGGCACACCGGTGGTCCGGGCGGTCGCCACCTTGCCGTCGATCTGGCCGATCGGCTTCGCGGGGGTGCTGACCGGGCCGGCGGCGGTGGTCCGGATCGGGACGGCGCCGTACTCCTCCACCGTGCCCCACGCGTTGCACTCGGGGCAGCGGCCGACCCATTTGGGCAGCTGGTTGCCGCACTCGGTGCAGCGGTACGCCGGGCGGGCCTTGGCGGTGGTCTTGGTGCGGGCAGCCATGCGGCCCACCGTAGCGGCTGGGACCGACAACCGGGTTTCGCCTTCGGCAGGTGCTGGGCCGTCTTCGGTCCGGGGGCTCGGGGCTCTGCTGAGGTGCGGCTCCGCCGCGTGGGCGAGGAGATCTGGCGCTCGGGTCACTGCGAAAGTGCCTGACCGCCCACGCAGGGATCACCTTGCAAGGGCCGGCGTCGCCCGCGCGGCGGAGCCGCAGATCAGCAGAGCCCCGAGCCCCTGACTCCGTAGCGGGCTGACCACCTGCCAAAAGGCCGGCGGCGCCCACGCGGCGGAGCCGCACAACAGCACAGCCCCGAGCCCCTGACCCCGTAGCGGGCCGAGCACCTGCCAAAAGGCCGGCGTCACCCACGCGGCGGAGCCGCACACCAGCAGAGCCCCGAGCCCCTGACTCTTCCGAAGCGCCGGCCAAAGGTTCTCGGTCGGGTGGTGTTGTTACCCGAAAGAAGTACAAGGGGCTCGATTCGGCCCCCGGGCGGGGCGAGGTGCCTAGCGTCGGACGGGTGACGACTTCCCCCACGTCCACGGCGGCGGCCTACGACCAGTACGCCGACGGGCTGTTCACGTACTGTCTCTCCGTCCTGTGCGAGCACGACGCCACCGTTGCGGCGGTCCGCGAGGTGCGTGACCTCGCGTTGCGGCACGGCGAGCGGCTGGCCGATCCCGCGCTGCGCCGGGCCTGGCTGTATTCGTTGGCGCGGCACTGCTGCCTGCGGCGGCTGGCCGAGGGCCTGGTGGCCCCGGGGCCGGAGCACCGGCGGGAGCTGGCGTCGCTGGCCTGGCCGGAGGCGGCCGGCACGCCGCCGGAGCAGCGCGAGGCGCTGGAGCTGGCGGTCCGCCACCGGCTCGGGCCGGACGAGGTGGCCGCCGTGCTGGAGCTGTCCCGGGCGGCGGGCGACGAGTTGCTGGCCGCCGCCGAGGCGGAGGTATGGCGGACGCGGGTCGCGCTGCTGGTGCTCGGCGTGGGCAGTTGCCCGGTGCTGGCCGAGCTGGGCGGGGCCGGGGCGGAGAGCTGGCGGGAGTGGGTGCTCGGGCCGGCGCTGCGCCGTGAGCTGGTGCGGCACGTGGTGGACTGCCCGACCTGCCGGGGCACGGCCGAGCGGGTCTCCGGCGAGCTGGGGCGGGGCCTGGCGGCGCTGCCCGGGCTGCCGTTGCTGCCCGCGCCGGAGGAGCTGCGGGCCCGGATGGTGTCCCGGCGGCCGGCCGGGCCCGAGGAGGGTGCGCTCCGGTTCGACCAGCGGGGCTTCCCCCGGCACCGGGCGCCGAGCCGGTTCGGCGGGCCGGCGGTCCGTCAGCGGGTGGTCACCACGGGCGTGCTGGCGGCGGTGCTGACGGCGCCGGTGGTGGCGCTCTGGGGCGCACACCGCAGCGACGACGGTGTGGCGGGCTCGGCGGCGCTCTCCTCGGTGCGGGTGGAGACGCCCGCGCAGCCGACGTCACCACCGGCGCAGGAGCCGCCGACGGCGCCCACCGTCTCGGAGCACGGTCTTGAGCTGGCCGGGTCGGTCACCACGAGCGCAGAAACGTTGCTGCCGTCAGTCCTTGGCCCGGCCGTCCCGGTGCCGGGGCACGGTGCCACCCGGCTCGGCAACGCCACGCCCCGGCTGGAAGCCCCGAGTGCGCCACTGCCGACCGGTCCGGGGCAGCTGACCGTCGAGGCGCAGGAGTTCGGCGAGCGGACGGTGATCACCCTGGTCAACTCCGGTGGCACCACGATCCACTGGCACGCCGAGGTGGACGCCGACTGGCTCCGGCTGAGCCGCGACTCCGGCACGCTGGCCCCCGCCCAGCGGATCACCGTCACCGTCACGGTCGACCAGTCCCGGGCCCCGGACCACCAGTGGCGGGCCCGGATCGCCCTGCCGCCGTCGCAGGCCGTGGTCACCCTGGAGGGCGGCCCGTCCGACCGGGGCATCCCGTCCCGGTCCCCCACCCCGGAGGCGAGCGACAGTCCGTCGCCCACGCCCGGCGGGTCCCCCAGCAGCACGCCGACCGACCCGCCCGGGCCCGGCCCGAGCCCCACCGCCACACCGACCCCCACCGGCTCGCCGTCGCCGTCGCCGTCGCCGTCCGCCTCGGCCTCCGCCTCGGCGACCCCCACCCCCCAGGCGACCCCGTGACCGGGCTACGGCACCTGCCTGGCCTCCGCCGCCACCGCGAGGGCCAGGGTGCGGAGCTGGTCGAGCGTCAGCACCGGTGTACCGACGGGCGGTCGGCCCTCACCGGAGGGCGGGCTGAGCGCGGAGGCCGTGACCCGCACCCGGTCCGGACGCAGCAGCTCGACCACGTTGCGCTCGGTGGCTCCACCGTTCGGTTCGGTCCTGGCGAGCAGCAGGGTGCCGTCCGCCAGCCGCTCGGCCCCGGCGAACTCGTCGGCCGGGGTGCCCATCGGCGGCTTCCGCCAGTCCCGGAGCAGGACGTCCACTCCGCCGGAGTTCACCCGCAGGTGCAGGCTGTCGACGTCCGGCCTGCTCCGGTCGACCACCGCACCGGCGGGGAGCAGCGGTTGGACCACGGCCGCGATCCGCTGCCCGTCGAGCATCGCCGGGCGGGTGAGCTGGGTCAGCCCGGCCGCCGGGATCGCTTCGAAGGCGGGTCGCCAGACCGGGTCGCCGGCGATCGCCCCGAGCTGGGCCACCGTGAGCGGGGGCTCCGCGCGGGTGAGGTTCTGGTCGACCATGGAGGCGAAGTTGTACGTGCTGGCGTCCACCCACCGCCCGTCGGGAGTGACCAGCGTGGCCGACCGGCTCCGCCCCGGGTCCCCGTCCGGCGGCTGCTGGTGGCGGAGGGTCAGGGTGCCGCCGTCGGCCGTCCGGCTCTGTTCGCAGATCTCGGTCGCGGACGGCCCGGACGGGCAGTCGATCTTGACCGGGCCGCCGCCCGGTTCGATCGGCAGCCGGTTGACGGTGACCACCACCAGGGCCTGTCCCCGGCCGTCGTCCACGGTGACCGACAGCATCGGCAACCGCCCGGTGCGCAGGGACTCGGCGGTGTCGACCGCCTCGGAGTCGACCACCTGAAAACCGGTCAGGTGCGGGGTGAGCGCGGCGAGCAGCTGCGGGCCCGTCATGCCGGGTGCGGTCGGTGAGGCACTGGACGCCGGGGGCACCGGGCGGGCGGCGCCGCCGGGCAGTCCCGCGACGGCCACCGTGCCGGCCACCAGCAGCATCACGGCCGCCGCACCACCCGTCACGGTGAACGCCCGGCGGCGCCGCATCCGGCGGCCCCGGACGGCTCCGCCGAGCGTGAGTCGGTGCTGGTCGGGTTCGAAGGCGGCACCGGCCCGGCGCAGGGCCTGGGTCAACTCGCCCTCGAAGTCGGGCTGTTCGGACATCGCGGATCACCGTCTCTCGGAAGGATCGGAGGCAACGGGCCCAGCGGCCCGGCGGATCGGAAGCGGCGCTCAGTGCCCGATCAGCTCGGCCAGCGAGTCGCCGAGCAGCGCGCGGAGCCGGACCAGCGCGCGGGAGGTCCGGGTGCGTACGGCACCGGAGTTGGAGTGCAGGATCTCGGCGGTCTGCTCGACGCTGACGTCCTCCCAGTACCGCAGCACCAGCACCGCCCGGTCCTGGGCGGAGAGCCGGGCGAGCGCTTCGAGCAGGGTCAGCCGCAGGGTCCCGTCGTCGCCGTCCGGCCCGGCCCGGTCGGGGAGTTCGCCGGTCGGGCGCTCGGTGCTGCTACGCCGTCGCTGGTGGCTCAGGTAGCTGCGGAACAGGACCCGCTGGGCGTACCCGGCCGGGTTGTCGATCGTCCGGCCGCCGAGCAGCCAGCCGGAGCGGCGCCAGAGCGCGTACATCCGGCCGAGGGTCTCCTGCACCAGGTCCTCGGCGAGGTGGGTGCCCCCGCCGGTCAGCAGGCAGGCGGAGCGGTAGAGCTGGCCCCCGCCCGCCGCCGCGAACTCCAGGTACCGCTCGTCCCGGTCGCGCCCGCCCCGGTCGCCCACCCTCACCACTCCCCCGCCTGCCGCCACCCGCTCACACTTGTCTGACGCAGTGACGGCCACGGGGTGTTACAGGTCCCGCGGCCGGCGATCCGGCCCGGCGGAGCGCACGGCCTCCGCCCGGACCACCGCGCCCCGGCCCCTGACGGGCGCTCAGCGGGGCCGGATCGGCGGCAGTCGGTACGTCCCGTCCAGGACGGCGGCCCCCGGTTGGTAGAGCCGGATCATCGGGCGGAACTCGCCTTCCGGGGTGGGCAGCCAGTTGGCCGCCTCCGCCGGGTCGTCCGGGCGGCGGTGCTGGAGCACCAGGGTGAGCGAGCCGTCCGGCGCGTACACCAGGCCCGGGGTGCGGTCGCCGATCGAGTAGCGGTCGATCGGGTTGGCCACCAGGTAGTAGTCGGTGGCGTCGTACATGGTGAGCGACCAGAAGGCGTCCACCGGCGGCGGGCTGTCGAAGCGCAGGGTGTACGAGCGGGCGCCGGTCAGGGCCCGGCCGTCGGCGTCCTGGAAGACGGCCGCGTACGCCGCCTCGTAGGCGTGGTTGCCCCAGAGTCCGGCCCGGGCGGCGACCGCGCGGGTCAGGTGGGCGGCCCGGCGGTCGGGGATCCGCCACTGCGGCTCGTCGACGGTGCCGGGACCGAGGTGGTCCAGGTTGTAGTCGAAGAGGTGCAGGTTGAGCATCCACTCGCCGCCCGGCCTGCCCGGGTCAGGGCGGCCCGCCAGCTCGACCCGGCGGCGGCCCTCGGCCAGTCCGGCGGCCAGCTCGGCGGCCCAGTCCGGAGCGGGGTTGCGGTAGGGCGAGCTGCCGGTGTCCAGCAGGCCGAGCGGGGCGAACCGCCGCTGGTACTCGAGGTCGGCCGCCGCCGGCGGGAACTGCGCCGCCCAGACCCGCAGTTGTTCCAGGAAGCGGAGCTGCTCCGGCACCTCGGGGTCGGGCTCGGACAGGCCCGCGTACACCCCGCCGGGCTCCAGCGGGGTCAGCGTCAGCCGCTGCTGGAGGTCACGGACCCGGCGCAGGTCGGCCGGGCCGTCGCAGGCGTTCCGGCCGACCACGGTGGCGACCGTGGTCGGGCACTCGATCACCTGGAGGCCCGGTGCGGGGGTGCCGTGCCAGTGCGGGGGCACCAGCAGCCGCCGCTGCGCGCCGGTGCCGGTGGCCCGACGGCCCAGGTAGGCGAAGTTGTTGGTCCAGGCGTCGACGAACTGGAGCACCAGGTACGCACCGTCGGTGTCCGGCACGTCCAGCAGCAACGGGCCGCCGGACAGGTCGAGTTGGGCGACCGAGTAGACGGTGTCGTTGTTCACCGAGACGAACTCGGTGTCGGCCGTGGCCAGCCGGTCGGCGTGGCCGAAGCGGTTGAACCCGGTGGCGGGCAGGCTGCCCATGCCCTGCCGGACGCACCGGTCGGCCATGGTGAGGTCGAAGACCATCGGGTAGCCGTAGACGTAGGCGTCGGCCGCCAGGGCTCCGGGCTTGGCCTCGGTCATGCCCCGGCCACCTCCGGCGCTCGCGGGGTGAGCGGTGGGATGGTCCAACTGCCGTCCAGGACGGCCTGGTCGGGGCCGTAGACCCGGATCACGACGGTGAACGGGCCGTCCGGGGCGGGCAGCCAGTTGGCACTGTGCTCGGCGTCGGCCGGACGCTTGTGCCGGACGTGCAGGGTCAGCCCGCCGTCCGGGTCGTACACCAGCCCCGGGGTGCGGTCGCCGATCGAGTACCGCTCCAGCGGGTTGTCCACCAGCAGTCGGTCCGGCAGGCCGTACATGGTGGCCGACCAGAAGAACCGGGCCGGCGGCAGCCGGTCGGGCGGGAAGTGCAGCACGTAGTCGCGCTCCGAGGCGTCCGGCGGCCGGTTGCCCTCGCTGTCGGCCGCCCAGCCGCCGTACCAGGCCTCGGCGGACGGCAGTCCGTACAGGCCCATGTGGGCGCCGACCGCGCGGGTCAGGAAGTCCTCGCCCAACTCGGCCCGGGTGCCGAACAGTCCGTCCGAGCCGGTCGTCCGGGCGGCCGCCCGCTCCAGCTCGGCCCGGCCGTCCGCGATGCCCTGGGCGATCGACTCGCGCAGCTCGGCGGTCAGCGTGGCGGGTTCGAAGTCACCGCTGCCGATACCGAGTTCGGCCAGCCGGCGGCGCAGGTCGAGCTCGGCGGGGAAGGCGCTGCCGGCCGGGCGGGGCGGGAAGAAGCCGAGCAGGAAGTCCAGCAGCACGAAGAACTCCGGACTGTCTCTGATCTCCTCCCGCCAGACCGGCCAGACCGGCTCGGGTGCGGCGGGCGGCGGCTCGGTGCCCAGGTGCCCGCTCAGCGGCAGCAGTCGGTACCGCGCCTGGATCCGCTCCAGCTCGGGGACGTCCTCCGGGCCGGCCAGGTAGGTGCGGCCGAGAATGCCGAGCAGGTCGGTGTCGGCGCGCAGCACCCCGTCGAAGCCGTCCGCCGGGACGTCCCGGTGGCCGGGGCCGGTGACCAGGTAGCGGCCGGCCTCCTGCCCGGTGGTGCGGGCCCCGACGAAACCGACGTACGGGGTGTCGAGTTCGTGCACCGGGAGCACGTAGTAGCGGTCGACGGCCGGGACCTCGATCACCCACGGCTCAGCCCGCAGGTCGAGCCAGGCCCAGGAGTAGGGGGTGTCGTTGTTCGGCGTCACCACGTCGGTGTTGGCCGCGGTGAAGGGCTGCGGGTAGTGCCGGAACACACCGAAGCCACCGACATGGCGCGGGTCCGCCTCGTCGATGGCCTGCGGGTACATGGTCCGGTAGTTCTCCAGCAGGCTGAACCCCCAGAGCCAGCCCTCCGCCGCCGTCCTGCGCACCGTCGCCGGATCCACCAGTGCCGGGTCTCCCATGCCGTCGCGCTCCCCAGGTCGGACATAACGTCATAATCCGTACGGAACGGATGCTATGCCGCCCCCGACGGACCAGCATGTCGGACGGGGTGTCAGCTCTCGGTGAACCGGCTTTGCCCAGGGCGAACCCCGCTTCCGGATGCCGCCCGGCCGACGGAGGCTGGACGGCATGAACCTCCTCGTGATCGGCGGCACCTCCTTCCTCGGCCGCGCCTACGTGACCCAGGCCCTGCAGCGTGGCCATCGGGTCACCACCTTCAACCGCGGCCGCTCCGGCCCCGACCAGCCCGGCGTAGAAGCCGTCCGGGGCGACCGCAACTCCCCCGAGGACCTGGCCCGGCTGATCGCGGGCCGCCACTGGGACGCCGTGCTGGACACCTCCGGACAGCAGCCGTACGCGGTCGCGCTCGCCGCCCGGGCGCTGCACGGGCACACCGACCACTACACCTTCGTCTCCTCGGTGCACGCCTTCGTCGACTGGCCCACGCTGCCGGTCGACGAGAACTCCGCCACCCATCCCTGCCCCGCCGACACCCCGGCCGACCAGCCGTCCGGCAACCACCTGAAGGCCGGCTGCGAGCGCGCGGTGCTGGAGGTGTTCGGGCCCGGGCACTCGCTGATCCTCAACTGCGGCCTGCTGATCGGCCCGTACGAGAACGTCGGGCGGCTGCCCTGGTGGCTGGAGCGGATCGCCGAGGGCGGCCGGGTGATCGCGGGCAGCGGGCCGGAGCGCGAGCTCCAGCTGATCGACGCCCGGGACTTCGCCGCCTTCGGCCTCGACCTGGTGGAGCAGGGCGGCGCCGGACGGTACGTCACCACCGCGCCGCCCGGCTCCAGCACCATGCGCGGACTGCTCGAAGCCTGTGTGACCGCCACCGGCAGCGGGGCCGAACTGGTCTGGGTGCCGGACGAGTTGCTCGCCGAGGCGGGGGTCGCGCCGTGGACCGGGCTGCCGCTGTGGAGCCCGTCGGGACCCGAGTGGTCGAACATCTGGACCGCCGACTCGGCGAAGGCGGCCGCGGCCGGCCTGCGGACCCGGCCGCTGGCCGAGACGGTCGCCGACACCTGGGCCTGGATCCAGGAGCGCGGCCCCGCCGCCGCCCCCTACCGGCAGGGCAGCACCGACCTCGGGATCGACCGGGCCACCGAGCTGCGGCTGCTGACCGCGCTGGGCTGAGCCGGGGAACGAGCGGCACCGCCGGGGTGGTCACCCCGGCGGTGCCGTCGGACCGAGCTCAGTACGCCCTTCGGGTGACCAGCTCCGCCAGCGCCAGCAGGTCGTCGGCCGCCGACGGGTCGGGTACGGCGTCCGCGAGATGGGCGATCGCGGCCGCCATCCGCTCGCAGGACTCGCTCTGGGCCCAGGCCCGGCCGCCCGCCTGGTCCACCGCAGCCGCCGCCTCGGTCAGCTCGGGGGCGGTCAACGGGCGCTCCAACGCGTAGAGTTCGGCCAGCCGGGCACTGCCGGGGCGGCCGCCGGCGAGCGCGAAGACCACCGGCAGGGACTTCTTCCGGGCGGCCAGGTCGGCGCCGACCGGCTTGCCGGTGACCGCCGGGTCGCCCCAGATGCCGATCAGGTCGTCGATCAGCTGGAAGGCCAGCCCGATCTCCCGGCCGAACGCGTCCAGCGCGTTCGCCGCCCGCTCCCCGGCGCCGCCGTACAGCGCGCCGATCGCGCAGGCGCTGCCGAGCAGGGCACCGGTCTTGGCCTCGGCCATCGCCAGGCACTCGGCCAGCGAGACGTCGTCGCGCTGCTCGAAGGCGCAGTCCGCCTGCTGGCCCTCGCAGAGCTCGACCACGCAGTCGGCCAGCCGCCGGACCGCCGCCGGGGCGGCCGGGTGCTCGTCCTCGGCCAGCACCCGCAGGGCCAGCGAGTGCATCGCGTCGCCCGCCAGGATCGCCTCGGTGGTGCCGAACACCCGCCAGGCGGTGGGGCGGTGACGCCGGGTGTGGTCCCGGTCGATCACGTCGTCGTGCAGCAGGGTGAAGTTGTGCACCAACTCGACCGCGGCCGCCGCCCGGACCGCCACCGCCGGACCGACGGCACCGACCGCCTGGGCCGCCGCCAGCACCAGGGCCGGGCGGATCGCCTTGCCCGAGCCGGTGGCCGAGGGCGAGCCGTCCGCCTCCCACCAGCCGAAGTGGTACCCCGAGACCCGCCGCATCGCGGCCGGCAGCGACTCGACGGCCGCCCGAAGGGCCGGATCCACCACCGCCCGGGAGCGGGCCAGCACCTCGATGGCCTCGACCCCCTCGCGGCTGTCCCGCTCGATCGCGAAGATCCCCATGAAACGTCCTCCCCCAGAAGAAAGTGGCTGTGCGCGGACCGGTGCCCCGGCCCCGCCGTGCTCAGGCTCGGGACGCGATGTCCACGTTCTCCAGCACCCCGACCGCGTTCGGCACCAGCACCGCGGCGGAGTAGTAGGCGCTCACCAGGTAGGAGATGATCGCCTTCTCGTCGATCCCCATGAACCGCACCGACAGCCCCGGCTCGTACTCGTCGGCCAGGCCGGTCTGCCGCAGCCCGATCACGCCCTGGTTGTCCTCCCCGGTGCGCATCGCCAGGATCGAGGTGGTCTGCCGCGCGCTGATCGGGATCTTGTCGCAGGGCAGGATCGGCACCCCGCGCCAGGTGGTGACCCGCTTGCCGTCCAGCTCGACCGACGCCGGGTGCAGCCCGCGCTTGCTGGCCTCCCGGCCGATCGCCGCGATCGCCCTCGGGTGCGCCAGGTAGCACCGGGTGCTCCGGCGCCGGCTGAGCAGGTCGTCCAGGTCGTCCGGGGTGGGCGGCCCGGAGTGGGTGGAGATCCGCTGCTCGTACGCGGCGGTGGCCAGCAGGCCGAACTCGGGGTTGTTGACCAGCTCGTACTCCTGGCGCTCGCGCAGCGCCTCGACGGTCAGCCGGAGCTGGTGCTCGGTCTGGTTCATCGGCTCGTTGTAGAGGTCGGCGACCCGGGTGTGCACCCGGAGCACGGTCTGCGCCAGGCTCAGCTCGTACTCGCGCGGCCGGAGCTCGTAGTCCACGAAGGTGCTCGGCAGCTCGTGCTCGCCCAGGTGCCCGGCCGACAGCTCGATCTGCGCCTCGCCGTACTTGTTGACGGCGTGCCGGGCGCCCGCCGCGGACCGCTCCAGCTGCTCGCGCAGCTCGGGGGAGCGCTCGGCCAGCTCCTGGAAGGCCGCCCGGGGCAGCGCCAGCACGGTGGCCGCCGTGGCGGCCCGGACCGCGTACGGCCAGCGCGGATCGGCCTGGCCGAGCGCCTCGTGCCCCAGCTGGTCGCCGTCGGCCGCCATCCCGAGCACCGTGGTCTCGCCGTACTTGCCGACGCCCAGCCGGTCGAGCTTGCCGTGCGCGATCAGCAGCACCTGGTCGACCGGCCGGCCGGCCTCCGCCAGCAGCTCGCCGGCAGCGACCGTCCGCGCGGTGCACCGGCCCGCCAGCTCGGCCAGCAGCCCGTCGTCCGGGAAGTCGCGCAGCAGCGGGATCTCCCGGAGCGTCGGCGCCACCACCCGGACCTCGGAGCCGGTCTGTTCGAAGCCCACCCGGCCCTGGCCGACGGCGTGGCTGAGCCGCCGGTTCACCCGGTAGGTGCCGCCGGACACCTCGACCCAGGGCAGCACCTTCAGCAGCCAGCGATCGCTGATCTCCTGCATCTGCGGGGCGGACTTGGTGGTGGTCGCCAGTTGCCGGGCGGCCTCGGTGCCGAGGGCGCGCTGCGGCGCCGGCTGCGGGTGCGGGTGGGCACCGGTCGGGACCGACGGCTCCCCGCCCTGATGGGGGACGCCGACAGTGGTTTCGATGGACATCGAGGGGCCTCTCCGCGAGCACGATGCGGGCACGGTGGACGGATCGCGTTGCGTGGTTCATGGTGACGGCCGACCCGGCTCAGCTGATCGACAAATGCCATTGGGCTCACCCGAATCAGTGACTGTTCGGACGTTCTCGCTCCGACTGCGCCGTTTCTGTGCATCGCGTGCGCCGCCGCACTCGGGGCGGCGAAGAATTCACATCCCGGAAACCTGCCGACCTCCCCGTCAACTGAGCGATTTTCCAAGTGAGTTGACGAGCGATCGGGGATTCTCCCCGGCACCCCGGCGGATCGGCCGCCACCCCCCGTTCATCCGTTCGGCCGGGAGCGCTAAGGTGCCACTTCAAGGGCTCAGTCAAGGCCGGTCGGCCATCCTCTGCCAGACGCCCTCCCACCCTGCATGCTGCCCTTTTCCCAGGGAGAACTCCGTGATCGCCCCCACCCGCGTCTGGCTGAACCGCACCTACGCCGAGAACGTCTTCTTCATCGAACTGCTGCGGGCGGCGCCGGTGGAGGTCTACGCCACCCACGTGGACGCCGACTCCCCCGTGCTGGCGGCCGCCGACCACGGGCTGCTGGAACCGGACGGCCTGTCCGCCGAGGCGTACCTCGAGTTCGCCCTCGACTTCTGCGACCGGCACCGGATCGACGTCTTCCTCCCCCGGCTGCACCAGCTCGCGATCGCGCGGCACCGCGCCGAGTTCGCCGCCCGGGGCGTCACACTGGTCTGCCCGCCCGCCCAGGCGATCGCCACCTTCGAGAGCAAGGTGGACGGCTACGTCGCGATGGCGGCCGCCGGGCTGCCGGTGCCGAGCTGGCACCACGTCCGGACCGCCGACGAACTGCTGCGCGCGGTGGAGGAGTTGGAGTACGCAGGGGAGCAGCCCTGCCTCAAGCCGGCCAGTGGCGCGGGCGGCGAGGGGTTCCGCACCATCACCCGGGAACCGTTCCAGCTGGGCCAGCTGGCCGGCTGGCCCAGCGGCAGCGTGCAGCTCGGTCAGCTGGCCGACGCGATCGCCGACGCCCCCGAGCCGGTCGACCTGCTGGTGATGCCCTACCTGGCGGGCCCCGAGGTCTCGGTGGACTGCCTCGCCGACCAGGACGGCCGACTGCTGGCCGCCGTCGGCCGGACCAAGAGCAGCCGCCGCCGCAGCTTCACCACCGACCCGGTGTACCTGGAGCCGACCCGCCGGCTGATCGAGACCTTCAAGATGGCGTACCTCTCCAACGTGCAGTTCCGCCACCACCGGGGGGTCCCGGTGCTGCTGGACATCAACACCCGGCCGTCCGGGGGGCTGCACCAGCTGCGGCTGTGCGGGCTGAACCTGCCGCTGGCCGCCGTCCAGCTGGCGCTCGGCCGGGTGCCGGTGCTGCCACCGGCCGACGAGCTGCTCGGCGAGGACTACGCGCTGGTGGCCGCCATCCAGCCGGTGCTGCCGCTGCCGGTCGCGCACCGCCAGCCGGAGCACCTGCACCAGCCGGTGACGCTCCCGGCCCAGCGGCCGGAGCCGCTGGCCGCGCTGGTCTGACGCCGGGGCCCCGGGTCAGCCGGGGCCGTTCCAGTCCAGGGTCGGCGGCAGCACGCCCTCCAGGGTGAGCAGCCAGCGCTTGATCTCCAGACCGCGCGGACCACCGCCGAAACCGCCGATACCGTCCGAGGCGACCACCCGGTGGCAGGGCACCAGCAGGCAGAGCGGGTTGGCGCCCATCATCTTCCCCACCGTCCGGGCGGCCGTCCAGCCACCGTCCGTGAAGTCCTCGAACACCCCGCTGCGGGCGCCGAGTTCGCCGTAGGTGAGGGTCTGCCCGTAGCCGGCCTGCGCGGTCAGGGTCTGCAGCACGGTGCGGTGCGGGCCGGTGGTGAACCGCCAGTCGATCGGCAGCCCCAACTCCGTCCGTTGACCGTCGAAGTACTCCGCCAGCCGGGCCTTCACCAGCCCGGCCCGGCTCTCGTCCGCGCACTCCGGCGTGCCCACCCGGCCGGGCACGCCCCCGATGGCGTCACCGTGGTACGAGACCGCCGCCACCCCCTGCTCGGTGACGGCCAACCGCAGCGGCCCACTCGGCAGCGGCGTCGGCACGGTCACCCAGGAGATCGACATACCGGCACGCTACCCGCGCCCACCCACGGCCGACCGCCGGATCCGGGAATCCTCCGCGACCGGAGGCGTCCCGCGCGTCGCCCGCTGCGCGTCGCCCGGACGTCGGGTATCAAGAAAGGGTGAAATCACCCCATAAGCCGTTAATCCTCCCCCCGCTGCTCACCGTCGACAGCTCCGACCTGGTCGCCGAGATCGAGTCGTACCTCGCCTCCTTCCCGGCCCGCCCCGACCTGCCGCACGTCTGCCCGCTCGGCAGCGTCCGCCGCCCCTGGTACGCGGAGCACCGGCCGCCGACCGCCACCCTGCTGGACCGGCTGCTGCGCAGGCCCCCCGCACCGACCGAGGTCGGCATCGCCGGTCACCTGACCCTGACCTCCCGGTACCTGGCCGCGGCCGGCTGGGTGCAGGGCACCATGTGGGACGCCGAGGGCCGGGTCTGCCTGCTCGGTGCCCAGGCCGCCGTACTGGCCCACGGCTTCGGCTCGCCGGGGGACGCCCGCCGGGCCCGGATCCAGGTGATGGAGGTGCTGCACGCAAGCGGACACCCCGTCAGCTCGCCCGACGAGTACAACGACGCCCCCGCCACCCGGCAGGCGGACGTCCACCGGCTGCTCGACCGGGCCGCCGCGCGCGCCCGTACACTTGGGATCTGAGACCAGGCCGCGACCCGAAGGAGCCCGACGATGAGCGAGGCCGTCCGGGGCGAGGCGATCCGCAGCGAGGCGGTCGGCAGCGGGGCGGTCCGCGACGAGAAGAGCCGCCGCCGCCAGATGCTGGTCCGGGCAAGCTTCTACATCGCCGGCACCCACCTCTTCGCCGGCTTCGTGATCCTGCTGTTCGCGCTGGGCGACCGCCACTGAGCTCCCGCGCCACCCGATCGGGCAGGCGTGTCAGGTGATTCATCCTCCGGTTGCCGGGCAGACTGCCCAGCGACGGGCGGCAGCCCGGGAACGGAGCGACCGACGATGTCGGATTCCGGATCGGGCCAGGTGCCGACCATCGGTGTCGAGGAGGAGTTCCTGCTCGCCGACCGGCACAGCCGGGCCGCCGTCGGGGCGGCGCCGACCGTCCTGAAGGCGGCCGCCGAGCTGCTCGGCGACCAGGTCGGCGGCGAGCTGTTCCCGACCATGGTGGAGACCCGGACGGTACCGGTGCACACCCTGGCCCAGCTCCGCGACGAGCTGCTCCGGCTGCGCACCGGCGTCGCCGCCGCAGCCGACCGGGCGGACTGCCGGGCGGTGGCCTCCGGGACGATGGTGATCCCCTCCGCCACCCGACTCGACGTCAGCGACCACGACCGGTACCGACGGATGGTGGCCGAGTACGGGCCGCTGGTGCACGGCGACCAGGGGGCGGGGGTGGCCGGGTGCCACATCCACCTCGGCGTGCCGGACCGGGAGAGCGGCGTCCAACTGGCCAACCACCTCCGGCCCTGGCTGCCGACACTGCAGGCGATCGCCGCCAACTCCCCCTTCCACGACGGCCGGGACACCGGCTACGCGGGCTGGCGCACGCTGCGCTGGGCGCAGTTCCCGGGCGCCGGGCCGACCCCGCTGTGCGCGGACGCCGCCGAGTACGACGCACTGCTGGACCGGCTGGTCGACTCCGGGCTGCTGCTCGACCGCCGGATGGTCTACTGGCACGCCCGCCCCTCCGAGCGGTTCCCGACCGTGGAGATCCGGGTCTGCGACGTGAACGCCGACGCCGGGGTGGTGGTCCTGCTGGCCGGGCTCGCCCGGGCGCTGGCCACCGTGCTGCTGGCCGAGGTGGCCCGGGGCGCCCGGCCCCCGCAGGTGCCCGACCTGCTGCTCCGGGCCGCGCACTGGCGGGCCGCCCGGGACGGCCTGCCCGGCGCCGGGATCGACCTGACCACCGGCGCACCCGCGCCCGCCGTCGAACTGGTCGAACGCCTGCTCCGCCGGATCGCCCCCGGGCTCGCCGCAGCCGGGGACACGGCGACCGTCCACAGCCTGTGGACGGAGCTGCGCCGGGGCGGCGGCGGGGCCGAACGGCAGCGCGCGGCCCACCGCCGCCGGTACGACCTGCGGGACGTGGTCGACGCGGTGACCCTGCCGGCGCACCCGTTCGCCTGACCGGGTGCCCACGCTCACCCCCACCCAAGCCCCCGCGCCCACAGTCGGGGTCGACCCCTGACATTCCGGGGCGACCCGTAGATCCGCCGTAATTGCGCGATCTCTGTCGAAATTTTGCACTTCTACATGGACTTCATGCACCGTCGCGCCTAGTCTCTCCAACGCTCGGCCGTTCCCACCCACGCGACCAGCAAGGAAGTGCATCCCCCCATGCAGCCACCCCCGCTCCGCCGCCTGCGCGCACCGCTCGCCCTGCTCACCGCCGCCACCCTGAGCTCCGCCGCCCTGCTCGGCCTGACCGCCCAGTCCGCGCACGCCGCCGCGGTGCCGACGCTCTCCCCGCTGGACGTCCCCGGCCGGGGCGCCACCGTGCCGTTCAAGGAACAGGAAGCCGAGTACGCGGCCACCAACGGCACCGTGATCGGCCCCGAACGGCACTACGGCACGCTGCCCTCGGAGGCGTCGGGCCGCCAGGCCGTCACGCTCAACTCCACCGGCCAGTACGTGGAGTTCACGCTCAGCGCGCCCGCCAACGCGATGAGCTTCCGGTACAGCCTGCCGGACACCGCCGACGGCAGGGGGCGGACCGCTTCGATCGACCTGCTGGTCAACGGGTCGAAGCTGAAGGACCTGCCGGTCACCTCCAAGTACGGCTGGTACTACGGTGGTTACCCGTTCAACAACAACCCGGGCGACACCAACCCGCACCACTTCTACGACGAGACCCGGACCATGTTCGGCTCCACCCTGCCCGCCGGGGCGAAGATCCGGCTGCAGGTCTCCTCCACCGCGCAGTCGCCCAGCTTCACCATCGACCTGGCCGACTTCGAGCAGGTCGCCGCGCCGATCGCCAAGCCCGCCGGGGCCCTCGACGTGGTGGCGGACTTCGGCGCCGACCCGAGCGGGGGCACCGACTCGACCGCGAAGTTCCAGGCGGCGGTCAACGCCGGTCAGGCGCAGGGGAAGACGGTCTTCATCCCGCAGGGGAACTTCACCCTCTACGACCACGTGGTGGTCGACGGCGTCACCCTCGCCGGGGCCGGGCCCTGGTACAGCGTGCTCGGCGGGCGCGACCCGGTGAACCGGAACCGGGCGGCCGGCATCTACGGCAAGTACGTCGCCGGCGGCGGCTACGGCGGCGCGGTCCGGCCGCACGAGGCGGGCGGCCCGAGCCGGAACGTCACGCTCAAGGACTTCGCCCTCATCGGAGACATCCAGGAGCGGGTGGACGACGACCAGGTGAACGCCCTCGGTGGGGCGATGAGCAACTCGGTGGTCGACAACCTGTGGATCCAGCACACCAAGGTGGGCGCCTGGATGGACGGTCCGATGGACCGCTTCACCATCCGCAACAGCCGGATCCTGGACCAGACCGCCGACGGCGTGAACTTCCACACCGGCGTCACCAACTCGGCCGTCACCAACACCTTCGTCCGCAACACCGGTGACGACGGCCTGGCCTCCTGGCCGGAGCGGGTGCCGAACGTGGGCGACAGCTTCACCCACAACACCGTGGTGCTGCCGATCCTGGCGAACAACATCGTCACGTACGGCGGCAAGGACTTCACCATCTCGGACAACGTGATGGCGGACACCATCAGCAACGGCGGCGGCCTGCACATCGCCAACCGCTACCCGGGCGTCAGTTCGGGCAACGGCACCGCCGTCGCGGGCACCATCACCGCCGCCCGGAACACCCTGATCCGGACCGGCAACAACGACTTCAACTGGAACTTCGGGGTCGGCGCGGTCTGGTTCAGCGGTCTCAACGAGGCGATCAGCGGCGCGACCGTCAACATCACCGACAGCGACATCCTGGACAGCTCCTACGAGGCGATCCAGACCATCGAGGGCGCGGCCAGCGGCATCAACTTCACCAACATCAACATCGACGGCGCGGGCACCTACGCGATCCAGGCGCAGGCCAACGCGAGCATGAAGTTCACCAACGTGACGGCGAAGAACATCGCCCAGGCCGCCACCCCGACCCACAACTGCGTCGGCACCGGCTTCGTGATCACCGACGGCGGCGGCAACTCCGGCTGGTCGGGCTCGACCTGCACCGGCGTCTGGCCGGACCCGAGGTTCACCTACGGCGGGCGGCCGGCCAACGGCAGCCAGCCCTCGCCGTCGCCCTCCCCCTCGCCGTCCGACTCCCCGTCCCCGTCGCCCAGTCCGTCGCCCTCCCCCTCCACACCGCCGGTCTGCACCGTCGGTGCGAGCGCGACCAGCACCAACCAGGGCTACGGCGCGGCCAACGCGATCGACGGCAACCCGGCGAGCTACTGGGAGAGCGCCAACAACGCCTTCCCGCAGTCGCTGACGGTGGACCGCTGCACCGCCGCGAACGTGACCGGCGTCCAGCTCAGGCTGCCGTCGAACTGGGAGGCCAGGACGGAGACGGTGAGCGTCTCCGGATCCACCGACGGGACCACCTTCACCACCCTGGCCACCGCCCGGGGCGTGCTGCTCGACCCGGCTGCCGGGAACACCGCCACGGTGAACTTCCCCTCCACCAGCACCCGTTGGGTCCGGGTGACGATCACCGGCAACACCGGTTGGCCGGCCGCCCAGCTCTCCGAGCTGACCGTGCTCACCGGCGGCAGCCCGACCACCCCGCCGACCAGCCCGTCCCCTTCGCCCTCCCCCTCCACGCCGCCCGCCAACACCAACCTGCTCGCGGGCCGGACCCTCACCGAGACCAGCCACGCGGACGTCTACAGCGTCTCGCGGGCCAACGACGGTGACCCGAACAGCTACTGGGAGAGCGCCAACAACGCCTTCCCGCAGTCGCTGGGCGCCGACCTCGGCAGCCAGACCACGGTGTCCCGCCTGGTGCTCCGGCTGCCGGCCGGCTGGGGCGCGCGGACCGAGACGCTCTCGGTGCTCACCAGTACCGACGGCAACACCTGGAGCACCGCCAAGGCTTCGGCGGGCTACGGCTTCGACCCGGCCACCGGCAACACGGTCACGGTGGCCTTCCCGGCCGCCTCCGCCCGCCACCTGCGGGTGACCTTCACCGGCAACACGGGCTGGCCGGCCGCCCAGCTCTCCGACATCCAGGCGTACGCCTCCTGACCCCGCCGCATGCGGGAAGGCCCTGACACCTCGTCGGCGGTTTCTAGGGGTCGTTGCAACACGTGGTCGGTTGTCTAGGCCGCGAGCAGTTTATGCAGGCGCTCGGCTGGGGTTTCCCAGCCGAGCGTTTTGCGTGGGCGGCCGTTGAGTTCGGCGGCGACGGTGGCCAGGTGCTGCGAGCTGTGGGTGGACAGGGCGGTGCCCTTGGGGAAGTACTGCCGCAGCAGGCCGTTGGTGTTCTCGTTGGAGCCGCGCTGCCAGGGGCTGGCCGGGTCGCAGAAGTAGACGGGG